>NZ_CP012024.1:1848000-2149750 GCF_001050115.1 Bacillus smithii | reverse complement strand
TTGTTTGCTTTGTTAGAGCGATTTTACACCCCCGACGAAGGAGAAATATTGCTAGGGAAAACCAATATTGAAGAATTTCACTTACATTCGTGGCGCCGCAATATCAGTTATGTCTCACAAGAAAGCCCGATGATGTCAGGAACGATACGAGACAATATTTGTTATGGACTAAGTAGAGACGTTTCCGATCAAGAAATCATACAAGCGGCTAAACTGGCAAACGCAGCGGAATTTATCGATCGGCTTCCAAAAGGATATTGGACTGAAGTGGGGGAACGGGGAATCAAATTATCAGGTGGACAGCGGCAGAGAATCGCCATTGCACGCGCTCTTATACGCGATCCTAAAATCCTTCTTCTGGATGAAGCGACCTCAAACTTAGACAGTTCATCGGAAGTTCTTGTTCAAAAGGCCTTGCAGCGGCTGATGGAGGGAAGAACAACCATTGTTATTGCCCATCGTCTCTCAACGGTTATCGACGCAGACCAAATGGTTGTATTAGAGAAAGGGGTTATCACCGGGATCGGCACACATAGAGAATTGCTGCAAACCCATCCTCTCTACAGAGAACTTGCCGAACAACAACTACAAACTAGTTCGGAGTAATCATAAATGATATTTTTTGGATCGCAATGTTCAGACATGCCGTATAAGAAAAATATTTGTGTTTAAAGGATAGAAACGATACTTGCGATTCCTTTATCAGTTGACTCCTTTTCCAATTTCATTTTATAGTGAAACAAAGTAGTTGCATAATGGGGGAAATCATGTGAATTCGTTACTCGAGAGAATTAAGAAAGAATGGCATAAACTTACGGATGCAGAGCGGAAAATAGGTGAGTATATTTTAGAGCATCCTGAATTGGTTCCACATATGACGACGAAAGATTTATCGGAGAAAACGGGAGTCAGTGAATCAAGTGTAGTGAGGTTTTGCAAATCCATTGGTATGACGAGTTTTAAAACGTTTAAGATGGAGCTAGTCAAACATTTAACATTATCTGAAACAAATATTTCTGATTTCTCCATTTTACAGAAAAAAGATTTACCTTATGATTTATTTCAAAAAGTGACGTATGTGAACAAGTTAGCGATTGAATCCGTACTGACATCGTTGGATCGGAGAGAATTAGACAAAGCAGTAGATGTGATACAAAAGGCAAGAAAACTCGTTTTTTACGGTGTCGGCGGCTCAGCAACGGCTGCTTTTGATGCTCAGTACAAATTTACAAAACTGGGATTTCAATCGATCATGGCTCATGATTTTCACTACTTGCTTTCTCTTATTCCTTATTTAGATGAACGGGATGTTTTTGTGGCGATCAGTATGTCGGGGAAAACGAAGGATGTCCTTGAATTAGCTCAATTTGCCAAAAAAAAAGGCGCAACAGTGATCGCTATAACCAATATGGATAAATCTCCTCTTTATAAGAAAGCAGATATTCGGCTGTGTACACCGGTTGTCGAACAAGATTTTCGGATAGGAACCATTTCTTCAAGGATGGCACAACTTGATATTGTGGATGCCCTTTATGTAAGCGTGTTTAATCGAATTGGAGAGAAAGTAGTGGATCGGTATTATGAGGCAAGAAATGAAGCAGTGAAATTGCGTAGATAACCTTGAATCCAAAAAACATCCTTGGAAACGAAGGATGTTTTTTTAATTTCTGATAAATGAAACAAAATTTCAAAAATAAAAATGTAATTATTGACATTTTATTTCAGTCATATACAATAAAATCAAAAAATAAGTTTTAAAAAGGATGATTAGATGCTTGAAAAATTGACAACAGAACAAAGAAATGCCAGCACGATGGACTTAGATTTAATGTCAACAAGAGAAATATTGGAGGTGATGAACCGAGAAGACCAAACGGTTCCGCAAGCAGTTGCAACGCAAATCCCTTTGATTGAAAAAGCTGTTCAGTTGGTGATCCGATCTTTTCAAAATGGAGGCCGACTTATTTATGTAGGGGCTGGTACAAGCGGCAGATTAGGGGTTCTCGATGCAGTAGAGTGTATGCCTACATTTAGTGCACCTAAAAACATGGTAAGTGGTATTTTAGCAGGAGGTTTGGAAGCGCTTACTAAAGCGGTGGAAGGAGCTGAGGATAACGAATCTTTAGGAAAAGATGATTTGAAATCGATTTTCTTAAATGAAAACGATACGGTCATCGGATTAGCTGCGAGTGGAAGAACGCCCTATGTAAAAGGAGCGCTGTCATATGCAAAAGAACAAAAAGCGAATACGGTGAGCATTAGCTGCAATAAACAGGCAGAGATTAGTCAGTTGGCTGATGTGGCTATTGAAGTCGAAACAGGACCGGAGGTGTTAACGGGTTCTACAAGACTAAAAGCAGGAACCGCGCAAAAGCTCGTACTGAATATGATTTCAACAGCTTCCATGATCGGAATAGGGAAAACCTATCAAAATTTAATGGTAGACGTACAACCGACGAATCAGAAGCTAGTAGAAAGATCAAAGCGAATCATTATGGAAGCGACGGATGTTGATTATGAAACAGCCAGCCAATATTTTGAAAAAGCCAATCATCATGTAAAAGCAGCCATTATTATGATTTTACTTAAATGTTCATATGAGGAAGCCATAAAAAAACTGGAGAAGGCAAAAGGGTTTATTCGCAAAGCACTTTAGATCGGCTTGGAGGGAGAAGTATGACAAAAGAAGAACAGATTGCAAAGAAGATTCTCCAATACACGGGCGGTAAAGAGAATATCCGCAAATTGGCACACTGTATGACGAGAGTACGTCTTGAATTGAAAAACGAAGAAAAAGCGGATATAGAGGCATTACGGCAAATAGAAGGCGTCATGGGGGTCGTGGATGACGGCACTTTACAAATTATTGTAGGTCCGGGAACCGTTAATAAAGTAGCCGATGCCATTAGCCGTTCGACAGGGATTAAAATAGGAGAAGAAACGGCGGAACCAGATGAATTGACTTTTGAGGAAAGAGCTGCACTTAAAAAAGCCAATATAAAATCGAAAAATCAGACGCCTTTTAAAAATTTCTTGAGGAAAATAGGGAATATTTTTATACCTTTAATCCCTGGTCTTGTAGCTTCAGGGATTATCAATGGAGCAGCGAACTTTGCAAAAAATGTTGGTGTAGATGACAAGACGACTTGGATGCAAATTTTATTGCTAGTTGGTAGTTGTATTTTTACGTATTTAGCTGTTTTAGTAGGTTGGAATACGGCAAAGGAATTTAATGGCACTCCGGTTCTTGGAGCCATTGCCGGCATGCTGTTGTTTAATCCGGGTCTTGCTGAAATTCATATTTATGGAGATGCTCTTATCCCTGGGCGAGGCGGTTTATTCGGAGTCATTTTTGCTGCTTGGTTGATGACGGTTGTAGAAAAACAAATCAGAAAGATCATGCCGAATTCAATTGATATTATTTTTACTCCACTGATTACGGTATTGATCGTTAGTATTTTAAGTCTTTATGCGATACAACCTGTTGCAGGAGTCGTGGCCGATGGCATCACGACCGGAATCAAAGCTATCTTAGATGTCGGTGGCGTTATAGCGGGTGCGATATTAGCCGGATTCTTCTTGCCGCTTGTCATGCTTGGATTGCATCAAGGATTAACGCCTATTCATCTTGAATTAATTCATGCTACAGGGAGCACCCCGTTATTGCCTGTTTTAGCAATGGCAGGCGCCGGTCAAGTTGGTGCTGCGATTGCCATATTTGTCAAAACTAAAAATAAAAAATTAAGAAGTATTATTAAAGGGGGATTACCTGCAGGCTTTCTTGGAATAGGGGAACCGTTATTGTATGGAGTTACTTTGCCGTTGGGAAGACCGTTTGTTACTGCTTGTTTAGGCGCGGCGGTTGGCGGGGCCTTTCAAGCTTTTATGAAAACAGCTGCTTCTGCTATAGGAGTGTCAGGTTTGTCCCTTACACCACTTATTGTTGATAATAAATATTTTTATTATCTAATAGGCATTGTGATCGCTTATGCATGTGGCTTTATTTTCACTTACCTATTTGGTTATAAAGAAGAAATGTCGGAAAACATAAAATAATAGAAATATATTTTCGTTCAATGAAGAGAGAAATGTCTGACAGCCAATCCATCTTGTATATAGGATTTTTCTATAAGAGTGGCCCCTATATAGATCGATGTCTGACACTTTTCTTTTTTATTAGTAACTCAGCTTTCGCAGTCCAAAATCTTGTTTAAATGCTTGATGTAAATGGTTTTGGGAAGTACAAAATTATCATTTGACATTTTTTAAAACATAAAGAAAGACACCTATTCTTTTGGTAAAATATTGGTGACGAAACCAAATCCAAAAGAAAGGTGTCACCACTATGATAACGAATAAAGACTACTTTGCGCAATTACCAAAAGAAATTAAACAAGGATTTTCCGAATTAAATATTGGATATCATTTAAGAAAAGCGAATATTACGAAACTTTCCGGGTATTCTTGTCTTACTGTTTTCAAACTGATTTTTCTTTTAGTCTTCCAATATAAGAACTGGTTTCGTGCTTTTATGAGTAAACGATCTCAGGATCTGCCCGGAAAGGATACAGTCTATCGCTTTTTAAATACACCAACCTATCATTGGAGAAAGTTTCTGCTTTCATTAAGCAGTGAAATGATCCGTCTGCTTCAACCATTAACTTCAAAAGATCGTGTCACAGCTTTTGTGATTGATGATTCTGTCTTTTCAAGAAACCGTAGTAAGTCGGTTGAACTGTTGGCTAAGGTTTTTGATCACTCTACCCATCAGTACTTGAAAGGGTTTCAAATGCTTACCCTTGGCTGGACCGATAGTTTTACTTTTATTCCCATTGATTTTGCTCTTCTAAGTTCACCGAAAAAGGAAAATCGCCTGCAAGAAATCAATACCAATATTGATAAACGAACATCTGGCTATAAGCGTCGCCAGGAAGCTCTGAAATCAAAACCGGACGTGGCTTCAGCTTTACTTGATCATGCGCTTGAAAAAGGGATTATAGCTGACTATGTTCTCATGGATTCCTGGTTTACACAAGCGCCTTTAATTGAGAAGATTACGAACAAAGGGTTATTTGTCATTGGCTTGGTGAAGCAATTAAAGCAGCGATACGTTTACAATGGTGAACGTTTCACACTGAATCAACTTTACAAATTGGCAAAACCTCACATGGGTAAAAAAGACATTCGCGGATCCGTTTATGCTACTTTAGACAATGGAATTCCAGTAAAAATTCTATTTGTACGAAACCGTAATAAACGGAGCGAATGGCTTGCCATTCTCAGCACAGATACAACATTAGAAAATGAAGAGATCATTCGTATTTACGGCATGCGTTGGGACATTGAAGTCTTCTTCAAATGCAATAAATCCCTTTTAAATTTAGAGAAAGAATTCCAGGGACGTTCCTACGACATGTTAATTAGCCATACAACCATTGTTTTTACACGATATATTCTCATTGCTTGGCAAATGCGAAAAGAGGAGGATCCTAAGACGATTGGCAACCTTTTTTACATCCTTTGCGAAGATGTAAAAGACATAGATTTTATTACTGCCCTTCAATCACTTATTGACCTTTTCCAAACTTTGGCGGAAGCCGAGGTTTCTTTGAACATGGACATCTTTAAAAATCAAATGAATAAATGGTTGGCCACTATACCTAATTATATCAAGCAATGCTTAAATATTTCTGTGTGCGAAAGTTGAGTTAGTAAGATTTGAAAAGGAGCAATAGTGATGCGTGGAATATCGATTTACTTATCAGATTCAATCTCTCGTCATGAAGGATATATTGCCAAAATGAAATCAGCGGGCTTTACTTCGATCTTTACTTCTTTGCAGATTCCTGAAGAAAATCCGGATCTTTCTGTAAAACGTTTAAAAGAGCTGGGGGAATTGGCTAAAAAATATGGGATGGAATTAACGGTGGATATATCTCCGAAATCGCTCAAGCGTTTAGGCTGCACATGGGAATCAATAGACAGGCTTACGTCTTGGGGATTAACGGGTTTGCGCATCGATTACGGAATCAGTGAAGAGATCATCGTTGAATTATCTCGTAAAATGAAGATTGCTTTAAATGCAAGCACGTTAACAAAGGAGGGGATGAGACGCTTAAAGTCGTTAGGGCTATGCATTGAAAATACGGAAGCATGGCATAATTATTATCCTCGACCTGAAACGGGATTGGATAGAAAGGATTTTTCGCTGCAAAATGACTGGCTGCAAAAGGAAGGAATTCTTGTTGCGGCCTTTATTCCCGGAGATGAGGAAAAGAGAGGCCCTTTGTATTCAGGATTGCCGACATTGGAAGATCATCGCTATTCTTCACCTTTTTTAGCGTTTCTCGATTTAAAAATAAATGAGAGCGTTGATAAAATCTTGATCGGTGATGTTCGGATCAGCGAGAAAGCATTGGAACAGTTTTCTACATTCAATCAAAATATTTTTTTGCTGCGAGCGAAACCCTTTGTTCAAAATGATATCCTTCAAAAAGACATTTCTGTAGTGCAAACGAATCGAGTAGATGCAGCAAGAGATGTGATCCGTTCTCAAGAATCACGCGAAAATGGGTTAGTTGGTAAACCATTATTGGAGCCTATCCATACAATCGAGCGAAAAAAAGGGTCCATTACAGTAGATAATCTTCTGTATGGACGTTATCGAGGAGAGATTCAAATCGTAAAACGCGATTTGCCGGCAGATGAGAAAGTAAATGTAATCGGAAAGGTCATCGATGAGGATTTGCCCCTTTTGCCATTTATAAAAGGCGGAACAAAGTTTAAGATTAAATGGATGGACATCGAATAGACAATTTTTTTTGCGTGAATGAAATTTATAAGTATTTTATAATTTCGTAAAAGGCCCTTAATAATTCTTTTTTAATATAGAAAGTGTAAGGAAACCAATTGATCGCTTGATTTGAACCTCGAATCACTCAATCGCCCCCTTACAACAGCGTTAAATTCTTTTCATCGTCCAAGAAGGTGATTCAAAAAATGGCGGATTCGAAAGGCATATCGGAAAGAAAAATCGAGTACATATGATGAAGAAATGTTAATTGAATGGTTCCCGTTTATTTAAACATTTTTTTAAGCATTGGAACCTGCTGGTAAGAAAAAATTCGAAAGGAGATTCATGAACAAAGGAGAAAAAGAAGATGGAGGACAATTTGAAAAAGATCACCGAATATAAGCGAAGAAAGGTGTGGACCTCATGATTCGATGCATTGCATCTGATATGGACGGGACCTTATTAAACTCCAAACAACAAATTAGTCCGGCAAATCGTGACGCGATTCAATTAGCTCAAGAGCAAGGAGTCGAATTTGTGATTGCAACGGGGCGTTCTTATCAAGAAGCAAAAGAGGTTTTAGACGAAGCAGGGATCCGTTGTACAGTGATTGGGTTAAACGGTGCGGAAGTAAGAAATGAAGCAGGTGAAATTACTCATAGATCTGTCATTAGCGCCAAAACTGCCTCTCAAGTGGCGGATTATCTTGAAAAATTCGGGCTTTATTATGAATTTTTTACCAATAAAGGCATTTTTACAGAAGACTATGAAACAAGCATCGAAATGTTGGTGGATATTTTCCAATCGGCTAATCCCGAAGTTTCAGAAGAAGAAATCCGCATCCATCTTAAAAATCGCGGTGATATTCGACATATCCAAAACGTATACGACTCAAAAGAAATTTTCAATGATCCTTCCATTCGTTTTTTTAAAATATTGGCATTCGATAAAAAAGAGTCGCTGTTTGAAGAGCTCAGCACCAAGCTGGAGTATGAACTGGACGATATTCACGTGACGTCGTCAGGGTTTCGCAACATTGAAATCAACCATATCTCCGCACAAAAAGGTATTGCCTTGGAACGCTTTGTGAAAGAAAAAGGAATTTCTTTACAACATACGATGGCGGTGGGAGATAATTTGAATGACCTTTCGATGTTAGAAAGAGTCGGTTTTCCGATTGCGATGGGAAACGCGGTACAAGCAGTGAAAAATCTTTGTCCGTATGAGACAAGTAAAAACGATGAAGATGGCGTAGCCAAAGCGATACATAAGATTTTAGAAATCTGTAAATAACCAAGAATGGACCAGATATCTTTCATCCATGGAAAAAGAGGCTTTATGGAAGATGGCTGATCCTTTATATTGGCGTGATTGTATTTCCAATCTTATGGCTGAAAACATTTTTATGTAGCCGTTTGTTGATCCGATTATTCAATGCACACCTACCTGATTGCTGACATCATCCAGCGGCTAAAATCAAAGATAATAACAAACATCCTAGGAAATGAAAAAAGGCATGCAGGGTTATAACATGCCTTTTTTCATCATGCATTTCTATGTGCTGGTTTAGCATTTCATACGGTTGCTTTAGAAACAAATCGGGTATAAGCACCGTGCATAACCGGGCCAACATACTGATTCAATTTAAAGCCGTGTTCAATTGCTGCATGAACAAAATCTTTTGCAAAACGGACGGCTTCTTCCACTGAGCTGCCTTTTGCTAGTTGAGCTGTGATGGCGGCGGCAAAAGTACAGCCTGCACCGTGATTATAAGTGGTATCAATTTTTTCCGATTCAAATACACGGAAGTTTTGACCATCGTAGAATAAGTCAACAGCTTTTTCATGCTGCAGCTGTTTTCCGCCTTTGATCACGACATTTTTGGCCCCTAATTCATGGATTTTCACAGCCGCTTTTTTCATATCCTCAATCGTTTTAATAGGGCCGGTTTGTGCTAATTGCCATGCTTCAAAAAGGTTTGGAGTGACAATCGTTGCACGCGGCAGCAATAATTCGCGCATCGCGTCTGTATTTTCAGGTTGAAGAACTTCATCTTCTCCTTTACATACCATCACCGGATCAATCACGACTTTATCTAAATGATATTCATCAATTTTACGGGCGGCGAGTTCAATAATGTCGACAGATCCGAGCATACCCGTTTTCATGGCGTCAATCCCGACGGAAAGAATGGTTTCTAATTGCGGTTCAACCGTTTTTACATCCACCGGAAAAACGTTATGATGCCAGTTGTTTTTTGGATCCATGGCAACAATGGAAGTAATGGCTGTCATTCCATAGACGCCCAGCTCTTGGAATGTTTTCAAATCAGCTTGAAGACCGGCTCCACCACTGGAATCCGAACCAGCAAGCGTAAAGGTTTTCTTTAAACTCATAACCCACATCTCCTTCATAGCAACGATTATGAATAGGACTAGTCTATCTTTAGAATATATTTTTCGATTAGAAAAGACAAATATGAGATACTTTTTTTGTTTATGAAGGCATATAGGAAAAAAGAATCTCCAATCGTTAAGCAGGATTTCATTATTGAATCATTTTTATTTAAAGATTTTAGAAAACAAGCCATTCTTTTTCTTTTTTTGTTCTGTAGAGGCTGGCTTCTTTTTGGATGCCCAAATCATTTCTTTGTCGACCGCGTGTTTATGAGCGACTACCAAGCCGATATCCGTTTCTGCTTCATGATTTTGGATGATGGTATAAGAAATGTTTTGGTCGTTGGCCAGTCTGATATATTTGCTAATATGAGAATAGTCTATTTTTCCGTTTAAAAGCAGGCGGACGCCGGGTTTTCGGATCCATTCTTTCACTTCCGGATAGATGTCCGGCTCTTGTACTTGGCTAATCGTCAAGGCACCTTCCACGCGTTCTCGAAACGTTCCTAAAAATCGTTTTCGCTCTTCAGGTTTCAATTCTTTTTTTCCGTATAATCCTTCTTTTAACACGTCATCGATCTTTTTTCCAACCACCGGAACCGCCTCCTAAGCTAATATTTTCAAGCCTATATTATGTTGGCTGGTTTAGTTACACCTATTCGGGATGGCTGAAAAAGGTTCAAATATCGGTCAAGATGGCCGTTTTTTCCTAAAGATAATGGATCATGAAAAGAGTCCATTTTCATCAATAAAAGAAATTTGACGATCAAGGCAAAACCCCGATGAATCTAAACGGATAGATAGGCAGGAAGTTCCAGGCGAAATGGGGATGACGAAACATGATTACCAAAAAAAGAACAGCCTGTGAAGCGCACAAGCTGCTCTTTTTCATCGCATTTCTTTATTTCCAATTATCCAGCAAAAGAACTCGGGCTGGAGAGGCATCCGTTCCTTGAATATTTAAAGGGGCCGCAATCATAAAATAGGACCCTTCTTCCACGTCCGCCAATTGAAGTCCTTCGATGACCACGATGTCTTTGTCCATCAGAGCACGATGAGTGGGGTGCTCCGGCTGAGCACGTTCTATGCCTAAGGAATCGATGCCGACACCGGCGATTCCGATTTCCGCCAAGTAGCGGGCTGCATCTTCAGCAAGATAAATGAAATCAAAATTAAATTCTTTATCAAACGAGTTTTTCGTTTTCAATAAAATAAAGTCGTCTTTTTGAATATCCGCATTTTCTACATCTGATTTCGTAATTTTTTCATGGACATGTGTCAAATCGATCACTTTGCAAGGACGAACGAGTTTTTCGATCGAGATCGTTTCAATCGTTTTTCCGTCGTTCATCATATGGAGCGGAGCATCGACATGTGTACCGGTATGTACGTCCATGCAAATTCGTGACTCCGTTACATGGCCATTTGTTTGAGTGGTAATCGATGGCTGTTTTTCCGGCTTATTTTTATAAACCGGCATTCCTTCATAAATTGGAGCAGTTATGTCAATAATTTTCAATTTTATAACCTCCTTTTCTTTTTGCACGGTTCGGTTTGACTCGTTCGGATTCCCGCTTGAAAGAGTCTTTGACGTAAAATGCCTAAGTATTGGATGGCAGTGAACGGTGGCAGTATGTGTATCCAATGGATAGGCATGACGGCAATCATCAGCGGAAAGAAAATGACCGCTGATGATTGGATTTTTATTGACAATTGTCTACATCAAGCCGATCAATAGGCCACCAGAAGAATCCGTCTTTTTCAAGCAGTTGGTCAGCTTCTTTCGGTCCCATAGAACCAGCTTCATAATTAGGGAAATGGGCGGAAGTGTTGGCCCATACTTCAGAAATTTCATCGACAAAACGCCATGAGAGGGAAACTTCATCCCAGTGGGTAAAGTTGGTCGCATCTCCCCGAATGGCATCGTATAAAAGCTTTTCGTAGGCTTCAGGCGTGTTGATGGCGTCAAAACTGTTATTTCCAAAGCTTAGTTTGATTGGAATCATGCCCGTGCTCTGACCGCTTTGTTTTGTGTTTAAATGAAGGGTGATTCCTTCCTCAGGCTGAATATGGATCACAAGCAGATTAGGGGACAATGGTTGATCCATCTTGTAATAAAGATTCATCGGGACATCTTTAAATTGGACGACAATTTTCGTTGATTTCGTAGCCATCCTTTTTCCTGTTCGAATGTAAAAAGGTACGCCGGCCCAGCGGAAATTGTCTATCATGACTTTCCCGGCTACAAACGTTTCAGTATTGGAATGAGGATCGACGTTCGGTTCTTCCCGATAAGCGACCACTTCTTTGCCATTAATGACTCCTTTTCCGTATTGGCCGCGGACGAAGTACTCGTGCACTTGATCTCCTTTTATTGGACGAAGCGCGCGCAAAACTTTTACTTTTTCGCTGCGGATTTCATCTGTTGTCAATTTAATCGGTGGTTCCATGGCAAGCAGCGCCACCATTTGCAGCATATGGTTTTGGAACATATCGCGCAGTGCACCGCTGTTTTCGTAATACCGTCCTCGTTCTTCTACTCCCAGCGTTTCGCTGGAAGTCACTTGGATGTTTGAAATGTAGCGGTTGTTCCATAATGGTTCAAAAAGGGCATTAGCAAAGCGGATCGCTTCGATATTTTGCACCATGACTTTTCCTAAATAGTGGTCAATCCGATAGATCTCAGATTCGGAAAAGGCCGTTCGAATTCGTTTATTCAATTCGATGGCTGATTCTAAATCATGGCCAAACGGTTTTTCGATGACGAGACGGGTGAATCCATTTGTGTCTGTCAATCCGTCTTTTTTCAAATGTTCGGCGATCGTTCCAAAAAATTCCGGAGCCATTGCCAGATAAAAGATCCGGTTCCCTTCAAGGTTGTATTGTTCATCCAATGTTTGTGCCAACTTTTTCAAAGCAACATACGACTCTGAGTCTGACACATCATGAGGCTGATAATAAAAATGGGAAATAAACTCATCGATATTGTCCACTTTTCCGATTGAAGCAATAACGGAGTCTTTTACATGGGATTGGAAGGTTTCTTTTGACCATTCTCTTCTGGCTACGCCAATGACGGCAAATCGCTCTGATAATTTCTTTTTTCGAAATAGATGGTAAAGAGAAGGAAACAGCTTTCTCTTCGCTAAATCCCCTGTTGCACCGAAAATCATAATTAAAGTTGCTGGAGATTCTGATTGTTTCACTGTATATGACCTCACTTTTTACATCTTTTATGTAACAAAAGTTTGCTGCTGTTTAAAGGATGTTCTATGCTCTGTTAGTTTTCGCCAAACAGGCTAAAACCAAACACCTCTTTTCTATTTCCAAAGCATGAACATTTTTTCCTATACAGGTATTTAATTTTAGACGTTCTGACGCCTTTAGGCAACTATTATGCGCAAGGCTTGCCGTGAAAAAGGAGATGGATGACGTTGTTTTAGATGGCAAAATTCATGTTTTGTTGGAAAAAGACGTGCATTTATGACAGAATGGAAGAACGGGAAACAGGTAGTTTGTTAAAAGGGTGTGAGTTGTTTGGAATTGTTGTTTTTAGGAACAGGAGCGGGTGTACCGGCCAAAGCAAGAAACGTCAGTGCCTTGGCTTTAAAACTCCTCGCTGAACGAGGAACGGTATGGTTGTTCGATTGTGGAGAAGGAACACAGCATCAGATTCTTCGCACATCGTTAAAACCGAGAAAAATTGAAAAAATTTTTATTACCCACTTGCACGGTGATCATATTTTCGGTCTTCCGGGGCTTTTGGGAAGCCGTTCGTTTCAGGCAGGGGAGACTCCTTTGACGGTATACGGACCTAAGGGTATTGCCGATTTCTTGCGCGTCAGCTTGGAGGTCAGCGAAACGAGGCTGCGCTATCCGCTCATCATTGAAGAAATTGAAGAGGGAATCGTTTTTGAAGATGAGCAAATGATCGTGGAAACACGGCTTTTGGAACACGGGATTCCATCGTACGGGTATCGGATTACAGAAAAGGATAAACCCGGTGTTTTGCTTGTAGATAAATTAAAAGAAATGGGAATTATGCCGGGGCCTCTTTATAAAAAAATAAAAAATGGCGAAACAGTTGTGCTCGAAGACGGCCGCGTCATCGACGGAAAAGAATTTGTCGGACCTTCCAAGAAAGGAAAGGTCGTCGCCATTCTTGGCGATACCCGTCCTTGCCAAGCTGCTGTAGATCTGGCTAAGGATGCGGATATGCTTGTTCATGAAGGCACATTTTCCGCTGAAAGTGCAGAGATGGCGTATGAATATTTTCATTCGACCACGGCTCAAGCAGCTGAAATTGCTAAAAAAGCGAATGCAAAAGCGTTGTGCTTAAATCATGTCAGCTCCCGTTATCCTGTGGAGGAATGGGATCACTTGCAGAAAGAAGCGGAATCGATTTTTCAGCCGACTGTATTGGTTCATGATTTTATGGAAGTCAAAATCGAAGACATCACAAAAAAGGAAGGCTAATGTTGGCCTTCCTTTTTTCTTGAAAAGAGGATGAGATCTTTTTACCAGCCTCGGCTGTATTGAACCGGTGCTTCGATTGCAGCATTTAATTCTTTTGCGGCTTTGCGTGGCCAATAAGGCTCGCGAAGCAATTCGCGTGCGAGGAAAACGAGATCGGCGCGATCATTTTGCAAGATTTCTTCGGCTTGAATGCTGGAAGTAATCAAGCCTACTGTTCCAACCGCTATTCCGGCGCCGTGTTTAATTTTTTCCGCAAAAGGCACTTGATAGCCCGGATAAGCATGGATTTTGGCCGGAACGACTGCTCCAGAGCTGACATCGATTAAGTCCACGCCTTGTTCTTTTAATTGTTTAGCAATTTCCACGTAGTCGTCAGGGGTTAATCCTTTTTCGTGGTAGTCGTTAGCCGATACCCTTACAAACAAAGGACCATCCCAGACTTCTTTCACCGCTTTGATCGTTTCTATTAGAAAACGCAAGCGGTTTTCCGCTGAACCACCATATTCGTCCGTCCGCTTGTTGGACAGCGGGGAAAGAAATTGGTTGATTAAGTATCCGTGCGCCGCATGGATTTCAATTACGTCAAAACCGGCTTCTTTGGCCCGTCTTGCTCCTTCTTGAAAGGCGCGAATCGTTTTTTGTATATCTTCTTTTGTCATTTCTTTCGGCGTTTTGGATGTTTCGTTAAAGGCAATCGCTGACGGCGCATAAATATCGCCTTCCAAATCGGCTTTTCTGCCCGCGTGCCCTAATTGAATGCCGATTTTGGCTCCATGTTTTTGGACCATGGAAACAAGTTTGGCAAAGCCTTCAATATGGTCGTCGCTCCATATGCCCAAATCTTTAGGAGAAATTCTTCCTTCCGGCAACACGGCAGTCGATTCTACTATGATTAATCCGACTTGGCCGACTGCCCGAGTTGTGTAATGGACATAATGCCAGTCTTCCAAAAAACCTTGTTGATTTTCAGCCGAATACATGCACATCGGTGACATGACGATCCGGTTTTTGAAGGTTACATTTTTCACCGTATACGGTTCAAAAAGTTTTACCGCCATTTTATCTCCTCCTTTTTGACGTACTTTTCATTATAACAATTTTTTTCATTGATTATAAATAATCTGATTTTCCCGATCGACATAATCCAATAAGCCTAAAAGAAAAGGGCGTAATCCTTTTTTGAAAGGATCAGCCCTTTAAGAGAAAACATCCTCAGTATTGCAAGAATGAAAGGCAGCAGTGACTTTACCGGTTGGATATTTGTTTTAGAAAAGGAAGTCCCAGTTTTTTGGATTGAGCAGTCGCGGCTTTGATGCAATCGATCACAGCTTCTCTCATTTGTCTTTCTTCCAAGACGCGCAGGCCGGCTTCAGTGGTGCCGCCGGGACTGGTCACTGCTTTGCGCAAATCTTCTGCTTTTTGTCCGGTTGTCGAAAGCATTTTCGCTGCTCCTAATAAAGTTTGGATGATCAACGGTTTGGCGGTATCTTCATCCAAGCCGATTTCAGCGGCTGCTTTTTCCATCGCTTCTACCAGATAATAAATATAAGCAGGGCCGCTTCCTGATAAACCGGTTACGGCATCAATCTGATCTTCTTCTACGATGGCCGTTAAGCCAATGGCTGAGAAAAGATTCAAGGTGTATTTTTGCTGCTGCTCCGTTACATGGCGGTTCAATACGATTCCAGTTGCTGATTGCCCGATTGCGGCTGAAGTATTAGGCATTGCGCGGACGACGGCGCAAGGAATTTCCAACGTTTCCTCAATAAAAGAGATGGATACACCGGCAAGCACGGAAATAACAAGTACAGTGGAAGGAACGTGAGGCTTGATCGCTTCCAGCGCCTCTTTGGCGTCTTTTGGTTTCATAGCCAAGATGACGACATCGGCTTCCCGTAAAGCTTCGTCAAGGCGGTCCCGGCCACAAGAGGAAATGCCGTACTTTTCCTCTAATTCTTGCAAACGTTTTTGGTTGGATCGATTTGTCACAATTACTTCTTCTTTTATCAGTGCCTTTTGGCTGAGTCCGCCGGCAATGATGGCTTCTGCCATAGAACCGGCGCCGATAAAGACGACTTTCATGTTGTTTTCCTCCTTTAGAACGTTTTTAGTCAAGAGCAGATGATGGGAATATTTTTTGCTTTTTTCTATTTCAAATAAAAAAACCTTTCATCCTTTAAAAGGACGAAAGGGAATCTTCCGTGGTACCACCTTTATTTGCAAATGGAATCATTTGCACGCTCGTTTCCGTTAACGCGGGATAAACGGTCAAGTATCTTGACAGCTCATAAGGTAGGTTCAATAGAAAAGAGGATGATGAAGCTTCGCAGCCCAGGAGCTTCACTCTCTTACATCATTTTCTATTTACTGGCCTTATTCATTGCTTTTTGCTCCACACGATTATTACAAAATTATGCAAAAAAAAGACCTCATTGTCAAGGGCTATTTTCGGAAAAAACTGACGATTAGAAGCGCTTTTGAATGAAGAA
Source organism: Bacillus smithii (assembly GCF_001050115.1). Taxonomy (NCBI): domain Bacteria; kingdom Bacillati; phylum Bacillota; class Bacilli; order Caryophanales; family Bacillaceae; genus Bacillus; species Bacillus smithii. The sequence goes on along the minus strand of NZ_CP012024.1, from coordinate 2,133,596 downwards.
AACAGCACTTTTGCCACGGTTCCCAGCCAATGATTATGTATGAAAAGTTGTTTCCAACGCCCTTAGACATTCTAAACATTTTGTGTTTTATTGAGCGGAAAAATGGTATGATGATGGGTAGCAATCCTGCCATATTTCCTTATGGAGGTGAAGTATTTTATGAATCCGCGGATTCACGGAAAAAACGTGGTGATAACCGGCGCTTCAAGCGGGATCGGCGAACAGATGGCGATCAAAGCGGCAGAAAGCGGGGCTAATCTTGTGCTGCTTGCTCGTCGGGTAGAAAAGCTGGAGGAACTGAAGTCTTTTCTTGAATCCCGCTATTCCAATAAAGTGTGGATCCATTCTTTGGACGTCTCTGAACGGGAAAATGTTGAAGCGGTTTTTTTGGCTATTTTTGCAGAGGCCGGAAAGATAGATGTTTTAGTCAATAATGCTGGTTTCGGGATTTTTGAAGAAGCCCATCTTGCCAAATGGGGAGACATTGAAAGGATGTTTGCTGTCAATGTGCTCGGATTAATTTCCTGTACCCAAATGGTGATTGAGCATATGCAAAAAAATCGTTCCGGCCATATTGTTAACATCGCCTCTCAGGCCGGGAAAATCGCAACGCCCAAATCGAGCATTTACGCGGCGACAAAACATGCCGTTCTAGGGTTTTCCAACAGTTTGCGAATGGAGCTTTCTACATACGGCGTCTTTGTGACAACGGTTAACCCCGGGCCGATTGCGACCAACTTTTTTGAAATTGCTGATCGTTCCGGCACTTATGTGCAAAATATCCAACGCTTTATGTTGAAGCCGGAAAAAGTGGCCGAAAAAGTGGTGGCTGCCATGCTCACGAATACCCGCGAAATTAATCTTCCAAGATGGATGAACGCCGGAAGCGTTTTTTATACGCTGTTTCCTCGGCTTGTAGAAAAGGTTGGCAAAAACGCATTTTTTAAAAAATAGTTTCTTCAAAGGCTGGCTCTAGAAAGGGCTGCCTTTTTCTTTTTGAAAATATTAGAAGCGGATTGCGGTTGAAAGCCTCTTGAATTAGGGGAGGATCGCTTTTTACTTGGTTATATATTCGTAAACCACATCTTCCGTGATTTCATGCAGTTCTCCTTTCTCGGATTTCTGCCTGATCATCACTTCTTTTGCAAGATCTTTCAGTTCCTTATCGGTCAATTCCGGACTTTTATATTGCTGCAGTTTTTTTTGAATCATAAGGATAATCATCTTTTCCATCTATCTATCACCTGCCTTTATCCCGTATCCGACGGATCAATTCCTTTGATTATTATAAACCGAATTTGGCAATTATTAAGTGGTTTTCCATTGAAAATAAATTGATGCAGAACGTATATTCCCCTAGAATAAAGAATATATTAGAACAAACGTTCGCTAACAAAGGGGTGGCAAAAGCGAATGAATGATTTGGCGCTTCCAAAGGAAAATATTCTTTGTATCGATATTAAAAGCTTCTATGCCAGCTGTGCGGCTGTCATGCACGGCTTGAATCCGCTGGAGTGCTACTTGGCGGTCATTAGCGATAAAGAAAGGAAGGGAAGCCTCGTTCTGGCTGCTTCTCCAAAACTGAAAAAAGAATTTGGCATCCGCACCGGTTCCAGGTTGTTTGAAATTCCGGATGATCCGAGGATTGTGCTGGTTGAGCCGAATATGGAAACGTATTTACGCATTTCAACGGAAATTACGAAAGTCTTTAATCGATACGTTCCGAAAGAATCCATTCAAACGTATAGCGTGGACGAAAGTTTTGTAAAAGTGGATGGAGCTTTTCATTTGTGGGGAGACAGCGAGACGATCGCCAGAAAAATAAAGGATGATCTTGAAAGGGAGTTTCAATTGCCTGCTGCGATTGGAATCGGATCCAATATGCTTTTGTCAAAGCTGGCTTTGGATTTGGAAGCGAAAAAAACGGGAATTGCCAGATGGACATATGAGGATGTTCCCGAAAAATTGTGGCCGGTTTCTCCTTTGAGCAGTATGTGGGGAATCGGAAAACGACTGGAGAAAACGCTCAATCGCATGGGCATCTTTACGGTCGGACAGCTGGCGAACTACCCATTAGATGTACTGAAAGCCAAATTTGGCATCATGGGAGTTCAGCTTTACTACCATGCTTGGGGAATTGATTTGTCCCATATTGGCGCTCTTGTTTCTGAAAATCAGAAAAGTTTCGGAAACAGTCAAATTTTGCTGAAAGATTATACAAGAGAAGAAGACATTCAACACGTATTGTTGGAGATGTGTGAAGAAGTAGCCAGAAGAGCAAGGGAACATAAAAAAGTCGGAAAAACGATCAGTCTTAGCATTGGGTTTAGCCATAAAGAAAACGGAGGAGGCTTTGCCCGTTCCCGGACGAGGGAAGAGCCGACGAATTCCACAATGGAACTGTACGAAACGTGCTTGGCATTATTCCGCGAACATTACAACGGCCAGACCGTAAGGCAAATTTCTGTTTCACTCTCTCATTTGTCCGATGACGGCGAATTACAATTAAGTTTATTTGAACCAAATCGTTGGCGACAAAAACAGCTGGGCTATGTCGTCGACCGCTTGCGTCGGAAATACGGATCCCATATTTTGCTTAGGGCCGTTTCTTATACCAAAGCAGGAACATCAAGAAGGCGCGCTCGATTAATGGGCGGACACAAAATATAGAAAGAAGGGGTTGTCATGATCAAGGACAGAGGAAATATAAAATGGACATCCATGATGCTTCCTGAACATGTGGAAATGCTGCGCCAATGGGTAAAAGAAGATCAAGCGGAACCGCAGAAAGAACTGGATGAGCAGCAGCTTGAATTTTTAAACGAGGCGCTGCTTGAAGCGATGGAATTTCATCATACTGTTACGATCACCTATTACTCTCACCGCCGCTATCAACAAATAACCGGTATAATCCATTCCTGCAACGAACAGGAACAAACCCTTCATTTGGCAGATCACATCGGAAAAGTTCACTCTATCCCACTCAATACGATTATTGATATATACTGATAAGAGAAGTCCTCCATCCAAATGCTCTTTCAGCAGAAAACGGTTATGGATTTTCGTGAAAGATCATTTTGCAAATGAGTTGAAAGCGGAGGTTGAATGGATCCGAAACGGGAGCACGCCTCCACTTGAAAGAAAGGGGAAAAAACGATGAACATCACCATAACGGAAAAAGCTGCAGAAGCTTTAAAACAAAAAATGAAAACACCATCCAGTTACATCAAATTGCATTATGACACAGAAGGATGCGGCTGCTCTGTCGACGGTGTGCCCGTTTTATGGCTGGTCGATTCCAAGAATCAAGAAGATGAAGTAGTCGAAACCAATAAATATCCTATTTTAGTGGAAAAATCCAAAAAACTCTTTTTTGATGATTGCTTAACGCTTGATTGGAATCCAAACGGCACATTTCAATTAAAAAGTGCGAACGAGATTTTAAATGGTTGGATGACGTTTGTGGATAAGACAGGTCGAGATTAACGGGAAAAGAGGGTCTTGCAGTCAAGATGAAAGAGTTAAAGCGGGAGGCCGACAGTATCGTGCAAAAACTCCCGGACCACATTTTCATATTCTTCCGGATTTTCGAGATAGGAACGGGCGTGGGCTCCTTTTTTAGCCAAATACAATTTTTTAGGCCCTTTTTTCCGTTCATATAATTCTTTTGACATATCCGGAAGAATATAATCGTCTTCTTCGCTATGGATAAATAAGACCGGATGGCGAATAGCACTGACCGCGGCAAGGGGAGAAATCGATTTTAAAGAAAAACCATCCCGCCATAATACCAACCATTCCGCAAGTTGAACAAGGGGCTTAGGGGCAAATCCTAATTCTTGTTTCATTTGGCGGGCGATTTGTTTGCGAAAATCAGAGAAAGGGCAGTCAGCGATATAAAAATCGGCGCGGTCTTCAATCTCGCCTGCGTATAAAAGCGCGGTCGCGGCGCCCATCGATTCGCCGTGGATCCCGAAATAGACGCCGTCGCCTTCCCGCTTGATCAGCTCATCTACTACGGCTTTTAAATCATGCTTTTCATAAAATCCATAGCTAGTCGTTTTGCCGCCCGATTCTCCATGGCGGCGGTGGTCGTAAATCATGCCGTTGAAACCAAGTTTTAAAAATAAATTCAAATATTTGATTGAACTGATTTTATTTTCTGTCACACCGTGGCAAAAGATCATAAATTTTTTATGAGGATACGGGCGGATCAAGACTGCTTTTAACGAATAACCAAATGGCGACGAAATCCAAAACTCTTCTTTTGGCAGCCGATTAAATTCCTCAGGGTGAAACTGTTTTGCATCCATTTCCCGTTTTAAAATGAACGGATCATCCTTTTTCTTTATGTATAAAAGGCGATTGGAAAAATAATATCCAACACCTGCAGCCGCAGCCAAACAAGCAGTTAATCCCGATTTCCATTTCTTCATTTTTCATCCCTCCCTAAGGTTGAACTAAGTATAGCAGATTCCCTGCACTGCCGGAAGTGATGCTGTCGGGGAAAGAAAATCGATATAGCAAAGTGAAAATCTTTTGTTTGAAAGCCGAATTCGGTATGATGAAAGAAAGAACAGAAGAAAGGAAGTTCGTCATGAGAAAGGCAAAGGAAAAGAAAGTCGATCAAGAATCCCAGCTAACATTAAAAGACGCTCTCAATGAAGAAATATTAAAGCAGCTAAAGATGACGCAAAAAGAACTTGAAAAGCAGGAAGAAATGAAGAAAAAAGCAGAAGTAGAAAAAAAGCGCGAAGAAAGAAAAAGAAGAGAAAAAAATAAAAGTTTTGAAGAATTGCTGAATGAAAGCCGATTAGATTGGAAGAATTTTAAATAAAATTCCTGCCTGCACACGGCTGGCAGGCCGATCATTCCTCAACGGAAAGGAAGCGGGAATCTGCGAGATTGGCCGTTGCTTCCTTTCTTGCTGAAAAGTACATAACATGAATCAAATCAGGATATTGAAAGGGATTAAAGAGAGGCCGCGCAAAAATCTTCCACGCCTCCCCTTGAGGTTTAGCGGTGCTGTTCGTACAGGTCAGTTTTGGTCATCTTTTTTAAGAAAGAGTATTCTTCTTCAGAAAGCGGCGGACGATTAACAGCCCGAACATTTTCTTTCAGTTGTTCAACAGAGCTGGCTCCGACAACGACAGCAGCCACTGCGGGATGGGATAAGTTGAATTGAAGAGCAACCTCCGTTAGAGTCCGAGTGTTTTGAAAATAGTCTTCGATTGACGATAGGAGGTTTTTCAATTCCGGATAGGAATAATTTAAGTATCCGGAGTCATCTGCTTTTTCGCGCCAGCGTGTGCTCAGCAGTCCTTTGGCAACAGGGCCGCGCGTGACGACGCTGATTTGATGTTCGTGCAGAAGCGGAAGAGCTTCTTCTTCCGGTCTCCGGTCTAAAAGATTGTATTGCATCATGACGCTGACAATGTCAGAGTGTTTGACGTATGCGCGAATCACATTCGGACGGATGGAGGAAATGCCGTAATGCCGGATGATTCCTTCTGCTTTCAGCTCCTCAAAAGCTTCAATGGTCTCTTCTATCGGATCGTCGATCGTTCCTCCGTGCAATTGATAAAGGTCGATATAATCGGTGCCTAAACGGCGAAGGCTGTCTTTCACTGCTTCTTTTATATAAGATTTGCTGGGGTCCCAATGCCAGCTGTCTTTTTTATCATTCCAGCGGTTTCCCACTTTTGTTGCGATGATCACTTGATCTCGCACACTTTTTAACGTTTGTCCGACTATTTTTTCGTTTTCGCCGTAATCATATAAATCGGCCGTGTCAAAATAATTGACTCCTTCATCAAGAGCTGCTTCTATAATCGTTCTTGCTTGTTTTGCATCGGTGCCTAAAGACATGCATCCCAGCCCTAATTTGCTGACCATAAGAGCGGAACGGCCCAGCTGTCTTTTTTCCATGGTATATAACACCACCTTTTTCTTTTATAATATCGAATCGAGAAAAGAGAAGACAATGTTCTTTTTAGAGTCGCTTTTTCAGCAATTCTGTTACCCATATATGATGTTTGGCGTATTGTTTTAGCATAGAGCAAATTTCCCGCGCTTTTCCTGTCAGTATGAGTCTTTCTTCTCCTATGTACACTCTCATTTTCTATCCTCCCGGTACCGCTTATTTCCGCAAAATGTGGAACAGCAGCAGCCAAATCCTCCACACCGTTTTTGTTTATTTAGAGAAATGTGTTTGTTTCCATAGTGATGTCATTTTGGAAAGTTTCCGATTTTTAGCCGATATCAAGAAAACACCACAGATCGGTAATCGCTTTATGGTACACTTTATGATGGGAAAAGCAGAATAGAACAAAGGGGTCCATGAAAAGAGGAGTGGTGAAAATGTCGCGTTTGGAAGAAAAAACATTGTCAACGGAACCCATTTTTGAAGGAAAGATTATTAAAGTTCAAGTAGACGAAGTGGAACTGCCGGATGGAAAACGATCGAAGCGGGAAATTGTCAAGCATCCCGGAGCCGTAGCCATCCTTCCTATTACACAAGATGGAAAGATTGTGATGGTGGAACAATACCGAAAGCCGTTGGAACGGACGCTTGTGGAAATTCCGGCGGGAAAACTGGAACCGGGGGAAGACCCGGAACAAACTGCTCACCGGGAATTGGAAGAAGAGACCGGCTATGTATGCGAAAAATTAACCCATATTATTTCATTCTACACGTCACCGGGATTTGCAAATGAAATCGTTCATCTGTATTTGGCAGAAGGATTAAGCAAAAAAGAGAATGCCAAAGCCGCTGATGAAGATGAATTTGTGGAATTGATGGAAATGACTTTGGAGGAAGCAGAACAATATATAAAAGAAAACAAAATAGCAGATGCGAAAACGGTTTATGCGATACAGTATTTGAAATTAAAAAAAGGCCATCGTCTCTGAACCTATCGCGAATCTTCCAAAAGAAATAATAAAAAAGCAAACACCATCGAGAAGCTGGCCGAAAGTTAGGTGAGCTTCTTTTTAAACTTTTTCTTAAAGATATGGACGTCGTCGGACGTTTTTTAGCTTCTGATGACTCAGGACGCTTTTGGGGTATAAAACAGAATGGGACAGCATACAGTGTAGTAACTAAATTTAGGAGGAAAACATATGCAGAAAAAGACCACGTCCCATTCTATCGTTCAACATGTACAAGCCAATTCCTCAATTTATTTGTTTATCATGACGCTTTTTCTGATGGGGATCGTATTTGGCGCGGTGATTGTCAACAGCCTTTCGTACGTCCAAAAAGAAGATTTGTTTTATTATTTGCAGCGGTTTTTTGGACAAGTTTCCAAAGGAAATATCGCTGCGAGCGAAGACCTTTTTCAGCAAAGTTTTTGGCATAATTTAAAATATTTAGGGCTTATATGGGTGCTTGGCATTTCCATTATCGGCTTGCCGTTGATTTTTATATTCTTGTTTATGAAAGGAATTGTCGTCGGCTTTTCCGTCGGTTTCTTAGTGAATCAGATGGGCTGGAAGGGATTCTTAGTTAGTATTGCGGCGGTGCTTCCTCAAAATTTGTTTATCATACCCGCTTTTATTTTAATAGCGGCATCCGCTGTCGCGTTTTCTTTGCAATTGATCAAAAAAATCTTCGTCCATCAGTCAGGGCATTTTCCTATTTTGCCGATGTTTTCGCGATATGTGATCTATTTTATCATTGCGGTTGGGATCGTGACCATCGCGGCAAGTGTCGAAGCTTACTTATCGCCTAGCTTAATGAAAATGGTATTAAAATAATGATTATTAAAAAAGAATATCTTTTGCTATCAAATGAAAATGGTGTGAGTAAAATGTTTGTGGGAGAAATTCTTAGAATTCCCCGATGAGGGGGTTGGGAACGTAGGTTCGCAATCCCCCTCATCGGGGCCACCAAGCAAAGTGCGGTAGGATCCCAAGCAGGAAACATGAAAAAAGGACTCTCTCCCTGGTAAGATGATCATTGTTCACACCATCAAACAGGAGGAGAGAGTCCCATGAATATTCAACAACATCTTACCACAAATTCGTTGACATGGAAAGAGATCGAACTTGATTTGTTTCGAGCCTTGCAAAACGCCTTCACCGAGCTGTTTACGGCTCTGTTGGAGGACATCGACCGACAATTGGCGGAAACCCGGGACAAGCGCCGGTACCACTTGAAAGACAAACGACGCACCACGATTCAAACCTTGTTTGGCGAAGTTACCTTTGAGCGAAACTACTATTTAGACCGAGAACAAAACCGTTACACGTTTTTGCTTGATTCCTTTTTAGCGTTTGATGGATCGCAGTCAATCAGCCCTTGTCTAGAAGAAACGGCGATGGGATTGGCTGTGGAGTGCTCTTCCTATCGCAAAGCGGCTCATACGCTTGCCCAGATGGTCGGGTATCCGGTGATGAGCCATGAGACGATCCGCCAGTTGGTGCTCGAGGCTGAAGTTCCGCTGCACTGCCCGGTTGACCAGCGATATGGACGGGTGCTGTTTGTGGAGGCCGATGGACTGTTTGTCTCTCTCCAAGGGAAGGGAAAACGGGCCAAGGAAGACAAAATCCTGACCGTTCACGAAGGATGGAAGCGCAACGGCTCACGGATCGAATTCGTGAATCAGCGCCATTACGTCCATGAAGGCAAGGGGGAGGTGTGGGAAGGCTTCGAGGAATTTTTGATGAACGAATATGCCTATGATCCGTGTCGGGATCTTCTTGTCATCAACGGGGACGGCGCTCCATGGATTACCGCGTGCCGGGAGTATTTCAAAGGACGGGTCTGCTTCCAATTGGATCGATTCCACGTGGCGCGTGAGTTGCGCCAATGCCTCTCGGGCCATCCACGGTGGCAGGCGATTCGGCAAAAGCTGGCGAAGCAGGATGAAGAGAAGCTGCTTGTGGAACTGAACAGCGCCCTCGGCACGCTGGGGGACGAAGCGAAAGAACAACAGCTGGCTGCCTTGATCCACCGGATCGAATCGATGCCGGGATGCATCCGTGATTACCGGGAATGGCTGAAGGAGCAAGGAGTGGACACAACGGGCATGTATCCGATGGGGAGGGCTGAAAGCGTGATGAGCCAGCTGGCGTATCGGGTGAAATACCGCCGCAGTTGGACAGACAAGGGACTCAGGGCGTTTTTCAAGGCAATGATTGCCCGGATGGATGGGATTCGTCTTTTCGGACATCGTTTAGGAGAAGAATCGTCGCATCCGGCGGAGGAAACGGCATCTACCAAACAGACGATCGTGAACAAGGCGAAACAACGCATCCGCCGTCTTCTTCCAGAGGTAACGCGGAATAACGTGCCATATTTACAGCAATCGTCCGGGACTCCGATCTATCATGCCCTGTCTGAATTCAAGGGATGGTAAAAAAAGGTATACATATTCGTCTGTCATGGCAAGGGATGAGAGTCCGAAAGCGCTTACGGATGAAATTCAAAAAAATGGTTCGCTAACCTATGACTTACATCTATTTTCAGCGAACCAAAAAAATTCCCACAAAGTCTTGACTGACTCATGAAAATGATTTTATTTTGCTTATTCCTCCCTTTTTGTTATAATAAGAAAGACATCGGCTAGGGAGGGAAAACATAAATGGAAAGCCGAATTGAACGAATCAAAAAACAATTACATTCCGCAAGTTATAAACTAACACCACAGCGGGAAGCGACGGTTCGGGTGCTATTGGAAAATGAAGCCGACCATTTAAGCGCTGAAGATGTTTACCTCCTAGTGAAAGAAAAATCACCAGAAATAGGGCTTGCGACTGTTTACCGAACGCTGGAACTTTTAACGGAATTAAAAGTGGTAGACAAAATCAATTTTGGCGATGGCGTCTCCCGATACGATCTTCGGCAAGAAGGGGCAGCCCATTTCCATCATCACCTTGTCTGTATTGAATGTGGAGCAGTGGATGAAATCCAAGAAGATTTACTGGAAGAAGTAGAAGCGATCGTTGAAAAACGCTGGAAATTTAAGATTAAAGACCATAGGCTTACTTTTCACGGCATTTGCCATCGTTGCCAAGAAAAAGCGGAAAAAGAAAATCGTGAAAAACAGCATGCCAACTAAAAACCTTCATTATTTGGAAGGTTTTTTTATTTTCTCCATAAAATTTCAAGAATGATGTATAAACCTCCGTAAAATCGTCATAGCCTGTAATAAAAACGATTTGTTTTTTGGCGAGACAAGCTATGGTCCGGGAGGCATGTGAATGTTTCGAACGATTTGGCAGACAATTAAAGTGTTTCTACTTTTTACAGGATGCACGATTTTCTTTTACTATGGTATTATATGGATAAGTCAAGAGTATCAAACGAATCATCGATACGAAAAGCCAAAAGGTTCCGCGGTCAAAGTTTTTCAATCCGTGGAAGATAATCATGTTCATTGGCAAGATCGATTGCTACTTTTTTATCATGATGGGGAGTAATGGGCTGTGAATGACTATTTACAAGATTTTCTTCACTTTTTAATTGTGGAAAAAGGATTGGCCAAAAACACAATCGTTTCTTATGAACGGGATTTGAAAAGCTATTTGCATTACTTGCAAACGGTGGAGCAAATCACCGATGTGAATCAGATCACTAGAATTCATATCATTCAATTTCTTAACCACTTGAGAAAAGAAGGGAAATCCGCCAAAACATTGGCAAGGCATGTTGCTTCTCTTCGCTCCTTTCATCAATTTTTATTAAGAGAAAAAATGGCGGATCAAGATCCTTCTGTTCATATAGAATCCCCTCATCTTGAACGTTCCCTGCCGAAAGTGCTGACATTGTCAGAAGTAGAGGCGCTTCTAGAGGCTCCGGATAGATCTAAGCCCTCGGGATTGAGAGACGCGGCCATGCTGGAGCTGCTTTATGCTACCGGGATACGCGTGAGCGAGCTGGTAAATTTGAATTTAGACGACCTTCATCTCACAATGGGATTTTTGCGCTGCATTGGAAAGGGAAATAAAGAAAGAATTATTCCGGTCGGAAAAACGGCTCTTCATGTACTGGATCAATATTTGCAATACGGCCGTCCGAATATGCAATCAAAAAAATATCGGACAGATGCCTTATTTTTGAATCATCATGGAAACAGGCTGACAAGGCAAGGGTTTTGGAAAATTTTAAAAGGTCTGGCCAAAAAAGCGAATATTGAAAAAGAATTAACCCCCCATACGCTAAGGCACTCTTTTGCCACTCATTTGCTGGAAAACGGAGCCGATTTAAGAGCTGTACAGGAAATGCTGGGGCATGCGGATATTTCCACTACTCAAATCTATACCCATGTCACCAAAACGCGTTTGCGGGAAGTGTATTCCAAATTCCATCCGAGAGCGTAAATAACCGGTCAACCTCCATTACAAGTTGTTTTTGAAAACGGGCATAGGTTAAAATGTAAGTAGACTTGGTGGCAATGAAGAGAAACCGAGGAAGCCGGTCTTTATGAAAATGAGGAAGAAACTGCTGGATAAAGAAATGAAATCGTTTTAAAAAGGGGGCTCTTGATCCGAAATCGATTGATTAAAGCGGGTGGAAACCTGATCGACCGGTTTTCGATCAAGTCATGACATCGATGGATAAGGAGGTTGTACAGGTGGAAAAAGGTACATATAAACGTGTTCATTTAATCGTGATGGATTCTGTAGGAATAGGGGAAGCTCCCGATGCTGAAAAATTTAACGATAAAGGCGCAGATACGCTTGGACACATCGCAGAGCGTATGAATGGCTTGAACATGCCGAATATGGCGAAGTTGGGCTTAAGTAATATAAGACCGTTAAAAGGAATTCCAAAAGCAGAAAAACCGCTGGCTTATTATACAAAGATGCAAGAAGCATCAAAAGGAAAAGATACGATGACAGGGCATTGGGAAATCATGGGGCTCCAAGTTGACAAGCCTTTTAAGGTATTTCCGAATGGATTTCCCGAGGAATTAATTCGCCAATTGGAAGAAAAAACAGGTCGGAAAGTGATTGGAAACAAACCGGCTAGCGGTACGGCCATTATAGAAGAACTGGGAAAAGAACATATGGAAACCGGGGCTTTGATTGTTTATACGTCTGCAGATCCGGTTTTACAAATTGCCGCCCATGAAGAGATTGTACCGTTGGATGAGTTATATAAAATTTGCGAAATTGCCCGAGAGTTGACGTTAGATGAAAAATATAAAGTGGGACGGGTGATTGCACGCCCATTCATCGGTGAACCGGGCCATTTTACTAGAACGTCCAATCGCCATGACTATGCGTTAAAGCCATTTGGCCGTACTGTTATGAATGAATTGAAAGACAGCGGCTTCGATGTCATCGCGATTGGGAAAATTTCTGATATTTATAATGGCGAAGGGGTGACCGAAGCCATTCGGACCAAATCCAATATGGATGGAATGGATAAATTCATTTCGGTCTTTGATCAAGATTTTACCGGTTTGAGTTTTATCAACTTGGTAGACTTTGATGCTTTATACGGTCATCGCAGGGATCCGATCGGATACGGGAAAGCACTTGAAGAATTTGATGCCAGATTGCCTGAAGTATTCGACAAAATGACGGATGAAGACTTGTTGATTATCACAGCGGACCACGGCAATGATCCAATTCACCACGGAACGGATCATACACGCGAATTTGTGCCGTTGCTCGTTTACTCCAAACGTTTTCATGGAGGAAACGAGCTGCCGATCAGAAAAACGTTCGCAGACGTCGGGGCAACTGTGGCGGATAATTTCCAAGTCCGTATGCCGGAGCATGGGGAAAGCTTTTTACCCTATTTAAAATGAATGAACAGGATCAAATGGTTCTGCCCTCATGAAAGGGTATTGTACGGCAATTTCATCAGGAAAAGCATGAAAAAGCGATGGATGGAACGAAGTATAAAATAACATTGAAATCTTTCAAAAGCGGTGAGAACAGATGAGAATGGTAGATATTATTGAAAAAAAGAGAAACGGAAATGAGCTTACTACAGAAGAAATTCAATTTTTTATTAACGGCTATACAAAAGGAGAAATTCCGGATTATCAAGTAAGCTCGTTGTTAATGGCCATATTTTTTCAGGGAATGACAGAAAGAGAGCGTGCAGATTTGACGATGGCGATGGTGCGTTCCGGTGATCAAATCGATTTATCGGCGATTCACGGAATCAAGGTCGATAAACACTCTACTGGAGGAGTGGGCGATACGACGACGCTTGTACTTGGACCGCTTGTGGCTTCGGTTGGCGTACCGGTTGCTAAAATGAGTGGGCGCGGTTTGGGCCACACCGGCGGCACCATTGATAAACTAGAGTCTGTACCAGGTTTTCACGTAGAAATTGACAATCAAGAATTTATAGAACTCGTAAACCGAAATAAATTGGCTGTTATTGGGCAAAGCGGGAACTTAACGCCTGCAGATAAAAAATTATATGCTCTCCGAGATGTAACGGCTACGGTAGACAGTATCCCGCTGATAGCCAGTTCCATTATGAGCAAAAAAATCGCCGCAGGTGCCGATGCCATTGTACTGGATGTCAAAACCGGGGCGGGTGCCTTTATGAAAACAAGGGAAGAGGCGCGTCAGCTTGCGGAAGCGATGGTTCGCATCGGCAATCAAGTTGGACGTAAGACGATGGCCATCATTTCGGATATGAGTCAGCCCCTTGGCTATGCGATCGGCAACGCATTGGAAGTAAAAGAGGCGATGGATACATTAAAAGGGGAAGGACCGAAAGATTTAACCGAACTTTGTTTAACTTTAGGCAGTTACATGGTCTTGCTGGCAGAACAAGCAAATACGCTGGAAGAAGCGCGTGAGAAACTGCTTACATCCATTCAAAATGGATCAGCATTGCAAACGTTCAGAACTTTCTTGGCTGCCCAAGGAGGCGATGCTTCTGTAGTGGATCAACCGAATAAACTGCCGCAGGCAAAGTACCAAATCGACTTGCCTGCTAAGGAAGACGGTTATATAGCAGAGATGGAAGCGGACAGCATTGGAACGGCAGCAATGTGGCTGGGGGCAGGAAGAGCCACAAAAGAATCGACAATCGATCTGGCAGTGGGTCTTGTACTGAAGAAAAAAATCGGCGACGAAGTCAAAAAAGGCGAATCGATCGTCACCATATACAGCAATCGCGAAGATGTTGAAGATGTAAAAGAAAAGTTATATGAAAGCATCAAGATTTCCAAAGAAAAAGTGACGGCACCGACGTTAATATACGAAGTCATTTCAAAATAAAAACGGCTAGCATCGCTTTTATGAGGCTGGCTTCTCCCAATTCCTCAATAGACAGATCTGTCTGGGATGCGGAGAGGTCGGTCTTTTCTTTTTATTTATTTCAGGAAAACTTTGCATAAATTTTATGAAACTGGAAAAGATGGGTTTAGATAGCTTACAAAACAAATGGAGGGTAGAAAAATGAAACGATTCTTGATCGTCTTCGCGGCTTTGTTCCTATGGATATCATCTATGTCATCACTTGCTTTTGCAGAAGAAAAGCAAAAGGATGGATCAAAATCGGAACTTGCTGATGAAGCGAAATCCGCTGTTTTAATTGAAAGAGATACAGGAGCGGTTCTTTATGACAAAAACAGCCATGAACGGCTTCCTCCGGCATCTATGACCAAAATTATGACGATGATTCTCATTATGGAAGCTATACAAGAAGGGCGCCTTCATTGGAATGATAAAGTAAGAGCAAGCGAAAAAGCGGCTTCCATGGGGGGTCACAAGTCTTCTTGGAGCCTGGTGAAGAGATGACGGTGAAAGAAATGCTAAAGGCCATCGCGGTGGGATCTGCAAATGATGCCTCTATTGCAATGGCAGAGCATATTGCGGGGAGCGAAGAAGAATTTGTGAAAATGATGAACAAAAAAGCCAAGGAGTTGGGATTGAAAGATACCAAGTTTCAAAATCCGACTGGGCTTCCGGCAAAAGGCCATTACAGTTCTGCTTACGATATGGCTTTGATGGCAAAAGAGCTGTTAAAGTACCCACAAATTACAAAATATACTGGGCTTTATGAATCCTATCTCCGTGAAAACACCGATAAAAAATTTTGGCTCGTCAATACGAATAAGCTAGTCAAACATTATCCGGGAGTAGACGGTTTGAAAACCGGTTTTACGAACGATGCGAAATACTGTTTAACTGCTACAGCGAAAAAAAATAATATGCGTGTCATCGCAGTCGTATTTGGTGCACCTACTCCAAAATCAAGAAATACACAAATTTCCAAAATGCTGGATTATGCCTTTGCGCGCTATGAAACTTCCCCGATTTACGGACAGGGAGAAACGTTGGGGCAAGTCAAAATTTCCAAAGGTAAAAAATCCAAAATTGACGCCAAAACGGCTGAAAGCGTCTCGGTTCTTATTAAAAAAGGCGAGGCATTGAATAAGCTGCAGAGGGATATACATCTGAAAAAAGATATAAAGGCACCTGTTCATAAAGGCGACAAAATTGGTGAACTCGTTTTGAAAAAAGATGGAAAAATTTTGTCCAAAACGCCGTTGATCAGCGAAGAGAATGTAGCAAAAGCCGGCTGGTGGCAATATTACAAGAAAGCGTTTAACTTATTCACAAAGGCAGAGGAATAGAACCTTTGATTTAGAAGATGGAGGTTTTTGTATAAAATCCACTGGTTCTGGCGAATAGATACTATTTTTGTCATGGAGAAGGATTCCATGATTCATAAGTCGAATTGACTCACTAGCAAAGGATTAAAGGAGGAAAACGCTGTGAGTCTTGCGATTGATATGGAAGTGAAAACGGATGTGCTCTGCATTCGATTAAGCGGCGAATTGGACCACCACACGGCTGAATCATTGAGAAAACAGGCGTCAGAAACCATCGAAGCATACGATATTCGTCATATTGTTTTGAATTTGGAGCATTTGTCCTTTATGGACAGCTCCGGACTCGGTGTCATATTAGGCAGATATAAGCAAATTCAGCAAAAACATGGTGAGATGGTCGTTTGCGCCATATCTCCATCTGTCAAGCGGCTGTTTGAAATGTCGGGACTGTTCAAAATCATTCGATTGGAACAATCAGAGACAGGCGCTTTGGTAAGATTGGGGGTAGCGTAGAATGCGAAATGAAATGAGTTTGCAATTTAGTGCTATTAGCGAAAATGAATCATTTGCTCGAGTGACGGTGGCTGCTTTTATTGCACAGCTGGATCCGACGATGGATGAATTGACGGAAATCAAAACGGTCGTGTCAGAAGCTGTGACGAATGCCATCATTCATGGATATGAAAACAATCCTGCAGGAATCATCTATATTTCTGTCGCCATTGAAGATGGCGTCGTCGACATGGTCATACGGGACGAAGGGATTGGGATAGCCAATATCGAAGAAGCTCGCCAACCTTTGTTTACAACAAAGCCTGAATTGGAACGCTCAGGCATGGGCTTTACGATTATGGAAAATTTTATGGATGAAGTCGAAGTGATCTCACAACCTGGAAAAGGCACCACGATTCGATTGACCAAACACATCGCCAACAGTAAAGCATTGTGTAACTAAGGAGTCGTGCCTATGGACGTGGAATTGAAAAAGGATAAAGGTAAACCATCCATCTTAAAAGATCATGAAGTGAAAGATTTGATCCAAAAGAGCCAGCAAGGCAATCAAGAGGCAAGAGAGCTCCTTGTCCAAAAAAATATGCGGCTAGTCTGGTCTGTTGTACAGCGTTTTTTAAACAGGGGATATGAACCGGATGATTTGTTTCAAATTGGCTGTATCGGATTATTAAAATCTGTAGATAAATTTGATTTGACATACGATGTGAAGTTTTCGACTTATGCGGTCCCCATGATCATCGGGGAAATACAAAGGTTTATAAGAGATGACGGTACAGTAAAAGTGAGCCGTTCCTTGAAAGAAATGGGAAACAGAGTACGCAAAGCAAAGGATGAATTAACGAAACGTTTGGGGCGGGCTCCTACAATCAACGAATTGGCAGCGCAATTAGATCTTTCGCCGGAAGAAATCATTATGGCGCAAGAAGCTAGCAAAATGCCTACCTCTATTCATGAAACAGTGTATGAAAATGACGGTGATCCTATTACCTTGCTGGATCAAATCGCCGATCAAAATGATGAGCAATGGTTTGATAAAATGGCGCTAAAAGAGGCGATCCGTGAATTGGATGAACGGGAAAGGCTGATTGTCTATTTGCGCTATTATAAAGATCAGACGCAATCTGAAGTGGCTGAAAGGCTGGGAATATCTCAAGTGCAAGTGTCAAGGCTTGAGAAAAAGATTTTAATTCAAATGAGAACGCACATGAATCAATCATAACGATTCATGTGCTTTTTTTTGTTCAAAATGGTTGATTTCCTATCTTGCATCAAATTCCATGGGCTTTTGCCAATGGATGGATACCATATGTTTAGGATGACTGACAGTTATTGGATTGAAAAAAATAACCAAAACGGCCCATACTATGAACAGAAACAAACTGATCGCTCAGGAAGTGGTAAAACTATGGAAAAAACAATCTACATTCGGATGAGAAACAAGCTACAATGTCCCGAGTTGCAAAAACTATTATTAAAAGATCTTGCTCAAATTATTGCTCCAGAACCGTATTTGAACACTTTGCAAAACTTGCCCATTTATCAGATTAGAAAAGAGGATAAAAATTTTATTATTATCGATGTCATCAAGGTAATTGATCAAGTTTTGAAAGTATTTCCACAGGCAGATGTTCAGACCATCGGGCCGGCTCAGACGATTGTAGAAGTGATTTATAAGAAAAAGAAAGCTTCCCCGCTCTTGTTTATCAGCGTCTGGCTGCTGTTATTTATCGGAGCGGCTTTTACCATTATGAACTTTCATGAAGATGTGAGCATGGGAAAAGTTCATAGGGAGCTGTATCGAATTATCACGGGAAAAGAGGATCAAAATCCGCTGATTTTCCAAATTCCGTACTCGCTTGGTTTAGGTGTGGGAATGATTTTATTCTTCAATCATGTCTTTCAAAAACGGATTAACGAAGAACCGAGCCCTTTGGAAGTCGAAATGTTCAATTACCAGCAAGATTTAGACCAATACATGATTGTACATGAAAACAAAGAAAGCATGAAGGAACTGAAAGATGATTAAAGAGGCGATAGCAGCCTTTGTCGGGCTTGCTGGTGGCTTATCTGTCGGAGGAGGATTCGTCGCTTTTCTAAGTGTGCTGGGAATTGTGCCGCGTCTTACTCAGCTGACGAAAACCGTCAATAAGATTAGCTATTATGAATGGGCGATCGTGCTTGGAGCATTGTTCGGATGTTTGATCAGTTTATGGAAAGTGACATATTCTTTTTTTCCGGCGTTTTTGATTCCAATTGGGCTTATGTACGGGATTTTTATTGGAATGCTTGCGGCTGCGCTGACAGAAGTCACGAACGTGTTGCCGATTTTAGCGAAAAGAATAGGCGTTGATGATCAAATCGTATGGCTATTAATGGCGATCGTGATAGGAAAAGTGGCCGGATCGCTGTTTCATTGGATGTATTTTGCCCGGCTATAGCGATAAAAAATATGTTTGTTTTGTTGATACATTGGAAGGGAGCGTTTAACAATGGGAAAGCAAGATCTCAATACGAAAACCACCATTCCTAAAGACCTTTCTCATCTTGAAGAAATGATGAAAGAAAGGGTGGGATTGGGCACTAGCTTTGATCTAGGTGTTCGGAAACTAAAAATCATCAGAAAAAACGTTCATCTATATTATGTGAACGGTCTATGCGATACTTCCTTTATTACAGGTATTTTGATGTTTTTGACTCGTCTCAACGATACAGAAAGAAATACCATTCGAGTAAAAGAAATCGTGGAAAACCGAATTGTCAATCAATCGGTTCAGAAAGTGAAAACGATTGATGAAATGGTGGATCAAGTACTATCCGGGCTTGTAGCCATTTTAGTGGAAGGGGAAGAAGAGGCCTTTATTGTCGATGTTCGGCATTATCCCGGCAGACAGCCGGAAGAGCCGGACACCGAAAAAGTTGTGCGAGGCTCCCGTGATGGCTATGTGGAAAATATCATTATGAATACGGCATTAACAAGAAGGAGAATCCGTGATGAACGATTGCGGTTCGAGTTATTGAAAATAGGGGAGCGTTCCAAAACGGATGTAGCCATTGGATATATTAAAGATGTGGCTAATCCCGACTTAGTCAACGTGATCAGGCAGGAGCTTGAAAACATTAATATCGACGGCTTGCCCATGGCCGATAAAATAGTAGAAGAATTTTTGCTGAAGCAAGGCTATACCCCATATCCACTCGTTCGTTATACAGAAAGAGCTGATATCGCTTCCGCCCATTTATTGGAAGGGCATGTGATGATTATTGTGGATACATCGCCAAGCGTTATTTTAACTCCTGCAACGTTTTTCCATCATGTCCAGCATGCCGAGGAATACCGGGAGGCAGCAGCCGTAGGGACATTTGTACGATGGACGCGCTTTATCGGCATTTTTATTTCCATCTTTCTGTTGCCTCTTTGGTATTTATGTGTGAAAGATCCATCCTTGCTTCCGGATCAAATCGATTATATAGGCCCCCACAAAAAGTCGCATATTCCTGTAGTGGTTCAGCTCTTTTTAGCAGACATGGGAATCGAATTTTTCAGAATAGCGGCCATTCATACACCGACGCCGTTATCAACGGCTATGGGGCTGATTGCAGCCGTGATGATCGGTGATATTGCAGTGGAAGTTGGACTGTTTGTTCCGGAAGTCATTTTATATGTATCCGTCGCAGCCATCGGGACCTTTACGACTCCCAGCTATGAATTAAGCATTGCCAATACGTTGGCACGAATGTTTCTCCTCATTATGGTAGTCCTTTTTAAAGTTCCGGGATTTGTCATCGGCAGCACCGTTTTTCTCATCTATCTGGCCAGTATTCGTTCTTTAAATACACCTTATTTATGGCCGTTTATCCCTTTTCATCCAAAAGCGTTGTTAAATGTGTTGGTAAGGCGTCCTGTACCGGGAGAAAAAATTCGTCCGAGCATTGTTCGCTCGCAAGATCGATACAAACAGCCAACCAAATCATCATGATCGAAATCAGTTAAAACTTCCCTGCCATATTGATTTACTCTGTTTTGAATAGGATGAAAACAAGTAATAAATAGGCCGGAGGAACAAAGTGGTAATCTTGAAGTTGAGCTGATTTCAAATATATGTTATATTACATTTATCTTTTTTATGAAACGAGATCAATCGACAGTGTTCGGCTGTCGATTGTTTTCATCAATAGATTTATCAGAATCTTGCGGTGATTATATCAGAAATCGGATGACGGAATGAGGGATAAAAATGGTAGAACATGCTTCAGCTGCCATTAATGAGAAAGGGCATTTAGTATTTGGCGGCGCAGATGTGGTAGAATTGGCGAAAACATACGGTACACCGCTGTATGTATATGATGTTGCCATGATCCGAAACAGGGCGCGCGGATTTAAAAATACATTTGAACGGTTGGGGGTTAAGGCTCAGGTTGCCTACGCCAGCAAGGCATTTTCTTCCATCGCCATGCTTCAGCTGGCAGATCAGGAAGGACTTTCGCTTGACGTTGTTTCTGCCGGTGAGCTGTACACGGCTATTAAAGCGGATTTTCCACGTAAAAAAATTCATTTTCATGGCAATAACAAAAGCGAAGAAGAGTTGGAGATGGCGCTTGATTACGAGATCGGGTGCATTGTCGTTGATAATTTTTATGAACTTGAACTCTTGCAGCAATTATGCAAAAAGAAAGACAAACAAGTAAATGTTTTGCTGCGCGTGACGCCTGGAGTGGAAGCTCATACTCATGACTATATTTTAACAGGGCAGGAAGATTCCAAATTTGGGTTTGATTTAAACAGCGGACAAAGCGAAGATGCGCTGAAAATGGCCCTTCGCTCACCTTATTTAAATGTTCTTGGTCTTCATTGCCACATCGGTTCACAAATATTCGAAACGACCGGGTTTAAGCTGGCGGCCAAAAAATTGTTGACCAAAATGGCGGAATGGAAAGAAAAGTATCAGTTTCAGCCTGAAGTTCTTAATTTAGGCGGTGGGTTCGGCATAAGATATACGAGCGAGGATGATCCGCTGGAACCGTCCCGCTATGTGGAAGAAATTATCCACGAAGTGAAACAGCAGACGGAGCTTCTTCATTTAACAATGCCGGAAATTTGGATTGAGCCGGGGCGTTCTCTTGTGGGAGATGCCGGAATGACATTGTATACAATCGGTTCAATGAAGGATATTCCTGAAGTGAGGAAATATATGGCCATTGATGGGGGAATGTCGGATAATATTCGGCCGGCTCTTTACGATGCCAAATATGAGGCTGTCATTGCCAATCGGATGAATGATCCTGTAGAAGAAACGGTATCCGTTGCGGGAAAATGCTGCGAGTCTGGCGATATGCTGATATGGGACTTGCCTGTTCCAAAACCGAACCATAAAGACATTTTAGCCGTTTTTTGTACGGGAGCATATGGTTATTCCATGGCCAACAATTATAATCGAATTCCACGGCCGGCTGTGATATTTGTCGAAAACGGAGAAGCGCGTCTTGTGATCAAAAGGGAAAGCTATGAAGATTTGGTGAAATTAGACTTACCGCTAACTGTTTCCGTTGAAAACGCATAATGAAAGGATAGAAGAGGTGGAGAACGGGAAGAAGCATCTTACGCCTATTTTGGCTAGACGACGGATTCGTTCAGGCATATATTTCCATTTTGCAACCATAAGTTGATTCCTTCGATAAATTTTAGTAATATAGTTACAGCTATGTCATTGGATGAATGGAAAGAGTGTAGCGGAAATACACGAACTTAAGAGGGATTAAGAATGCTTATTCGTTATAAAAAGTCTTTTGAAAAAATTGCAATGGGCTTGTTATCGTTCATGCCTAATGAAAAGGACGTTAAAAAGCTACAGCAAACCATGAAAACATACGAAACTGATGATCAATGGCAGCTGTATTTATGGAAAAAAGAAGATAAAGAAGATATTGTCGGAGTCGTTGGAATTCAACTAAAAGAAGGAAATATTGCTGAAATTCAACATATTTGCGTCAATCCTTCCTATCGTCAAGAAGGAATCGGAAAAGCGATGCTGAAAGCTCTCAAAGAACTTCACAGCGATAAGCAGCTGAAACCCAACGAGTATACAGCTGCGTTCTTCGATAATTGCGAGTTAAATGAAGATGATGCTTAATCAAATGTGGTAAAAGAGTGTTCCAAAGATTGGGCACTCTTTTTTTACGCCTGCCGCCCGAAATCGTTATGGCGGATTTTTAAGAAGTTTGAAAAGATTAAAAAAGATCTTGAACGAAGCTCAGCATTTTTTCCATGCGGGAGCACCGGAATTATGCCGCTTTTCCAGTGACTTCAGACGGTTCTCAATGATACTGGAACGATCTCGCAGCGAATGTCGGTTGACAATGTACTTTCTATTGCGGATGTCACTCCAGTTGGAAATAGAAAATTGTCGGGCTAATTGCATATACTGATTTTTCACGTTGGGATTGTTCAATGGGAGAGCAAACGGCCGAAACTCTTTCTGATTCAGAATGTCTTGATAACGGGATAAAAGTAAATGTGAAAGACGGTCCGGATCGATTCCGAGCTGAAAGAGTTCTTTTCGATTTTTTTTCAGCTGTGTTTGGACCTTCGACAGCAATTTACCGGCCCCCTTGAAATTTCCACGGCGATGGTGATAGCAGGAAACGGCAATTTGAATCAGCAAGACCCAAACGGAGTCGCGTTTTTGTTGTGTTTCATTTTTCCAATATTCTTCTAATATTTCATGACATTCAAAGTAATCATGATCCAGATGAAAATGGGCTAAATACAATAAGTAAGAAACGGGATAGGTCAATTCGGGTACACCTCAGATTGATTTTTCGCAATTCAAATATAGCTTAACATGAATGATGGAAAAAGTATAATGAAAATAAAACTTGGAGAACAAGCAGGGGATCCACTATACTATTAATGTTGGTATGGAGCATGTACCAATCTCATGATCTTAAAGAAGAAATATCTTCTGCTTTTTAGAATTGGTGATAATATGCAGATTAATGTAAAAGTTGAAGGGTTTGAAGGGCCTTTAGATTTGCTTCTTCATTTAATCCAGCATCTGGAAATAGATATTTATGACATTCCAATGGCGGAAATTACAGAGCAATATATGCTGTATATTCATACGATGAAAGAGCTCGAGCTCGATGTAGCCAGCGAATATTTAGTCATGGCGGCAACGCTGTTAGCGATAAAGAGTAAAATGCTGCTTCCAAAGCAAGAAGAAGAAATCGTCGAAGACATTGAGGATTGGGAACCGGAAGATCCTCGAGAAGAACTAGTGACAAAGTTGATAGAATATAAACAATTTAAAGAGGCAGCCAAGCTGTTAAAAGAAAAGGAAGCAGAAAGAGGACAAATCTTCACGAAACCTCCGGCAGACTTATCGTCCTATGCCAAAGAGGAGGCTCCGCTGAAAGATTTACAGGTCACCGTATATGATATGATCGCCGCTTATCACAAAATGCTCCGGAGGAAAAAACTGAAACGGCCACTTTCGGCCAAAATTGCCAGAGAAGAAATTCCGATTGAAGAAAAAATGGATGAAATTTTAAAGACGCTGCGCTCAACCGGAAAACGGCAAAAATTTTCCGAATTATTCTCTGATACCGGCAAAGAAGTGATCGTCGTGACGTTTTTGGCTATCTTGGAGTTGATGAAAAGAAACGAAATAGTGGCGGAGCAGGATGAAAATTTTTCGGAAATTTTCTTGGCAGTGAAAGGAGGATCATAACGATTGGAATTGATTCATTGGAAAAGCATCTTAGAGAGTTTGCTTTTTGCTGCCGGAGACGAAGGATTGACGTTAAAGCAAATCGCGGATGTATTGGAAATTGAAGAATTCGAAGCCATGGACATTGTCAATGATCTGAAGCAAGAATATGAAAACAATGAACAACGAGGATTACAGATCATCGAGTGGGCCCATACGTTCCAGCTTGCTACTAAAAAAGAAAACGCTCCTTATTTAAAAAAGATGGTTGAAACGGCGCGGCCTCAGTCATTGTCGCAAGCGGCGCTGGAAACGCTGGCCATCGTCGCTTATAAACAACCCATAACGAAAGTAGAGATTGAGGAGATTCGCGGCGTCCAAACGGAGCGTCCTATTCAGACGCTCATATCGAAAGGATTGATAAAAGAAGTCGGAAGAAAAGAAAGCCCGGGAAGACCGATTTTGTACGGCACTACAAATGAGTTTCTCGACTACTTCGGACTGAAAGATTTAAACGAATTGCCACCGCTCCGTCAGCCTGAGGAAGAGGAATATCAGCAGGATGCGGATTTATTTTTTGAAAAATTCCAGGAAACATTACAAATTGAAGAATAATTCCTTTACGATATAGTAAATTGAAAATCAAAACATTTTTTGCAAGGGCAAAAGTGATTTTAAAATGAAATCACTTTTGCCCTTTTTACTTGTTTATGATGGGTGAAAGAATAAAGAAACCTTACCGTAAATGGTTCCAATGAAAAAACAGCTGCCGGAATTCCCTCTCACGCTTGATTTTTTCCCGTTTGCGATATGAAGAAGGCGACAACTTTTCATCATATGCCGATTTCTTCTGCATAGACTTGTACAAACAACAGAAGGAGAGGGCGGAAATGAAAAGGAGTTTGGTTTACATATGTTTCTCCCTTTTGCTGCTTGTTCCTTTATGGCCCAAGCCGGTAGAGGCGAAACTATCGATCAGCGCTAAAAGCGCCGTTTTGATGGATCAAAACAGCGGCCGTATATTATATGAGAAAGACCCCCACGAGATTAAGCGGATTGCCAGCATTACGAAAATCATGACGGCCATAGTGGCAATTGAATCCGGAAAATTAAATGATACAGTCAAAGTGTCTAAGCGTGCCGTTCATACAGAAGGCTCTTCCCTATATTTACAACCAGGAGAAAAAATAAAACTGAAAGACCTTGTTTATGGATTAATGCTTAGATCAGGAAATGACGCAGCTGTTGCGATTGCGGAACACGTGGGGGGAAGCGTAGAAGGATTCGTTTTTCTCATGAATCAAAAAGCGAAAGAGATCGGCATGAAAAACACTCATTTTTCGAATCCACACGGTCTTGATGATTCGGATGATCATTTTTCTACGGCTTACGATATGGCGTTGTTAACGAAATATGCAATGCAAAATAAAACCTATCGGAAAATTGCAGGTACAAAAGTGTACAAAGTGCCTGACCCCAGGGGGGATTGGGACAGGGTCTGGAAAAATAAAAACAAACTGTTGACGGAAAAATATCCATATAGTACGGGCGGAAAAACAGGATATACCAAAAAAGCGAAAAGGACGCTTGTATCTACTGCCCAAAAAGGAGACTTTGATTTAATTGCCGTCACTTTGGATGATCCAAATGATTGGGATGATCATATAAAAATGTTTGACTATGCATTTGATCGTTACGATCCAAAAGTAGTTTTGCCAAAAGGAAAAATTGACGAAGTAAAAAATTCTTTTTATAAAGGACGAGTTTACACAAAGAAAGAAGTGGTACTGCCTCTCACCAAAAAAGAAGAAAAAAAAGTAGAAGTGAATTATGAATTGCTAAAGCCTAAAAAGGCTTGGAAAAAAGGCCGAAATGTGCCTTCATTAGTAGGTCGGGCTGTTGTCTATTTTGATCATCGTCAAGTTCGGTCCATTCCGATTTACTTTGAACCAGTCAAAACAGAGAAAAAAGGTTGGATACAGTACTGGAAAGACTTGTTTGCGATGCAGATGGGCGTGAAATCAAATGGTTAACTATATATGGGTAGGAATGACGATCATTGGCTTGCTGTTTGCGATGGTGAATGGAAATATGGATAAAGTGAATGAAGCCATCTTCGAAACAGCCGGCCAAGCAGTCACGTTGTGCATTGGATTGATCAGTGTATTAGTATTTTGGCTCGGCATGATGAGAATTGCCCAAGAATCCGGTTTGCTTGATAAAATGTCCAAAGCCTTTCGCCCGCTCGTGAGGCGGCTTTTTCCCGAAGTGCCTCCCGACCATCCTGCATTAGGATATATTGTATCCAATATGATGGCCAATTTATTCGGACTTGGGAATGCAGCAACACCCCTTGGAATAAAAGCGATGGAGCAGTTGAAAAAGTTGAATGGCGGAAAGGAGGCAGCCAGCCGCTCGATGATTACATTTTTGGCTATTAATACATCGAGCATTACCTTGATTCCTACGACGGTAATCGCGGTCCGTATCACTTACCATTCTTCCTCGCCGACTGAAATTGTTGGTCCAACATTGGTTTCCACTGTATTTTCCGCTATTTTTGGCATTTTAATTGACCGGTATTTTTATTATCGAAGGAAAAACGGAGTGAAATAATATGCAGTGGATATCCGCCATATCCTTATGGCTCATTCCTTTTATTATAGGTTTTATATTACTGTACGGAACAATGAAAAAAGTACCGACGTATGAAACGTTCGTGGAAGGTGGGAAAGAAGGGATTCAAATGGCTTTTTCCATTATTCCTTATTTAGTGGGGATGATGGTGTCGATAGGCATTTTTCGGGCATCCGGCGCTCTGGAATTTTTGGTTGGCTGCATAAAACCCTTATTGTTAAAAGCAGGGATTCCACCTGAAATCATTCCTCTTGCCTTAATTAGACCGATTTCCGGCAATGCGGCGCTTGGAATGATGACCGATTTGATTTCGACTCACGGCCCTGATTCGTATATTGGCCGATTAGCTTCGGTAATTCAAGGAAGCACGGATACAACGATGTACGTTTTGACTGTTTATTTTGGAGCCGTTGGGGTAAAAAAAATGGGGGATGCCTTAAAAGTCGGACTTTTGGCCGATTTGGCGGGATTTATAGTGGCTATCATCGTGGTGACTCTCGTTTTTGGTTCCTGACCTCCGGTTCATATGATTTTTCGAAAAAAGTATATAAATAGTTGTTTTTTCTCGTAACCCGCATCTACTAATATCTGGATTTGGCTTAGGCGGACATGACGCTTTCCGTTTTTCCAAATGCGAGGTGAAGCAACCGGTGTCTGTTGATCTTTGAGGAACGGGTTTCAATGTCCGATCTAAACATTGCAACCTGGTATCAGCTGCCGTTTTTCATATGAACTTCTTTCATCTGCATACATGGAAAAGGCGATTTTTTTATTTGTCTCGGATAACATTTTACTGTGATGATTGCGAAGCGGGCGAGATCCCTAGCAGCGAGGGACGTGCGAGGCGTGTCACGGATCAAGACACGAAAAGCGAGTGATTTTCTCGTTCACAAATATGTTTGATAGAAAGCTTTACATGAAAAAAGGGGCACCTCTTAGTCATTTTACTGACTATTGGGGCAGTCCCATTTTTTTATGTTGCCACTGAAATTTCAATGCATGATTCGTCCGGCGAAAGATCGACGAAAAACAGTTAGACAGCGTCCCATTTTGCATTCATGACATTCATCTTTGCTTTTTTGGAACGATATGTGATAATGCAGTAAGGAATGTCAACTAAGGAAATCAGTAGAGGTGATGGAAATGGAAAGATTGCAAAAGGTGATTGCTCAGGCAGGATTTGCTTCAAGAAGAAAAGCCGAGCAGCTGATAGTAGAAGGAAAAGTAAAAGTAAATGGAGAAGTAGTTACGGAACTTGGTACGAAAGTTTCAGACAGCGATAAGATTGAAGTAGAAGGGATTCCTGTTGAAAGGGAAGAAAAAGTGTATTTTCTGCTGTACAAACCTAGAGGTGTGATTTCTTCGGTTCGAGATGATAAAGGACGGAAAACGGTGATCGATTTCTTTCCTCATGTGGACAAGAGGATTTATCCAATTGGACGTCTTGACTATGATACTTCAGGCCTGTTGTTGTTGACGAATGACGGAGAATTCGCCAATCTGCTCATGCATCCTCGCTATAAAATAGAAAAGACTTATATTGCCAAACTGAAAGGCATTCCTCCTCGTCCAACCTTAAAGCAGTTGGAAAAAGGGGTGGAATTGGAAGACGGGATGACGGCACCCGCTAAAGTCAAATTCTTAAGCGGCGACCGCAAAAAGAATACCGCCATTGTTGAAATCACGATTCATGAAGGAAGAAACAGGCAAGTTAGACGAATGTTTGAAAAAATTGGCTATCCTGTATTGAAATTAAGAAGAGAACGTTTTGCTTTTTTGACGCTGCAAGGTTTAAATGCCGGAGAGTTTCGTGAATTATCTCCTCATGAAGTGAAGCAGCTGAGAGAACTGGCGCTGAGAGGAGAATGAAGAGGTTTTCAAAATATAAAATTCGCGAAGATTCATTCTCCTATTCAATAAAGGAATAAATGGTATAATGAAGGTAAATTCTATGATTGTCTCATTTTTGAAAAAGATCAAACTTTTACCATTATTCAAAAAATACGGCGCATCCGGCCGGACTGCCTGACAAAGGCACTGCTTTGACAACGGCCGCTCCCTTTGTTGTACATACTGAATGAACGATGTGACGGAAGCATTTTCTTCTATGAAGAAGAAATCGTTTCATCAGATGGAGGTGCTGATGTGGATAAAAAGAAAAGACGCCTTTTGGTACGGACGATCATTCTCCTCATCTTAGCCGCTGCAGTTGGCTATACACTTTATGCCAATTTAACAAGAGATGAGAAAGGGTCCGTTCAAAAGGGGGATCAAGCCCCTGATTTTGTCTTGAAAGATTTGCATGGGAAAGAACATAAGCTTTCTGATTACAAAGGAAAAGGAGTTTTTCTTAATTTTTGGGGGACATGGTGCGAGCCATGCAAAAAAGAAATGCCGGATTTGGAAAAAGTAGGAAAAGAGTATAAAAGCAAAGGAGTAGAAATCCTCGCTGTCAATGTCGGTGAACCTGATTTAGTAGTAAAAAAATTTGCCGAACAATACCATCTCACATTTCCAATCATGATTGATGGCAATAAGGAGGTGCTGAGAGCGTACGGAGTCGATCCTTTGCCGACTACTTTTCTTATTGATTCAAAAGGAAGAGTGAAAGAAGTCATCATCGGCGGGCTTCAAAATGAGGAACAAGTGCGAGAAAAATTGGCGGAAATTAAACCATAATGTTAGAGGAGAAATACTATGGAAAAGGTGAAATGTGAATGCGGCCACGTAAATCCTCATGGCACTATTCTTTGTGAAGCGTGCGGGAGAGCACTTACGGAAGAAGCGAAACAAAGCAAACTTTATAATATGCGCTACGAAGGAAGCGCTCGACGTTCCCAAACTTATCATAAAACGATCATTGATAAAATATGGAACTTTTTTTCTTCTGTTAAAGTAGGAGTTATCCTCATTATTGTCACGTTGATTGCCAGTGCCATCGGGACGATTTTTCCTCAAAAAATGTATATTCCTCAAAATGTGGACCCGGGAGATTATTACAAACAAGTCTATGGAACGTTGGGGGAAATTTATTATAAGCTTGGTTTTTACGATCTTTACAACTCTGTCTGGTATATAACGCTCATTGCTTTAATCGGAGTATCACTTGTCATCTGTAGTCTTGACAGGGTCATCCCGTTGTACCGCGCTTTAAGAAATCAAAGGGTGGTTCGACATGAGTCCTTTATGAAGAAGCAACGTTTGTTTGCTCAAAGTTCCGCCCATCACTTTCATGAAGACATCGAAAAAATCAAGAAAAAGCTGGAAAAAAAACATTACCGTATCCGAATGGATGATGAAGCCCTGTTGGCGGAAAAAGGACGCTTTTCCCGCTGGGGACCTTATGTGAATCATATCGGTTTGATCATTTTCTTATTTGGAGCTATGTTGCGTTCGGTTGACGGCATGTATGTAGACAAGCTTCTTTGGATAAGGGAAGGGGAAACCTTGGAGGTTCCGGGGACAAACGGAAAATATTATGTTCAAAATAAAAAATTTATTTTGCAGGAATACAGCAAAAAGAAAGATCCGGAAGTTTTTAACCAAGCAATGGATCGCGTTGGAAACATCGCTAAAAACTATCAATCCAATGTAGTTCTTTATAAAAATGAAAATCAAGGGCTGCCGGGAGCGCCACCGAAATTAAAAAAGATAAAGGAAGGAGCCATCCGTGTCAACCATCCAATCAAATTGGATCATTACGCGATTTACCAATCTTCCTTTAAACTGGGCGAACCAAAAGCGATGGTGTTCACTTTAACGGACAAAAAAACAGGCAAAGAGTTCGGAACGGTAAAAGTGGATCTTTTTCAACCTAAAGAAACGTATTCGTTAGGACATGGCTATAAAGTAAAATTAATGGGTTATTATCCTGATTTTTCAGGATTTGCCAATAATGGTGAGCCACAATCCAAATCTCCGATTCCGAATAATCCTGCTTTCTTATTTAAAATGTTTTCGCCTGAGCATCCTGATGGAGAAGTGAGTTTTGTAGCGATCAGGCAGACTATCGAGCCGCTTGGTGCAACCGATTATAAAATGAAGTTTAAAAGCCTTGAAACACGGAATGTCTCTGCATTGACAGTCCATAAAGATTTAACTCTTTGGATTTTAGCCCTGGGGGGAGCGATTTTTATGATCGGCGTCATTCAAGGCGCTTATTGGAATCATCGCAGGATTTGGATTAGAAAAGTAGATGGCGAAGTTTATATTGCTGCTCATACAAATAAAAACTGGTATGGATTAAAAAAAGAAATTTCGTCTATTCTAGAAGGAACCCAATTGCCGGTGCCGGTTGACCAATCTGAAAAGGGGGAAGAAGCGTGACGCTAGCACATTTAAGCAGTAACTTATTATATACCGCTTTTATTCTGTATTTAGTAGCAACGCTTTTTTTTGGCGGATCCATCCGCTCTAAAAACGCTGAAATGGTAAAGGAACCTAATCGCTGGGCGAAAATAGGAATTTTGATCACCATCGTCGGTTTTATCGCTCAAGTCGGATATTTTTTTACTAGATGGGCTGCTGCCGGGCATGCACCGGTGAGTGACTTATTTGAATTTACGACGTTTTTTGGCATGATGTTAGTAGGGGCCTTTATCATTATTTATTTTATTTATCGTTTGCCTGCACTTGGCCTTTTCGCTCTTCCTGTCGCGGTCATTATCATCGCTTATGCGAGCATGTTTCCAAGAGAAATCAGTCCATTAATCCCCGCGTTGCAAAGCGATTGGCTTCATATTCATGTTACGACAGCGGCGGCAGGAGAAGGGATTTTATCCATCAGTTTTATTGCCGGGCTCATTTATTTAATCAAAGTGGTGGATCAATCAAAAGCGAGCAAACGGACTTTTTGGCTGGAAGTCATTATGTACGGACTGGTGGCGGTCATCGGCTTTGTGGCGGTGACAACCATTTTCCGGGTAATGGATTATGAAGCCGCTTTTCAGTATGTCAATAAAGAAGGGCAGCCGGCGGAAGTGGTTTATAATCTGCCTGCTTTGATTGGTCCTCATGAGGGTGATTTGCAAACGAAAAACGTTATGAATCCACTTTTCTACGTTCCGGCTATCATTAATGCCAAAAAACTGAATACGGTGATTTGGTCGTTGATAGCAGGCACCATTCTATACGTGCTGATTCGAGTGATCACTAGAAAACGAATAGCCGCTTTACTGCAGCCTTTTGTCCAAAACATCAGCTTGGACTTAGTAGATGAAATCAGCTACCGCGCTGTTTTAATCGGTTTTCCTGTTTTCACTTTAGGCGCTTTGGTTTTTGCCATGATTTGGGCGCAAATTGCGTGGACAAGGTTTTGGGGATGGGACCCGAAAGAGGTTTGGGCTCTTATTACCTGGCTGTTTTATGCTGCTTTTTTGCATTTGCGTCTTTCCAAAGGCTGGCATGGAGAACGATCCGCATGGATGGCGGTGATCGGATTTATCATTATCATGTTTAACTTAGTGGCGGTCAATCTCGTCATTGCCGGGCTGCATTCTTATGCGTAGCAGCCGATTTTAACTTCCCTCTGAAAGAAGTGCCCTACTTCAAAACGTGAAAGTGCGGAAGCACCAGTGAAAGTGGGAGATGAATTTCGGCTAGGCGTAGCCTAAAGTTGTCTCTTTTTTGTACTACGATATAATCCGTATTTATATAAATGAAAGGCTGTTATATCAACGGAATTAGATAATAATCATTCGGTATTCCTTTTGTATTATCATCTTGTTCTGGTCGTAAAATATCGCAGACCAGTGATTGATGACCCCATATCTGACTATGCAAAAGATATGTTTATTCGACTTGGTGAACATTACAATATTTCCTTGGGCGAATGGAATCACGATCTTGACCATGTACATATTTTGTTCAAAGCACATCCGAATAGTGAACTATCAAAGTTCATCAATGCCTATAAAAGTGCAAGTTCTAAGACTTATCAAAAAGCATTTTCCACAAGTGAAAAGAAAACTTTGGAAAGAGTATTTTTGGTCAAGAAGCTTTTGCTTACTTACAACAGGTGGTGCGCCCATTGAAGTGATAAAGCAGTATATAGAAAATCAAGGTAGGAAGTGAGGTGATTCGATACGGCAAACAAAGCATATAAATTTCGTCTGTACCCAACACACCTCTAAGCGAAGCGTAGGTAGCGGGTAGTTCACAATCAGATTTTGTCGATGTTCATAAAAAGTTCAATCCTTCCCTTTTAAAAGAGGCTTTTTTCCTATTAAAATGAAGCATGTGGCCCTTCATTTAACGGAGCAAAGAGTTACTGCTCCTCCTTACTTGTTTAGCATAAAGCGGGGATGAACAACTAGTTTAGACTAGGAGGGAAATAAAGTGGAAGAAGAGATGAAAATTTTAATTGTCGACGATGAGGAAAGAATTCGGCGACTATTGAAAATGTATTTGGAAAAGGAAAATTTTGTGATAGATGAGGCAGCCGACGGAAATACTGCGTTAGACAAAGCGTTAACCACTGATTATGATTGCATCATTCTTGATCTCATGATGCCCGGTAAAGACGGTGTGGAAGTATGCAAAGAGTTAAGAGAAAAGAAAGCTACTCCTGTCATCATGCTGACGGCTAAAGGCGAAGAAGCAAATCGTGTGCAAGGATTTGAAGTCGGAGCAGATGATTACGTCGTAAAGCCTTTTAGCCCGCGTGAAGTTGTGCTGAGGGTAAAAGCGCTGCTGAGACGTGCTTCTACGACAAGTTATTTGCATACGAACGCTTCTGCTAAGGACATGATCGTGTATCCCCATTTAGTCATTGACAATGATGCCCACCGTGTAACTGCGGACGGAAAAGAAGTAAATTTAACACCGAAAGAATACGAACTTCTGTATTTTCTGGCAAAAACGCCGGATAAAGTGTTTGATCGCGAGCACTTATTAAAGGAAGTTTGGCATTATGAGTTCTTTGGCGATTTGCGTACTGTCGACACTCACGTAAAACGGCTGCGGGAAAAGCTGAACAAAGTGTCTGAAAAAGCCGCTAAGATGATTGTAACCGTTTGGGGAGTAGGCTATAAATTCGAGGTAAAGCCTGAATGAAATTTTGGAGAAGTATTGTAGGAAAATTATGGGCGACCATCTTGCTCTTGGTGTCCTTTGTCTTATTTGTTCTTACCATTTTGCTGTTAGGTTTTTTCGAAAATTACCACGTCAATCAGGTGGAAAAGGAATTATCTAATACCGCGGAAAAAATTGCGGACATCCTGGCCCACCATCCAAATGAAAAAATCGGTACGGAAATGGCATGGGAAATTGTCGATTCACATGTTCATGTCATTATTGCTAAGAATAAGGACACCTTTTTATATTCGCCCAATATTTCTCCGAAAGATAAACTGGACCGCAGCGTCATCATACACGACAAGCAATTGTCCAAAGTTTTCAAAAATAAAAAATATGTCCAAAAAGAAATCAACATCCATGGTGGGAAAAAATTTTCCAATCGCTATGAAAATTCGATTGTAGTGGGAGTTCCTCTGAAAATGTCTCCGAATGAAAATGGAGCAGTGTTCCTTTATCAGTCGCTGGAAGTGATTAAGGAGACGTCGGAGCAGACGACTAAACTGATTATATTGGCGGCCGGCATTGCGATTTTCTTGACAACGGTGTTTGCCTTTTTCTTATCCACCCGGATTACGGCCCCTTTGCGAAAGATGAGGGAAGCAACGAGCTCTTTTGCAAAAGGAAAATTCGATGCGAAAGTTCCGATTTTAACGTCTGACGAAATCGGGGAGTTAGGCATCGCTTTTAATCACATGGCGAAACGGCTTAAGTTTAACATGAATGCTCTTAACCAGGAAAAAGAACAGCTAGCCAGCATTTTGCGCAGTATGGCAGACGGAGTGATCACTTTTAACCGAGATGGCACGATTTTGATTACGAATCCTCCGGCCGATCGTTTTTTGCAAAACTGGTATTATGAGCACAGAGAAGATGAACAAACGGAAACCGCCCCGACTCTTATTCAAGAATTATTGGGAAAAGTTTTCCGCCGGGAGGAATCAGAGCAAATAGGTGAATTGACTGTTCAAGGAAGAACGTATGTCGTCATTGTGAGCCCTTTATACAGTGGAGAAACGGTTCGGGGGGCTGTAGCGGTTGTTCGGGATATGACGGAAGAACGCAGACTGGACAAGCTCCGTAAAGATTTTATCGCCAACGTTTCCCACGAGCTGAGAACTCCTATTTCCTTGCTTCAAGGGTACAGTGAAGCCATTATTGATGACATCGCAGCGACGGATGAAGAAAAGAAGGAAATCGTGAAAATCATCTATGAAGAATCACTGCGAATGAAAAGGCTGGTCAACGAATTATTAGATTTAGCGAGAATGGAAGCCGGGCATACCAACTTACAAAAAAGAGAAGTAGAAATTCCGGCTTTTATCAAAAGAGTCACGAACAAGTTTCAAGGATTGGCGAAGGATCAAGAGGTTCGTTTACTGTTCGATTGGGACAAGCCATCTTTTGCCGCCAATATCGATCCGGACCGCATTGAGCAAGTGTTGACGAATTTGATTGACAATGCTCTCCGCCATACTCCTAAAGGCGGTTTTGTCAAGGTGGATATGGAGAAAAAACAGAAAGGCGTTGTCATTTACGTAATCGATTCCGGATCGGGTATTCCGGAAGAAGATCTGCCGTTCGTGTTTGAACGCTTCTATAAAGCCGATAAATCCAGGACTCGCGGCCGATCCGGCACTGGATTAGGTCTTGCGATTGCGAAAAACATCGTGGAAGCTCATGGAGGAAGCATCAGAGTTCAAAGCAAGTTGGGTGAAGGAACGACATTCTCCTTTTATCTTCCTTATTAATCAAACTGTCGAAAACCCATTCATATGTGGGAATGATGGCGATAAATCTTGTTACATGGGAAACATCTTCCTTTATACGCGAATAGAAAGGGTCTACCTTATTGAATCATCATCTAATTATAAAGGAGGTTGACCCTTTTTTTGTTTTGAAATGGAATCGCTTACATAAAATGAAGCGGTCTAATTTGTCATTTGGAATCATAACGTTTTATGGTGAAAGAATTGCCGAGGAGGATCAGAATGCGAGATTACTTAAAGCGGTTGGTCATCGTAATAGCGATGGGGGCTTGCATCGGAATACTGATCATTGGAGGAAGGCTTGCTTATGCCAAGACCAGCAGCAGTACAGGAGAAAAACATGCTCTTAGTTTTGGTGATTACAGACTGTGGTCTGCAGAGAAAGGTACAGCTCCGTAAAAAGAAAAAGGACGCCAAGAGCGTCCGTGAGTCTTTTGGAAAAAATCGGTTTAAAAGAGAGCAGGTGAAACATCCTGCTTTTTATTTGTTTTCTTCGTAGCGTGCTCGGCATTCTTCGATCAGTTTAGCGGCTTTTTCAGGTCCTTCCCAAGTGCCGATTTCGGTTTTTTTGCCTTGCAAATCTTTATAGCGTTCGAAGAAATGAGCGATTTCTTTTAGTTTATGCTGCGGTAAGTCGTCGATTGAATGGATTTCATCAAAACGAGGATCTTCTACAGGCACACCGATTAGTTTAGCATCTTCTTCGCCGCTGTCGATCATGTTCAAATAGCCAATGACACGAGTATCAATGACGCATCCAGGGAAAGTAGGATTTGTCACCAATACAAGAATGTCCAGCGGATCTCCATCCAAAGCCAACGTATTTTCTAAATATCCGTACTCTGCTGGGTAAAACATTGGCGAAAATAAAACACGGTCTAATTTAAAAATTCCTCGTTCTTTATCAAACTCATATTTGTTTTGGCTTCCGGTAGGAATTTCGATAAACGCCTCTACTATTTGGTTTTTCACCGTCATGAACCTAATACCTCCTATACACTATGTATACTATTTCATTATAGTGGAATAAGTAGGGAGAGGCAAACAACTCTATATATTTTCGGAATATTCACACTATAAATTCTGGCATTCAAAAGCGAAAAGATTCCGCATCAAGAGTGTTCGCAAGTGAGCAGAGGACGAATCGCGTCGGACTGTGGATGGCCGTCCGCTCCCCTCGTTCTTTTTTCTAATAAGGGGTAAAGATTTTTTGCTCTCTGTCGAAAAAATCAATGAAGGATCCTGTTTTAGACCGACAAACAACCCGTTTTCCGATACACGGATTCCATTTTACTCCTTATACTCTTTTACATGGTACTATATTCCTGTTTTATGGTAAAATAGATAGAGTCCACTTGAATGCATTTTGAAAAATGAAGGAGGGGGCATAATGTTTAAAACAATAAAAAGAAAACTATATTTAGGTTTCGGCATTTTAATCATCATGTCGACGATTATGTCCGTTATTTACTTTGTGTCTTCCCAAACCGTGTATCAGAAAACGGAGAATATGATCAAAAATCAAGTTCCCGAGCTGGTTGCGGAGCAAGAACTGCGTTTTAATATTTCGCAACGTATTGCTCTTGCCAGAGCTTATGTTCTTTATGGAGATCCTAAATATAAGGATGAGTTTAATCAATATACGGAATCTAGCAAAGCCATTTCCGACTCGATTTTAAGCGAGCATCCATCGAAGGAAATGAAAGCCGTTATTGCGGACAGTAAGAAGTGGCGATCTCTAGTACTCAATGACGTCATTAAAGCCTATGATCATGGAAAAGTAAAAGAAGCCCGGGCTGCGTTGCAACAAAAAGCGGAGCCGATCGCTCAAAAGATCATGGCTGATTTTGATTCCATTGCCCAAAAGGAAAAAAGTAATATTCACACTAATGGAAATGAAATCATTTCCAATAGCAATACCATAGCAGGCTGGGGTTTGACATTAGCTATCGTGATCATTGTCATCAGTTTAGTCGTCACTCAAATATTTACAAAGATCATTTCAAGTCCGATTGTTCGTGCAAAAGATCGTCTTCTGATGATTGCACAGGGCACTCTTCCAAAAGAACCATTGCAGCTAAAAAATAAAGATGAGATAGGGGAGTTGGTGGACGCTTTAAACGTGATGAACGATCATCTAAAAAGGACCATCTCCGGAGTGCAAAGCGTCTCCGCCAACTTATTAACACACAGTGAAAAAATGGCTAAATATTCATTTGACGTAAAAGAAGGTGCCGTGCAAATCGCCACAACGATGGAAGATCTTTCAAACGGCATTCAAGAACAGGCCAATTCTAACCAAAAATTATCGAGCGATATGGAAAAATTCATGAAAATGTTAATGGATTCCTCGTTAAAAGGGGAAGAAGTGAAAACAAAAGCCGAACAAATGAAAGAACTGGCCGATCAAGGCAGACAAAAAATGAACCAATCCGTAGAAGAAATGAACCACATCTCCATTACGGTAAATGAAGCGCTCCAGCTAGTGGAAGGGTTGAACAAAAAAACCGAAAACATCAGCAAATTGGTCAATGTGATTGAAGACATTTCCGAACAAACGAATTTGCTTGCTCTTAATGCAGCCATTGAGGCAGCGCGAGCAGGTGAAAGTGGACGCGGCTTTGCCGTCGTGGCGGAGGAGGTAAGAAAATTGGCAGAAGGGGTGAATCATTCGGTGGCTGACATCACAGCCATTATTTCGGAAGTGCAAAACGAAACGGGAAAAGTGGTTCAAGCGCTGAAAGCAGGATATGGAACAGTAGAAGGAGGTCGCCAATCCATTCAATCAACAGGCGAATCCTTCCATCAAATTTATCAAAGTATTGAACGGGTATTTGAGCAAGTAGAAGAAATGTCTACGAACTTATATGATATTTTAGACCATACGAAAGACATTACGTCGGCTATTGAAAATATAGCAGCAGTATCAGAAGAATCTGCCGCCGGCTTTGAACAAGTTACGGCTACTGCTGAGGAATCGTCCTCATCCATTGAACAAGTAGCCAATGGAATTCAGCAAATGGAAGCAGAAGTACAAAGCCTGGATGAAGCGATCCATCATTTTCATGTCAAACATTAGGGAAACCCCATCATTATCAGAAAGGGTGGCTATACTGTTTGGGAATGTCCGTTGGATCATGTGAAGCTGCTTTCCTGCATGTGAGAAAACGGGGATTCCTTTTGAAAGTTTGATTGTCGTCCATAGTTTTTTACATATTTTCGAATTTGAAAACGAGTCGGAACATGGATCTTTTAATTTTTGTGTCTCATACCGGTTTTTGGTATTCAATCTTCAGCAAAAAAACCTTCCAGCTAAAAGGATGAAGCATCCTTTTAACTGAAAGGTTTTTTATTTTCAGTCGGAATGTCTTTTCGTTTTGACGGAATTGTCTGATTAGTCTTGCGATTCATCTAAGCGAAAAACGATTGAAGCAGACACTGGATTTTTATTCAAATTTCAGCGGGTCTCCATCGAAAGGTTCGTCTGCTACTTTGATGGAATCGGTAGGGCATCCTTCGAACGCATCTTGCATATCATCAAGCAGTACCTCTGGTACTTCCGCTGTTCCTTGATTATCATCCAATACTACAAATGCAAGTCCTTCGTCATCATAATCATAGATGTCAGGAGCAGCGGCCCCGCAAGCACCACATGCGATGCATGTATCTTT
The DNA here is from genome assembly GCF_001050115.1 of Bacillus smithii. Classification (NCBI taxonomy): domain Bacteria; kingdom Bacillati; phylum Bacillota; class Bacilli; order Caryophanales; family Bacillaceae; genus Bacillus; species Bacillus smithii. The sequence continues at coordinate 2,094,684 of NZ_CP012024.1, read as the reverse complement.
ATCTACAATTGTATATTTTGCCATAGATTGTTCCTCCTAACAAAGCTATCTTGAGAAATTTAGTCGGATTTAACGTCTCCATCTTCATTGTAAAGCTGTTAACAAAACTTTTCAATAGAAAAGAGCCAACAATTCAATTGAAACGCTTACGATGGAGGTGATGGAACAATGGATGTCGAATTTCATGTTAAAATAGAAGACGACTGCTATTGATAGTGGAATCATAACATTTTCTTGTAAGGCCATATGGACTAAATCAACAAAGAGCTGGAGGAAAAATCTTTGAACTTGTTTCAAGCGGTTTTGCTGCATTGCTTTGAAAAAATCCATGGGGAGCGAACGGTCTATTCTATTTTTCACATTCTAAAAGGAAAAAAATCATTGCAATCCATCCAAGATGTGCATTTTTATCAATTAACAAAGTGGTTTTCCGCCGTTCCGTATTTGAATAGAAACGATTTCGAAAAAGAGATTAAGCGAATGTGTGATCAACAATGGTGCTATATGGAAAATGGCGAAAGAGCCCTTTTGCTTCCAAAAGGAAAAAGTGAATTAGAAGAATTTTGGACCAAAAACTCAGCCCTTCCGTATTTGGATGGCTGGCCTTTACATTCGATGGCGTCGGTCTTTTGGAAACGATTAAACTTGCTCGTTCAAACCGTTTCCTATTTAATTCATGAAGAATCTGTCTTTTATCCGGCAGAGAGGAATGACCAAGTTCAAATGTGGGTGAAAAAATGGCTTTTGAGCCGGAAGGTAAATCGGACGGATACAGGTGTACAACTATATCGCGAACTATATGAATTATTGCAAAGTGAAAAAGTAGAAGATCCGCGTCTGTTCGTTTTTCGTTTGTCAGGATACGAACGAATTGGAAAAACGGCGGCGCAAACAGCAAAACAATTGGGAATAGAAGAACCGGAATATTGGCTGCGATTTTCTCATTGGATTCATTTTATGATACACTCTGCGCTTCATCATCCGAAAAAATTTCCCATTTTACATGAAATGCTGCTAGATTTAAAACAGCCGGTTGTATTGACAAAATCAGCAAAAAAAACATACGAACTATTTCAGAGGGGGCTTTCTGTTGAACGGATCGCACATGTGCGCGGACTGAAGCGGAATACAATCGAAGATCACCTCGTTGAGATTGCCTTAAATGTTCCCGATTTTTCCATAGATCCATTTATTGAAAGAGAAGAGTTGGAGGCCTTTGAAAAAGTAGCAAAGACACTCACCAGTAAAAAATTAAAGGATATTAAGGAAATTCTTCCTCATTTATCTTACTTTCAAATTCGTCTTGTTCTAGCGAAGTATGGAAGGATAGTGAATCAACATGGAACTTGAACTGTTATTACGAAAACAATTTGGCTATTCGTCATTTCGAACCGGACAGAAAGAAGTCATTACTTCACTGCTTGAAGGAAAAGATACACTCGCCATGCTTCCAACCGGGACAGGGAAATCACTTTGCTACCAACTGCCGGCCTACATATTAGACGGTACATGTATTATCATTTCACCTCTTCTTTCTTTAATGCAAGATCAAATGGAACAAATGAAGATGCGAGGGGAAAAAAGGGTTATTGCTTTGAACTCTTTCCTCTCCTTTGAAGAAAAAAAACGTGCACTTTCCCGTTTAGGGCAATTTCGTTTTGTTTTTATGTCTCCTGAGATGCTTTCTAATCAACGGGTGTTGCATGAATTATCCAAAATCCGCCTTTCATTGTTTGTAGTGGACGAAGCCCACTGCATTTCCCAATGGGGGCACGATTTTCGTCCTGATTATTTAAAAATCGGCGAAGCACGTGAATTATTGAACCGGCCATTGACGCTTGCGCTGACGGCGACTGCAACAGAAGAAGTGAGAACGGACATCATGAAGTACTTACATCTTCAAGATGCGAATCAATGGATCTTTTCGGTTGACCGAGCCAATATTGCGATGAGTGTTCAACATTGCGAAAGTTATAAAGAAAAGCTGGACAGTCTTTTGGTGATTGTCAAAAACGTACAAAAACCAGGCATTATTTATTTTTCCAGCAAGAAGGCTGCCGAAGAAACGGCTTATTGGCTCGAACAAGAAGGGATAAAAAAAGTAGGCGTTTATCATGGCGGAATGGAACAGGACGAAAGAATCTTAATACAGCAGCAATTTTTATTTAACGAGTTGGAGATTATCTGTGCAACGAGCGCGTTTGGGATGGGGATCAATAAAAACGATATTCGATTCGTCGTCCATTTCCATCCACCGGGTCAAATGGAATCGTACTTGCAGGAAATTGGCCGCGCTGGTCGTGATGGTAAAAGAAGTTTGGCGATCTTGTTGTACGCCGACGGAGATGAACGCATACACGAGCGTTTAATGGAAACGGAATTGCCTACGGACAAACAAATTGAAGCATTCCTTACATATGAGCCGAACTTAAAAAAGGAAGCGGCGGCTGTTCTACAACTGACGGATGTCCAGTATCGTTATCTTCTTCACTACGAGGAACTATACAAAGATTTTTCATTCGAAAAAAAATGGGAGTATATCCAAAGAGACAAAAATGAGCAGATCCGTAGGAAGCGCAGGAAATTGAGTCAAATGGTCCAGTGGATCCATAGCACTTCTTGCCGTAGAGAAGGAGTTCTTTTATATTTTCATGAAAAGTTTGGATCGAAGCCGGAAAGGTGTTGCGACTGCTGTGGGCTGAATATTCTCGATTATTATGAATCGACAGCCGGCCAGTCCAGGCAAGAAGAAATGAATGATTGGGAGGCCATTCTACAAAACTTGCTTTTGATGGAAGGAAAAATCGATGAAAAAGAATAAGTTACTATTGTTAGAGGAGTTAACGCACCAAGATATCATGAAATCTCTTTATTGGACACAATGTCTATTGCTTGCTTTTACCGGAATCGGCATCTGGCTATTATTTGATTCCTTCTCCTCTTATTTTCAATTGTTTGATTGGAGCGATCGGCGGCTTGTCTGGGGAATAATCGCTGGTTTGACCGTTGTCTTGATTGATTTTTGCTTCATGAAATGGCTTCCCCACCAATATTTTGATGATGGCGGGATCAATGAGAAAATATTTTCGAAGCTAAACATGATCTCCATCGTATGGATAACGGCTCTTATTGCTTTCAGCGAGGAAATGTTTTTTCGGGGAGTTCTTCAAACTCACTTTGGATTCGCAGCGGCAAGCATTCTTTTTGCTTTAGTCCATATTCGTTATTTAAGCAATTGGTTTCTTACAGTCAATGTTTTCGTCTTCAGTTTTTGGATTGGCTTTTTTTACGAATGGACTGAAAACTTGGCTGTAACGGTCGTCATGCATTTTGTCATCGATTGCGCATTAGGAATCATCATTCATTTTAAAGATAAAAGGGAAAAAAACGAAGAGGGATGATACATGAAGAGAGACCCTTATCGAGAATTGGCAGAAAAGCATCGAAAAGAGCTGAAATTGCAAGAATGGACCGAAATAGAAGAAGAGCCTAAAACATTAAGCAGAACAGAATATCGAAAGCAGAAAAAGCAAGAAAAAAAAATCTTTTCTATGCTTCGTACACTTCTCATTCTATTTATTTTTCTCCCGGTGGCGATTCTATTTAGTTACAACACGATAAAGGAAAAAGAACGTCCTTTGTCTTCCGTATCGGTTATTACCGAAGAAAGCGCAAGCGGACATGATCAATCGGCCAGTCCAACATCTAACCAATCAAAAAAGGAAACTTTAAAAAACAAACAAAGAAAAGCGGTGACTCATATTGTCCGGCCAAATGAGACGCTTACTGATATTTCCATTCATTATTACGGTACAAAGGATGGAATCGACAAGATTAAATCGGCCAACCATTTAGAGGACAATCATATTAACGAGGGACAGGTACTCAAAATCCCATTGGAAAAATAAGTTTTTGTTTAGCATTTCTCGTCTTTTTTTGGTAAAGAGCTGGAGCGGGTCAACATCCTTTTTCTTTCAAAATTTGATCATATCGATGAGTGCTTGTACATAGAATGAGTGTGGAGGAGGGAAAGGATGGATTCAGTTCTTTTAATGTTGGATGACGGAACAGATGAGGCTACGAAGCAAATGCTTCAAAATTTAATTGAAAGAAAAAGGAAGCTGGATAAACTTCACAAAAAGCAGATGTTTTTTTTATCACTCTTTTTCCTTTATACCTTTCTTTTTATTTATTTGTTTTATAAAAAGCTGTTGATTCCATATTCCGATTCCGCTTTTCAAATTATTTCGTCCTTTTTTGACAGTCGAATGATGCTGCTGCTGTTATTGGCGGGCGCAGCGCTTTTAGGAGCTGTAAAAATTTTTCGCGATCAAAAAGACAAAGCGGAGGAAGAGTTTCATGCGCTTCGCTGTGAAATCATTGATAAAAGCAAAGATCTTTGGAAAAATGACGCTTGGGAAAATCGGCATAAAATATTCGAAATGATGGAAAGAAAATTCGGTATTAATTTATATCACGAAAGCAAATAGCGGGAAAGCCGCTCCTTCCCGCTTTTAGAAAAACTGTTTTTTGCCCCTTTCTTCTTTAATCAATTCTACTGCTTCACGAAAACGCTGGGAATGCACAATTTCGCGTTCTCGTAAAAAACGAAGGCCATCGTTTAAATCCGGGTCATCGCTTAAATTAATAATCCATTGATAAGTGGCTCGAGCTTTTTCTTCAGCTGCGATATCTTCATACAAATCGGCGATCGGATCTCCTTTGGCCTGAATATATTCCGCTTTCCAAGGATTTCCGGACGCGCTTTGATAAAATAACGCTTCGCTGTGATTCACATAATGATCCCCTAACCCCGCTTCTTTCATTTGTTCCGGTGTAGCGTCTTTGGTTAATTTGTACACCATGGCGGCAATCATTTCAAGATGAGCCAATTCTTCCGTTCCAATATCGGTTAATAGTCCAATGACTTTATCGGGAATGGTGTAGCGTTGATTTAAGTATCGGAGTGCTGCGGCTAATTCGCCATCTGCGCCCCCGTATTGTTCGATGAGAAATTTCGCCAGCATCGGGTTGCAGCTGCTGACCTTTACTGGGTACTGAAGCTTTTTTTCGTACACCCACATAGAATGACAACACTCCTTTCTTGTTGTTTTCAGGCATGATTAGAAAGCCCTGCATAAAAATCAAGAAGTAGTTCGAGCATCAGGACACAGAAAAAGCGGCGAGATTGGTTTAAACTTGCCAAGGCCATGGAGCTTCTTTCCAATCCCACGGATAACGGGCATAACTGTACCCGAAGCTGGTTAAGGATCCGTGTTGAAGTTCAAAAGCTTTTTTCACTTGTTTCCGTTGTTTGATCAGCCAGTTATATTGCAGAACGGCATCGTAATCATCAGGATGGGTGTCCAAATAGAGGGCTAGTTCTAAAATGGCGAAGTCAATGGCCTGCAGATCCTCTAAATCTTTGTAATAATTAGGTGGCTTCTTCATTTTCTCTAACCCCCTTTGGTTGTTCGTATGGACCGTAATATGGATCATAGAAAATTTTAAACAATGTCCCTTTTTTTAAAGCTTCTATTGGTGAAAATTGCGGAGTATTCGGTGGCTGGAATCCTATATATAAATTCGGCGGAGTGGAATACGTTTTGATCGTCTTAGGCGGGCATGGATCAAAGGGACTAACATACGGTGTATAGCTTTTAAATGGAGTGAAGCCTTTAAAATGTGTCACACGATCACCCTCCTCGCATAGATCTCAATCTATTGTATGGAGCTGTTTTGTCCCTCATGCTAATAAATTCTAATGTCGTGGGATTATAGCCGGATGATGCAGGCAGTTTTTTTGCGGCTTCCTCATACGATGAATATAGGAGGAGGTGGTTCCATGCCCTGGAGTGTATCGCTTTTTGTTTGCGGAACTGTTTAGTTGGATGTATATTTTTTGCTTGCCAAGTCCGGAAGCCTTTTCATGGTCTCTTTTGTTATTAACATTTATATTAAAGCCGATGAAGTTTTTTCTCGCAGCAGTAGCGTTTATGGCGGCTTTTGTATTGAATGGAAATCTGCTTGAATGGGAAGTGAAAGGGCTGTATCGGTTGTTTATGAAGAACATCAATATTTGGGGATGTTTTTTCTTTCTGCATTTTGCTTCTTTTGTCGTGATGGCTTGGTTCTTTTTTTGGGAAACAGCCATTCTTTGCTTTTTCTCTATTCTGTATGGAATCATTTCCATAGATTTTCAAAAATTGAGAGAGATGCAATGATGGATGGTTCCGATAGTGATCAGCAGCTCTCAATTGATTGCCGTTAGGTATGAGGAATGAATGAAGTGAAATAAAATACTCTTTCATTTCTTTAAATGTTAAATTCCTTATTACTTTTTGTTCCAATCGCTGGCTGGATACGATATGAAATAACAGCGGGGAGTAACCTTACAAAGAATTATGTTTCAAGGCAAAGTTGTACAAAGGTTCATTATCATTTTTTTGACGTCCTTACTATATGGGGGCCTGGAATTTAGGTCTTTGCGAGAAAAATATGTCAGAAAAACTGACAAAAGTGCTGATAAAATTTTTGAAATATAATTTAATAATGACATAAAATTCTTGAAAACAATCAATTTTGAAATTTATTCTTGAAATCATCAAACTGTTGACGGCGAATTATTAATCATATTGGATAAAAGGAAAAATGAATATTTAAATATCCAAGATGGATATATAAAAACAACTATAATAATCGGAATTTTCGGATAATATATGGTTTTGTTAACAGTAAATAGCCAATTGGAATACCAGATTTCCATATGGTTTAAAATTGGCCGGGTAAATTCTTGAAATATCAGCCATTGACAGCGAATAGCGAAAACCTGGAAATTTTAGGATGTGATGATAGTGGAAGGTCAATCCATTATAAGTGTTGGAATCGACATCGGCACTAGTACAACAAAATTTATTGTCAGTCATTTAAAATATGCAAAAGTATCCAGCCATTTTTCTTTACCTCGCTATGAAATTGTTGAGAGAAAAATTATGTATGAAAGTCCTATGTATTCAACGCCGTTAAAAGGGAACAGAGATGAAATTGATTTGAGAGCTCTTGCGAAATGGCTTGAAGAACAATATAAACAAGCAGGAGTAAATTTATCGGAAGTAAAATCTGGCGCTGTGATTATAACAGGTGATACCGCGACGAAAAAAAATGCGGAGAGCATCCTGCATTATTTAGCTGATAAATCGGGCGATTTTGTTGTTGCAGTTGCCGGCGCTAGTTTAGAAGCGTTACTTGCTGGCAAAGGATCTGGTGCTTTTTTGCGATCTAAAGAGATAAAAGGATCAGTTGCTAACATTGATATTGGGGGAGGAACAGCAAATGTTGTCGTTTTTCGGAGAGGAAAAGTATTAGGTACCATTACGTACCATGTTGGTGGGAGATTAATCGAATTGGATGAGAATGGAAAAATTAAGTTTATATCTTCTTCTATTCAACCATGGTTATGTTTGAAAAACTATCGATTGCAACTAAATCAAAAAATGACTTTTAAAGAAATGCGACAAATTGTTCAAGAAATGTGCAAAGATATGATGAATTCTTTAATTAATGAGAAACCCATTAGGCTGGATGATCCACTGATTCATAGTACGACTTTTCAAGTGATTCCTTCTATCGATGAGGTGGTGATTTCCGGAGGAATCGGCAAGTTGCTTGAAAAAGAATCTCCTAAAACTCTCAATGACACCGCTGTTTACGGAGATATTGGTCCTCTTCTTGCACACGAGGTAGTAAAGGCGATTGAAAAGAGTTCATTAAAAATAATACATGCAAAGCAAACTTCTCGCGCAACAGTCATTGGTGCTGGAACGCAAAGTACAGAAATTAGCGGGGCTACTATCCATGTTTCCTCATCACGTCTCCCACTCCGCAATCTACCCATCATGACGATTGAATTCAACAATGTCCAAGTTAAAAACGGAGATTATATCCATCAACAAATAAAAAGGGCAATGATGGAGTGGAAGCAATACTTTCAAGAAGAACAAGAAACTCCTATTGGTATTCATATTCGAGGAATTGTTTATTGTTCCTATCAGATTTTAAAAGAGATGGCTAGAACATTATTTTCGCTTTATGAACAATACTTTCCGAAAAATTCTGTTTTAGTAGTAATATGTGAAAACGATATAGCAAAAGCGCTTGGACAATTGCTTGTACTTCAATCTAACCATAAAATAGACATCATTTCGATTGATCAAGTTGTAGTCGAACAAGGTGACTACATTGATATAGGAGAAATGATCAATCAAAGTGTGGTTCCAGTGGTCATCAAAACATTGGCTTTTATGAAAAATTAGGAGGTGACTCCGCTTGAAAACAACGATCACGTTAATGGATAAAACTTATCATTTTAAAAGTTTGAAAGAAATTATGGCTAAAGCGAATGAAGAAAAATCAGGCGACCAGCTGGCAGGGATACAAGCCCAAGATGTACAGGAGCGTATTGCGGCAAGGCATGTTTTATCAGAGCTAACTCTTGCAGATATTCGTAATAACCCTCTACTGCCTCCGGAAGAGGATGAGGTGTCGCGTGTCATCGAGGAAGGAATTAATGAAAAAATTTACGCATCCATTCGAAACTGGTCAATAGCAGAACTTCGGGAATACCTTTTATCGCCGATAGTAACAAATAACGAAATCGCTCATATTCGCCGAGGATTAACAAGCGAGATGATTGCTGCCGTAACAAAGATCATGACAAATTTAGATTTAATACAAGCAGCATCAAAAATCACTGTAGAAACACGTTGCAACACAACGATTGGTCAAAAGGGACGATTAGCAGGAAGGGCGCAGCCTAATCATCCTAATGATCATTTACAAGGGATAAAGGCAGCGATTTTTGAGGCATTGAGTTACGGCGTTGGGGATGCGGTGATTGGTATTAATCCGGTTATTGATACGGTAGACAGTGTAAAGGCGATTTTAAATATGACAAAGGATTTAATGGATAGATGGGATATTCCAACACAAAACTGTGTTTTAGCCCATGTAACAACCCAGATGAGGGCAATCAAGCAGGGAGGGACAGCGGATTTATTGTTTCAAAGTTTAGCAGGAACGGAATTAGGTAACAAAGCGTTTGGGATTAATGTTGAACTTCTTGATGAAGCAAATGAGCTAATTTTGAAGGAAGGAACGGCTGCTGGTCCGAATGTATGGTATTTCGAAACGGGACAGGGATCAGAACTGTCAGCAAATGCACATCACGGTATTGATCAACTTACGCTAGAAGCCAGGTGCTATGGCCTTGCTAAGCGATATAAGCCGTTTATAGTGAACACGGTGGTGGGTTTTATCGGTCCTGAGTATTTATACAATAGTAAGCAAGTGATTCGCGCGGGACTTGAAGATCATTTTATGGGAAAACTTCATGGTTTGCCGATGGGAGTGGATGTTTGTTACACCAATCATATGAAAGCGGACCAAAATGACATGGAAAATTTAGCAGTCTTGTTGGCTTCGGCCGGTGCCAATTTCTTAATAGGTGTAGCTATGGCAGATGATTGTATGCTAAATTATCAATCTCTTAGCTTCCATGACATTGCCACGCTAAGAGAATTGCTTCACTTGCGACCTGCTCCGGAATTTGAAAGATGGTTAGAAAAAAAGGGGATTATGGAGAACGGAAAGTTAACTTCGATAGCCGGTGATCCCACTTTGTTTTTATAAATGGATAAAACGGTAAGGGTGGTATGTAATATGAACGAACCGGATATTCAACAAGAAAAAGGGATGATTGAACAGACTGGACTATCTCAGCCATCGATAGATAAAATCGATAGAGACGAAAATGAAAAAAGTTTTCATTACACTGCGAGTGACTGGTTAACAAACGTCCCAAATCCAAAATTTTCAGAAGGAATTGACGAATTGCGAAAAGCAACTCCTGCACGCATTGGTCTATGGAGAACGGGAACTCGTCCATTGACGAAAACAATTTTAAAATTTCAGCTTGATCATGCAGCAGCCGTTGATGCTGTAAACGGAAATGTCTCTGATCATTTACTTAAAGAATTTAACTTATTTACAGTAGAGACTTGTTGTGAAAATAAAGAAGTTTATTTAAAGAGGCCAGATAAAGGTCGGGTTCTTACAGAAGAGGCAGTCAAAACGATCCAAAAAAAATGTGTGAAACATCCTCAAGTACAAATTGTTGTTTCCGATGGGTTAAGCGCAAGTGCGATTGATGCCAATCTAAGAGATATTTATCCGGCGTTATTGGATTCATTAGAAGTTAATGGGTTAACACAAGGAACTCCCTTTTTTGTAAAAGGTGGAAGAGTAGCGTGTATGGATCATATTGGTGAAATTTTGCAGCCGGCAGTTTTTGTTCTTTTAATAGGGGAGAGACCGGGGCTTGTTTCCGCCAATTCTATGAGTGCCTATATGTGCTATAGACCAAGAAAAGGAATGATAGAGTCTGAGAGAACAGTGATTTCTAATATTCATTCAGGAGGCACTCCCCCTGTTGAAGCAGGGGCCTACATTGGCACCGTTTTACGTAAAATGATTGATCAGAAAGCCAGTGGAGTTCGTCTGGAACTATAGTGATCATTTGAAGGGGAAGGATAAAATGACAAATAATACGAATAACCATTTAAACAAAGAATTAAGACCAATCCATTTGTGGGGAATCGCAGTAGGAATGGTGATTTCAGGCCAGTATTTCGGATGGAATTACGGATTTGAGCAAGGAGGAACGATAGGATTAGCAATTGCTTCAATGATTGTCATCATTTTTTATACGACTTTCATATTTAGTTATTCAGAACTCTCTACATCCATTCCACACGCTGGGGGGCCATCCGCCTATGCAAGAAAAGCAATGGGTCCTTATATGGGATTTTTAACGGGTTTAGCCTGTTTGCTTGAATTTGTTTTTGCTCCACCTGCTATTGCTGTTGCGACAGGTGCCTACATTCACTTTTTAATTCCAAATATCGACGCTGTGTATGCTACAGTAGCCGTATTTTCATTTTTTATTTTAATAAATCTAATAGGAGTAAAAGAAGCCGCAATCATTGAGCTGGTTGCCACCGTTTTAGCGTTGATCGGTTTAATTATATACTACGCTGCAGGGCTGCCGCATATAAAGAGTTCAAATTTAATGGGGGACCTCTCATTTTCTAACGGCTGGACTGGAGTCTTTTCCTCTATTCCTTTTGCCATTTGGTTTTTCCTTGCAATTGAGGGAGGGGCAATGGCAGCGGAAGAAGTTCGTAACCCTAAAAAAGATATACCTAAAGGATTTATTTCTGGAATTTGTACATTAGCAGTTGCAACAGTTTTCACGTTGATTGTGACTTCGGGACTTGGTGGAGGAGAAGGAAAACCTGCAGATTATCCACTTCCGCAAGCATTGGCCAGCGTTTATGGTGAAAACAATATCATGCCAATAACTGTCGCCGTTATTGGATTATTTGGATTAATAGCAAGCCTGCACGGTATCATTATTGGCTACTCCCGCCAAACGTTTGCGTTAGCCAGAGCGGGATATCTGCCGAGATTCCTTTCAGAAATTTCAAAAAAAGGCGTTCCGCATTGGGGATTAATCGTACCGGGGATCATAGGAGTAGCTAGTGCCGGTTCAGCTAGTTTCGCTAATTCTTTGATTATTTTATCTGTATTTGGCGCAATAACGATGTATTGCTTGAGTCTCATATCACTATTTGTATTACGCAAAAAAGAACCACATATGGAACGACCTTTCAAGGTAAGTTATCCAGTTGTACCGGGAATAGCACTCTTTTTAGGAATTATTTCGTTCTTTTGCGTGTTAAAATATAGCGTTTTAACAACCAATCTCCCTATCGTTGGAGTCAAAATTCCATTAATCGCTGTCATTTTGTTCGTATTTGGCGCAGGAAGTATTTACTACCTATTAGTAGGAGCAAAGAAAATTCGTCCTATATCCGAGGAATTTGTCTCTATCGAAGACGTCGCACCTAGTCAGAAGAATGTATCGTTATAAAAAGAGGTTTATTGCTGCTCTTCCCCTTATCAGGGAAGAGTCAGAGTGTAGACAAAAGGCATCCGAATGTGCGCTTTCGGATGCCTTTTGTCACTTTTATGCTTTCAAATGTTTGGAATAGACCCCTCCAGGGGTCTATTTTATGTTATTGCTGGACTTTTCCATGTCCAGCAAGCCATCTTTTTCAAATTCATTGCAGCAAAAGTTAGCATCGCCTGCATGGACAATTTTTTTAGACCTCTTAAGGTTGTCCAACGCATACCATGCTTTTCCTTTGCATCAGCAAAAACACGTTCAATGGTTTCTTTCCGTCTTGCATAAATGCTCTTATTCTCTTGTGTATGCCGAAGATGATCAGCTTCCTCTAAATAAAATTCCCATACATGTCGCTGAATCAGTTTTTTATGCTCCTTACTTTGGGTGCACTTCGAAAGGAATGGACAATCTTTACACTGGACTGGATCAGAAAAATATTGACGATAGCCTTCCTTCGTCGTAGTTGCATATTTTAACACTTGTCCTTGCGGACAAAGATAACAATCGTAGTATTCATCGTAAACATACTCATGTTTTTTGAAATAACCATCCTTTGTACGAGGGCGAGTATAAGGTAAAGCAGGGGTCATATCATTTTCAAATATGTATTGGGCAACGGCGGGAGTTTTATATCCAGCGTCAGCAGCAACTACAACCGGTTTTCCATGTTTTTCTATGACTTTTTCAAGAAGTGGCTCCAATACGGAACTGTCATGAATATTCCCTGGCGTTACAATAGCCCCCAAAACAAAGCCATTTCGATCCGCAGCAGCATGGAATGAGTAAGCAAACTGTTTTGTTCGCTCGTCTTTTACGTAGTAACCACTTTCCGGATCAGTGGTACTTTCTTTTATTTCTTTATATTCTTCTTTCCCAAATTTATCTGGAGGAAATGGCTTTTTTCCATGTGCTTCTCGATCAGCATTTATCTCATCTTGTAGACGTGCTTGATAGGCTTTCGTTTCTTTTCGAACCACTTTCTTCTCAAATTTATGCTTATTCGCACTCGCTTTGACATGAGTAGAATCAATAAAGACATGCTCACTGCTTATCAGCTTCTTATCTGCAGCTTCTTTCAAAATGCGATAGAATATCTGTTCAAATAAGTCTGTATCCTTAAAGCGTCGCTCGTAGTTTTTCCCAAACGTTGAAAAGTGAGGTACCTTATCATAAAAACCAAATCCAAGAAACCAACGGTAAGCCAGATTCGTTTCGATTTCCTCTATAGTTTTTCGCATGGAACGAATACCGAAGGTATATTGGATGAAAGCCATTTTAATCAATACAACTGGATCAATACTTGGTCGACCTCTTTCCGATGAATACATGTCTTGAACAAGCGAATAGATAAATGAAAAATCAATAGCAGCGTCGATTTTACGAACCAAATGATCTGCAGGTACAAGTTGGTCTAAAGCTATCATTTCTATTTGATCACGATTCATCTGTGTATTTTTTGTTAGCACTTCATCCACCTCAATTCATTACGGTATCTTAATTATACAAAAAAAGACTGTCGGCAAATCCGATTTTTTCGGATTTGTCGACAGTCTGGCTCTTCCCCTTATCAGGGAAGAGTTTTTACATTTTTTAGTACAAAGATGGGCAATCCATACACTGAACAGCAACTGGACATCTTGGCAATAACCAACAAAAGAAAATGCTTAAAACGGAGAATAGAAGCAGCAGCCAACCAATCGATCTTCACAAGTTCGGTGCCGAGTACAACTAGAAGAAAGAAAATCATACTTTCTGAAAAATAATGTGAGAAAATCTTACAATAAATTTCCCGATCAGAAATGGGATTGATGAATGAAAAATGGTGAAATATTCATTTGAATGCTTCGCATCACCACCATTTGCACTCTTTATAAAGACCTTTAAGCCTTCTTGTTTATAAGAAATGTGCATGATATAAAATGAATTTCTGTAAATAAATCTCACTCATACTCTTTGTTCAGAAAAATATGTGATATAAAATAACATTATTATGGAAATATTATGAATATTAACATATAATAAAAATAAGTGTAACGAGCTTAAAGGAGGGGATAACCGTGACTATAAAAAGTGAATCCTACAAAGATAAAAAAGTGATTTCCATTGGTACTGTTAGTGAGATCACAGGATTGTCGGAACGGCAAATTCGTTATTATGAGGAACGGAAATTGATATTTCCTTATCGTACAAAGAAAGGAACAAGAAAATATTCATTCAGCGATGTGGAACGCCTGATGGAGATCGCTGAGATGATCGAAGAAGGAGTTCAGACATTTGAAATTCGAAAAAAGATATTAAAAAAAGAAAAAGAAGCCGTCCGAGAAAAAATGATTCGCGGACAATTAAATGCAAGATTCGGTGTTCTGAGAATGCCGTAACTCGATGAAAAAGTGCCATGTTCGTAATGGCATTACATCTCAACAGTCAAGTTTAATCTAATATTCATTTCTCTAACAATGTATTATTTGTCATCGCCCATTCCTCTTTTGTAGAGCATCATAGGTTCGCTTGCCGTTTCAAAAGTAAACTGCCTTCAAAAATACAATAAGGTGATCAGATCAGGTGTTATGTTCGTCTTTTGTGCTTGTTATGCTATCATTGTGGGAATTTTTGGGTGAAAAAACAAGAATATTGCGAATGATTGCAAATTAAAAATGCAGGCGTGACAAAAAGGCGGAAAATGAGCTGACAATATGAAGGAATGGCTTAGCCTTATAAAACTGTCACGCCTCGCAAAGAATAGGAGACAGTCCAGAATGATTTTGACAAAAGGTTTTGTCCATTCAAACACGTTCATGAATCCTGCTAAAAATTGATCCCCATTCGATTAAGAGAATATAGATACAATAAATGATGAAAACATTTTTTGTTTACCTTTTTATCATTACTTTTCCATACAAAATAGACTGGAACCACGGCTCAGCACTCTTGCGAATCGTCCTTTTTAAACAGTACACCACTCTCCTGCAAATTTTCACAACTTCGCTTTATATTGAATATTGTCAAGTAATAAAAGGGGAGCGTTCAAAGTCGTGCCGGCAGACGGATGTGAAAATTTTTATAGATCATCTGATATTTAAATGAATACGGAGACAGAGGATAAAGTATCCTTGATGTTAAGTGGGTATACCCACGGGAAATAAATTGGGTGATTGGGTTTAGGATAGTACTGAAAAGGAAAATGTGGAGGTAAAAATTCGATCATTTTGATCGGCAACGGCTTGGACATGATTTCTTTGAGGTTGGGATATCAGGCAGATACATATTTATTGATGAACTCCAAAGGAAAAAAGTGTTTCTTAAAGCGAAGTGATAAAGCCTTTCTGACACCATCTTTGCTGCCTAACATAATATACTCATAAGAGTTCACACTCAGGGGGCAGCCATGTGATGAATATAGAGCGATTGTCAAAAAATACGGTTAAACTATCGATATCCTTTGAAGAATTGCATGAAAAAGGATTCGCTAAGAAGCAGATGGTGGAAGAGGATGCTTTTTTTTGGCATGAACTGTTTGAAGAATTGATTGAAGAAATTGAAAAGCGTTACCATTTTGCGTATGATGGTCCGGTGGCTATTGAGATCCATACTTTAACGGAGGAAGAAGTAACACTCATATTTACACTTGACTTTTTGGATAATGACGATCATACAAATGATGCCATTGAAGAGTTGCATGCTGGATGGAAACGAGAGTTCACGCCTTTTTCCATTTATAAATGTACGGATTTTGAAGAGATTATCCAGCTTGCTCAGCGTATAGCAAAAATGAGAATGGTGATTCCTTCGAGGATTTTTTGGAAAGATCCCTTTTATTATGTGGCGGTCGACTATTCTCAAGAAGGGATGAAAAAAAATCTGGAGCCTGTTATTTTGGAATATGCAGAGAGATCTCGTCTCACGATTCATTATTTGGAGGAATACGGAAAAATAATTTTTTCCAATAAAGGGATTGAAAACGTCTATAAATTATTTCCGGGATAAAAAAGAGTCTTACCAAAAGGCTCTTTTTATAAGCCTGTTTTTATTTTCTGTTTTATTCGGCTTTTTCCATGTGGCGAGGAATCATGTTTTGTAAAAATGACCGGGATCTATTCAAAACATATGATGGAAATGAGGTACATATTCCCTGCGAACGGGAAGATGAAATTCCAATGGCCGCTTTTTGATCCGAAATCCCAGATTTTTGATTGCATTTCAAGGATTCTAGTGTATACTATGACGTGAATTGTAGCGTGAGAATGGGAAGATGGATAGGACAAAATGGATTAAAAGAGCCATTTTGCATTTTTGCTGCTTTTGAAACGAATGAAACGAAAAAAAGCAATACATAAATTTCCAGTAAAATAAAGTGGTGAACGGAACGACCGTGCGACGTGCAATCCTTAAGGAACTGTTTTCTTGCACGAAGGTAAGCCGCAGTGCCATGCATTGAAAAAATTGCCAATGATTTAATGTTTTTCATTCGTCATCACAATATTGATTGAAATGCGGGTAAAACATTGGATTTACCGGGATTTTGTATATGACGGGAGCGAAAATAGACAAATACTTTTCGATTGTTTGGAATATATGAAATGTTTTAAAGGATCCGAACGAAAGAAACGTCTGAATGGACTTTTATCAGCAGTACCGCTTCTTTGTTGTACGGTAGGAGAAAGGGTGGAACGGAATGTTGAAGGAAGAATGCATCATTATTGGAGGAGGGCCATGCGGTTTGGCGGCAGCCATCTCGTTAAAAGAAACAGGAAAAAACCCACTCATTATTGAAAAAGGAAATATTGTGGATACGATTTATCGTTTTCCCACTCATCAAACTTTTTTCAGTTCAAGCGATAAACTGGCAATTGGCGATGTTCCTTTTATAACGGTGGAACGGAAACCAAAAAGAAACGATGCCTTAACGTATTATCGTGAAGTGGTGAAAAGAAAACAGCTTCGCATCCATCGTTTCGAAGAAGTAAAAGACGTAACGAAACAATCGAACGGTACCTTTTTCGTCAAAACGACAAAAGAAGTGTATGAAACTCCATATGTAGTTGTCGCAACTGGCTATTACGACCATCCCAATTATATGAATATACCAGGAGAAGAATTGGACAAAGTCTATCATTATTTCAAAGAAGCTCATCCGTTTTTTGACACTGATGTCGTCGTGATCGGCGGCAAAAATTCGGCTGTTGATGCTGCATTGGAGCTGCATAAATCAGGAGCGAGAGTGACGGTTTTATACAGAGGAAAACAATATTCGGAAAGTATAAAACCGTGGATTTTGCCGGAATTTGATTCCTTGATACGTCATGGAGAAATTGTGATGGAATTCAACGCCCATGTGAAAGAGATCAAGCAAAACTCAGTTCTATATACGGTTGGAAGTATTGATAAAGAAATCGCAAATGATTTTGTATTCGCCATGACCGGGTATCATCCTGACCATGAATTCATCAGCAAAATGGGAGTGGAGATTATACCGGAAACAGGAAGGCCAAACTATAATCCCGATACGATGGAAACGAATGTTGAAGGGATCTTTATCGCAGGCGTGATTGCTGCCGGGAACAATGCCAATGAAATTTTTATAGAAAATGGCCGTTTTCATGGCGAACTCATAGCGGCGGCGATTGCAGAAAAAGAACAAGCAAGCTAAACAATGCGACCATCTGCTAGTTTCATAGAATGAAAAGGACAAATGGTATCATTGGTTTCATTTGTCCTTTTGCTGTTTCCTGAAATGAAAAGACATGGTCATTCTACATAGGAATGTACTTGACTATTTCCGTTGGACATTCGACTTTCATTGATGATTCGGGACACAGTACCCTATAAAATAGGGATTACTGCAAAACCGAATGGCGATGAAATCTTAAAGTGTTTGCAAAATCATTCTCCTAAATCGTAAGATGTGAAAATGCCCTCGCCAGATTGTATTGTTTAAAAAGGTTCTTTTCTTGTTGATCCATGCTGGATGAATTGTGCGACCCACATTATTTCTAATTTTAAAAAAATTGCAAAAAACATCTTTAAACAACAAAATGAGTATGATAGTATAAAAAAAAACATTTTTATAACCAGGTCATCAGATGACCAGTTAACCTGTAATGATGAGTCAAAGTAAACAAGGGGGGAGGACATAAAAAAGCAAGAAGTTATAACGTTATTATCAGCAAAAAAATAAGAATATTCATATTTGATATGAACAAAGGAAAGGGAGAGAATGATGGAGAAAAGTATGTGGAGAGTTTTAATTGCAAGCATAGTTGGCAGTGCCATTGAATGGTTTGATTATTTTTTATACGGAACCGTGGCATCGCTAGTTTTTAATCAGCTCTTTTTTGTCAGCAAAAGCCCCACGATCGGTTTATTATTCGCCTATACTTCATTTGCTTTAGCGTTTTTTCTAAGACCTGTTGGCGGGATTATCTTTAGCCATATAGGAGATAAACTCGGGAGAAAGAAAACGTTGGTCTTAACGCTTAGCTTGATGGGGATTTCAACATTTGGCATGGGGATACTGCCCACCTATCAAGTGATTGGAATATGGGCTCCTATCTTTTTAACTTGCTTACGATTTATACAAGGTTTAGCGCTTGGCGGAGAGTGGGGAGGATCCGTTTTATTAGCCGTGGAATATGCTCCAAAAGATAAAAGAGGATTGTTTGGCAGTGTTCCACAAATGGGTATTTCAGTAGGGTTGATATTAGGCACGCTAGCCCTTTCAGTAATGACGCTGCTGCCGGAAAAAGATTTTATGTCATGGGGATGGCGCGTTCCTTTCTTATTAAGTGCGATATTAGTTATTTTAGGGTTATGGATTAGAAAAGGAATTGAAGAGACCCCATCCTTTAAGAAAGCCCAAGAAAAAGGAGAAGTTTCCAAAATCCCATTAGTGGATACTCTTCGCTATCATTGGAAAGAAGTATTCATTGCAATGGGTACTAAAGTAGTGGAAACGGCACCATTTTATATATTTGGTACGTTTGTTGTTTCTTATGCCACTGCCAATTTACATTTTAGTAAAACGTCTGCTTTAACCGCTGTTCTTATTGGTTCAGTCACTGCCACTATTTTAGCTCCTTTCATTGGAATGTTGTCTGATCGCATTGGACGTAAACCGATTTACGTTAGTGGAATTGTTTCGACTATTTTGTATGCGTTTCCATATTTTTGGTTGCTTCAACAAAAATCTGTAGCGCTATTAATTATCGCAACGGTCATCGGTCTCGGTGTGATTTGGGGATCGATTAATGCTGTCCAAGGCACGTTGTTTTCAGAGATCTTTACAGCAAAAATAAGATATACAGGCATTTCGTTAGGCTATCAACTAGGAGCGGCAATTGCAGGGGGGACAGCACCATTAGTGGCAACCGCTTTATTAGCTGAATTTCATCAATCATATGTACCAGTTGCTCTTTATATCATTTTGGCTGCATTGATCAGTTCGATTGCTATATGGACAGTGAAAGACAGATCGAATCAAGAGATAGATAAAGAACTGCAGTTTGATGCTCGTTCGAAGATATCTAAGATCGAAGGTTGAGGAATGGATATTTAGATCTGTCTGTGAATGAATCGAGATGTTGAGATATATTTCGGAAATGATTCGTCGGCAGAATCTCTTCATGATCCATGGCTTTTACGCTTAAAATAAAATATGAATAATAGATAAGCGACTCAACCGCTTTGTTCAAAATGGAAAACGCCATAACAAACAGGGGCTCCCTATATGGGAACCCCTATGACAATATTATGGGCGTTATTGTAAATTTTGCTGAGAAATTTGAGTGAGTGCCTCTCCAGCTTTTTCATTCGACTTTTCGCTGACGGATAGGTCGCCAAGAGCAACCATGCCGACAATTTGACCGTTTTCTACGACTGGAAGACGGCGGATTTGGTGTTGTGCCATTAATTGAGCCGCTTCTTCAACAGAAGCGTCAGGACTGACTGAAACGACATTATGAGTCATGACTTGCTCTACATTTTTGTTGGCATTGTCATCAGCTACCGCACGGATAGTTACATCGCGGTCCGTAATCATTCCAGTTACTTGGCCGTTTTCTACGACCGGCAGGGCACCGATATTCAATTGTTTCATTTTAGAGGCCACTGTTTGCAAGGAATCTTGACTAGAGCAGCTTTCAATATTGGATGACATGATATCACGCACTTTCATGACATTTCCTCCTTTAATGGTGTAGTGCATACATAGTATTTGCTGCGTATTCAAACCTATTCAAAGAATTCTTTCCTTGCGGCCTGACTCTGACTCCGTTGATTACAATTGAAACATTTCTTCAATTTTTTGAACATCCTTCGTAATGGACAAAGCGATAAGCAATTTGATCCGGGCTTTTTGGCCGTTCAGACCATTCGAGAAAATAACGCCCAAATCTTTTAATTGTTTCCCTCCACCTTCATAGGCATACACATCCTCAGCAATTCCGTTAAAGCATCTAGAAACAAGAACGACCGGAATTCCCGCTTCCACAAGGCTTTTAATTCCGGGAACGGTAGCAGGAGGTACATTGCCTTGTCCGAGCGCTTCAATGACCACGCCATCATAATTTAAGTCTTTTAACGCATAAAACAAACTCGAATCCATGCCGGAATGAATTTTAAGTAATCCGATTTTCGGAGAAATGTCCAAAATCGGATAATGTTCCCTGGAAACGGGCGTATGATGAAAAAGAACCGCTCTTTTCGTGACGATGCCGATCGGACCGTATTGAGGACTTTGAAAAGTTGAAACATTGCTTGCATGAGTTTTGGTAACGTTTTTGGCGGTATGAATCTCATCATTTAGGACGACCAATACTCCTTTGTCTTTTGCCTCCTCGCATGACGCCACTTTAATGGAAGAAATCAGATTGTATAGTCCGTCTGCCCCGATTTCATTGCTTGACCGCATGGCTCCGGTGAACACAATGGGAATAGAAGTTTGGACGGTAAGGTCCAGAAAATAGGCCGTTTCTTCCAGCGTATCTGTTCCGTGGGTGATCACAACCCCTTCAATCATCGAATGTTCTTTCAGCTTCTCTTCAATCAAGCGTTTCAGTTCATACATTTCTTTTGTCGTAATATGAGGAGATGGAAGTTGAAATGGTTCTTCGGTGATGATATTGGCATATTGGTTCAATATTTTTTCAGCTTCTGTCAAGGGATTTTTTTGCCGAGGAAGAACATTTCCTGTCTTCTTATCTTCTTGCATGGAAATGGTTCCTCCGGTATGAATGACTAATATCGTTTTTTTCAACCGAAAAACCTCCTACCTACAATTTTTTAAATAGAAAATCATTTCATTTCTTTTCTTTACATGATAAATTTAACATGAAACTAAACAGATAGAAATGAGGACCATGTATGCTTACTGTTTTATCCGCCGGAATTGCTCCCGGTCTAGCGCTCCTCTGTTATTTTTATTTAAAAGACCAATTTGAAACAGAACCTTTACTGATGGTCTTGAAAATGTTTATTTACGGCGGCTTTTTAACCTTGCCCGTCATGTTTATTCAATATGTGTTTTCCGCGGAAGGAATCGTTCATTCTGACTTTTTGCAAGCTTTTTTCTCATCGGGAATGATTGAAGAATTGTTTAAGTGGCTTGTTTTATTTTATGCCATATACGGACATGCAGAGTTTGATGAGCCATATGATGGCATTGTGTATGCAACTAGTGTGTCATTAGGGTTTGCCACTGTAGAAAATATTTTATATTTGATCGCAAATGGAGTTGAGTTTGCTTTTTCGAGAGCTTTGCTTCCGGTTTCCAGCCATGCTCTTTTTGGAGTCATAATGGGCTATTATTTGGGAAAATCGAAATTTTTTAGCCCTGGAAAAAAACGAACAGGTTTGTTTCTTTCTTTGTTTTTGCCTTTTGTACTTCATGGGCTTTACGATTATATATTATTTTTAAAGGAGACATGGATGTATGTCATCATACCGTTCATGCTGTTTTTATGGTGGCTCGGTCTCAAAAAAGTTAAAGATGCTCGCATTGTGACAGAACATTATAAAAAAGGTCTGTTGTCAAAATAGACTCCTCTTGTTTTGAGTGAGAAATAAGATGAATGGCATTAAAGGCGATACGCGGTGTATCGTTCTTTTTTTTGTCTTTTTAGAGGCTGCTTTTTTCCGGAAAAGGATCTGAAAAGAACGAGTTAAAGACGATTCAAGTGAAAAATGAGTTCAGGATAGTCGGCAAGATTTCCTTGTCATCTCAATATGGAAAGATTTGAAACTCTTTCTAGTTTTTGTTGTTGGAAGTTTGGAATAAAAAGACAAGGATAACGAAAAATAGGGTTAATGTTAAAACAGGGTTTGGAGGTTTGCGACATGAAAAGTTGGAGATGGATCCTTTTAATGGGTCGGATGATGGTTATTTTAAGTTTCATTATTTTTTTTCCTTGTCAAAATCTTACAGCAAATGCTTTTTCCAACCAGGTCATTCAAAGAGGAGCATTTGGTGATGATGTGATCGAACTTCAAGCACGGCTTCAATATATTGGATATTACCGTGGAAAAATTGATGGAGTTTTCGGGTGGGGAACTTATTGGGCGGTAAGAAATTTTCAAAATGCATTTGGTCTGCCGGTCGACGGATTGGTGGGTGACACAACGAAACAAAAACTTGTAAAAGCTTCCAAATACGATGAAAACTATGTGAAAGAACAAATTTACAAAGGAAAAAATTTTACCTATTACGGGGGAACCGAGCAAACGAAAAATAGTGGCAGCGGCCAAATAAAACCTACTGCAGCAAACACTCCGCCTGGTTTTTCTCAAAATGATATTCAACTGATGGCAAACGCGGTGTATGGCGAGGCAAGAGGAGAGCCTTATGAAGGACAAGTAGCAGTCGCTGCTGTCATTTTAAACCGTCTGGAACATCCGTCTTTTCCAAAAACGATTTCCGGTATCATTTTCGAACCTGGAGCTTTCACCGCCGTTTCAGACGGACAAATATGGCTGACTCCAAATGAGACAGCCAAAAGAGCTGTACTGGATGCGATTAATGGATGGGATCCAAGCGATGGAGCGATTTATTATTTCAATCCGGCCACGGCTACGAGCAAATGGATTTGGTCGCGTCCGCAAATCAAGCAAATTGGTAAACATATTTTCTGTCGGTAAAGGGGTGGAAAAATGATCAGATACATTTTAGTTGTCATCTTGACATTGGGACTTGCCGGTACGGTTCTTTGGGGATACCAAGAGCATAAAGAAAAAAACGCTGTGTTGATCAACGCCGAAAATAATTATCAACGAGCTTTTCATGATTTGACGTACCAAGTAGACATGCTCCATGACAAAATTGGAGCCACGTTGGCCATGAATTCACAGAAACAGTTATCGCCTGCTTTGGCGGATGTGTGGAGGTTGACTTCTGAAGCTCATACCGACGTTGGACAACTGCCGCTTTCTTTGCTTCCGTTTAATAAAACCGAAGAATTTCTATCCAACATAGGAAACTTCAGCTATCGAACAGCGATCCGCGATTTGAATAAGCAACCTCTTTCAGAACAAGAGTACAGTCAATTGAAAAAGTTATATAAACAGTCGGCCGACATTCAAAATGAACTGCGCCAAGTCCAGCACATGGTATTGAAAAACAATCTTCGCTGGATGGACGTCGAAATGGCGCTTGCGAATGGCAAAGAAGCCTCCGACAATACGATTATTGACGGTTTTAAGACCGTTGAGAAAACAGTAGGGGGATATGGAGAAGAAGATGTCAACGGCGTGACTTCTATTTCGACAAAAGCGAAAAAGCCGCAATTCGATCAGCTTCCGGGAAAAGAAATTTCCAGAAAAGAGGCTGTCCAGATTGCCAAATCGTTTTCTCCTTCTTCAAACATATCGAATGTGAAAGTAACCAAAAACGGGGATGGTTCGGAATTTGGATTTTATAGCGTTTCTTTTAAAAGCGACGGAGCTGAAGGCACTATGGATGTAACGAAAAAAGGCGGTTATCCGATTTGGTATATGGTGAACAGAGACGTGGCGAATCAAAAACTGAGTTTAAATGAAGCTTATTTAACAGCCCAAAGATTTTTAAAAAAACATCACTTTCAAAATCTGGAGGGAGTGGACAGCGCTCAGTATGATCATATCGGGGTGTTCACTTTCGTTTCCAACCAAAATGGAGTAAGGATCTACCCGGAAGCAGTGAAAATCAAAGTGGCCCTTGATAATGGCGAGGTGATGGGACTAGTCGCTTCCGACTATTTAAATCATCATCATAAGCGACAACTTCCAAAGCCGAAACTATCAGTCAGCGATGCGAAAAAAATGATTCACAGCAATGTGAAAATTGAAGAGAGCCGCCTTGCCGTGATCAACAATGATTTGGATGAAGAAGTGCTGTGCTATGAATTTTTGGGAACGCTTGATCAAGATACGTACCGCATTTATATTAATGCTGAAACAGGAGACGAAGAGAAAGTGGAAAAATTAGAAAACGCAGAACCTATTTACAATGATGTTTTATAAATGAAACGAGATTTTCTTTATCAGTCGTTGAAGTCGGCATTCCGCATTTCCTTATAGATTCCTCATCTTTTTCATGGCATAATAAAGATGGATTTTTGAGGAAACAGGTGATGGAATGTTGGAAATCGGGTCAATATTAACGCTGAAGACGGTCGATGAAAATGAAGAACTTTATAAATGCCGGGTAGTCGATAAAGGCCCCGGTATACTTTACGTTGATTATCCAGTCCATTTGGAGACAAATAAATCTCGCTTTTTTATGGACGGAACAATGTTCAAAGTTACGTTTATTGCGGAAAAAAATTCAGTCTATACTTTTCAGACAACGGTGATCGGAAAAGAAATAAAACAAATCCCGACCATGGTCATACAAGATCCGGGCGAAGAAAAATATATACGGATTCAACGGCGTCGGTTCGTTCGGGTGGAAACTTCTGTAGATGTCTCGATTTCGAAAGAGGGGAGCGATGAAGTTTTTGCCACCATTACAAAGGACATAAGCGCAGGAGGGGCCGCTGTAATCATTCCTAAACATCTGGATTTGAAGCAGAAAGAACAATTGAATATATTGATGGTGTTGCCAATGCAGTCCGGTGAATTTCATTATTTAAAATTAAAAGGTGAAATCGTCAGAGTTTCGGATGAAGGCCATAATTCCATTGCTTATATTCAATTTTCCGATACGACTGCTTTTGAGCGCCAGCTTTTGCTCCGTTTTAGTTTTGAAAGACAGTTATTATTAAGAAAAAAAGGTCTGCTCGAATAGTGATATTCTAATGTTGTTGAATATGGACTGGATGCGCGGCAGCAATGATGAAAAATGACTTTCAAAATGCTTTTCATCCTCGCTGTGAATTCGAAACAAATGGTGGTTCACCTTCGATAGTTCGAAGGAGGAAAATGGAAAAAACATTTTTGTTTTTATTGTGAAACGTTTGGAGAAGTTGCCAGCCTTCGGATACATGCTGGAGAGTGCCTCATTATATCCCCCGTTTGCCCCAAAAGTAAAAGAATCTCCCGGCGAAGCATTCTTTTTTCTCTTCGCACCGGGAGATTCTTTTGTTGGCGATTGGACACGAATGTTGGACGAATTAACATTAGTGTATAAAGAAAAGTAAGCTTTAAGAGAAAGAGTTCGCTTGCTTTTGTGTTATGTTTTGCTTTGACTTTACATCTTTTTCAATTCATACTTTATAACATCGTTATGATAAAATAGACTTGACTGATTGTGAGAAGGTGAAAATATGGTGAAAGAGATTCAAATTGCAATTGACGGGCCGGCAGCTGCCGGAAAAAGCACCGTCGCGAAATTGGTTGCTAAAAAGTTATCATACCTATACATAGATACAGGAGCGATGTATAGAGCTCTTACATATAAGGCGCTAAAGTTAGGAGCGGATCTGGAAGATGAACAAGCTTTAGCGGAGATTTTAAACAATACTAATATCGAACTTATCCAAGGGAATGCAGCACAACACGTTTTATTAGACGGAACGGATGTTACGGACGAAATACGATCTCACGAAGTGACAAAACATGTCTCCACTGTTTCCAAGCATCCATTAGTCAGAAAAGAAATGGTGGAAAGGCAGAGGGAATTAGCCCAAAAAGGCGGAATCGTCATGGATGGAAGAGACATTGGCACTCATGTGCTTCCAAACGCCGAAGTCAAGATTTTTTTAGTGGCCACTGTTGAGGAACGGGCTAAAAGACGACATCAAGAAAATTTAGCAAAAGGATTTGAATCGGATCTAGCCCAATTAATGAAAGAAATTGCTTTGCGCGATAAGATGGATTCAGAAAGAGAGGCCTCTCCTTTAAAAAAAGCGGATGACGCAATCGAATTAGATACGACTTCCTTGTCCATTGAGGAAGTGGTAGACCATATCATGGAGCTTGTAAAAGAAAGGGTTCGATTGAAGTGACGTTTTATGCGTTTGCAAAGCGGATCGTATCTCCTATCTTAAAAAAAATGTATAGAGTGGAAGTTAAAGGATTGGAACACTTTCCTGAACAAGGAGGTGTTCTCCTTTGTTCCAATCATATAGATAATATGGACCCTCCTATTTTAGGAGTAACTTGTCCACGCCCCATTTCCTTTATGGCAAAAGCTGAACTTTTCAATGTACCGATTCTAAGCGGCATCATTAAAAAGCTCAATGCTTTCCCTGTAAAAAGAGGAGGAAACGACAGAGAAGCGTTGCGAACGGGTTTGAAAGTACTTAAGGAAGGAAAAGTTCTAGGTCTGTTTCCGGAGGGAACCCGCTCTAAGACAGGCAAATTAGGAAAAGGTCTGGCCGGAGCCGGTTATTTTGCCTTGAGGACAAATGCTCAAGTCATTCCTTGTGCCATCATTGGCAGCTATAGAATATTTCAAAAAGTAAAAGTGATTTACGGGAAACCGATTGATATGTCGGAATTGCGAGAAAAAAAAGCATCTCCTGAAGAGGCGACAAATCTGATCATGACGCATATTCAGCAGCTTTTAAATGAAAATCGCTAATGCGAGATGCTTGACAAATGACAGCATTTGTTAGAAGTTAGTAAAAAGAGGTTTTTTTTCATTTTTTCGCAGTCTCGTATTAAGGAGGAGTACTTTATGACAGAGGATTTGAATAGTCTCGAAATTTCCCCGTTGAATGTGGGAGACAAAGTAAAAGGAACGGTTATAAAAGTTGAAGACAAACAAGTGCAAGTAGAAATTGAAAACAGTAAAAAAGACGGTATTATTCCTATTAGCGAGCTGTCAAGTTTACACATAGAAAAAGCATCGGATGCAGTAAATGTAGGAGATACGCTTGAATTAGTAATTACGAAAGAAGAAGATGATCTGTATGTTCTTTCGAAACGGAAAGTGGATGCAGAAAAGGCTTGGGATTTGATGCGTAAGCGCTTTGAAAACGGCGAAATATTTGAAGCCGAAGTAAAAGAAGTTGTAAAAGGCGGCCTCGTGGTTGACTTAGGCGTACGCGGGTTTGTTCCGGCGTCGTTGGTAGAAGATTATTATGTAGAAGATTTTGAAGACTACAAAGGAAAAACACTGACTTTCAAAATTGTAGAGTTGGACGAAGAAAAAAATAGGCTGATTCTTTCCCATAGGGCAGTGGTGGAAGAAGAAAAACAAAAAGCGAAGAAAAAACTTTTGGATGAAATTCAGCCTGGTGACGTACTGGAAGGAAAAGTACAAAGGCTGACGGACTTTGGAGCGTTTGTCGATATAGGTGGAGTGGACGGTCTTGTTCATATTTCGCAATTATCGCATGAACATGTAGAAAAACCTTCTGATGTGGTAAAAGAAGGCGAGATTGTCAAAGTAAAAGTACTCTCTGTCGATAGAGACAATGAACGCATTTCATTGTCCATTAAAGAAACCATTCCGGGACCTTGGGAAAATATTGCAGAAAAAGCACCTGTCGGCTCCGTTTTAAAAGGAACCGTTAAACGTCTTGTTTCTTATGGCGCTTTTGTCGAAGTTTTCCCTGGGGTGGAAGGTCTCGTTCATATTTCGCAAATTTCCCATAAACATATCGGCACGCCGCATGAAGTTTTAAGCGAAGGCCAAGAAGTGGAAGTAAAAGTGTTGGATGTAAATGAAAAAGAAAAACGTCTTTCTTTAAGCATAAAAGAATTAGAAAATGAACCTGTCGATACAAATGATTCTTTTGAATTGCCGGAAGAATCGAAAGGTTTTCAGTTGGGTGAAGTAATCGGCGACCAACTAAAAGGTCTTAAATAAATCCTATTGCTCGAAGGGAAAAGGGATGCCCAAAAGTCAGCAAAATGACTGAGGGGCATCCCTTTTTTATGTAAATCTCGGGATCGCAATCTGCTCGTTTTCCGCGGACGATCCGCAAGTCTTTTCTTTCGCTCCTCGCCCGGCTCGCTTCCCCGGAACAGTCTCCCACATTTTTCGACCGTCACAGTAAAAAGCAACTTTGACAAATGACAAAAACTCGCTTTTCCCATTCATTCGTTCGGTCATATCAAAGGCAATCAGTCATTCCGCAGATTTTATTTGCAAAAGCCGGATAAGGTACACATCGAATTCGGGCTGCTCTGTCATCTCTTATCACTTTTTGAAACAGGAGGAAGAAAACAGCCTGATTCAAAAAGAAAGTCCCGAATAGAAAAAACCCGACGAGAAAATTTTATCTCGTCGGGTTTCCTTGTTTAAAAGGAGATTTTGGGACCCCCTTTTTTTAGTTTTTCGTTTCGGATAGGTCAGTATTCGTTCATCTTCTGTTCATGAGGATAAAAAGAAACAATTCCTTCCATTCCAAGAAAACGCATTCGTTCGCATTGGACGATCATCATTTCGAATAATTCGATTTTCCAATAGATTGGAAATCGGAAAGCGGGGCTTTTGATGAATCCTGGCTTTTACCATTAAGAAATGTTATCTTTGTTGTTTTCTCTATCTCTTCCCTCCTTAGTATGAAGGAAATGACGAAAACCGTGAACTCTTCCAATGAATGAAATTCATAATCCTTTCCCATAATGGTAACAATAGGAGGGCGAATGATGGAGTACGTAATTTTTTTATCCGTATGCTGGGGTATATGGATAACGGCTACCTTTCTTATGGATAAATCTCATCCTTTACGGTTGAAAATAAGCATTATGAGCTTGCTGCTTTGTATTGGAGCGGGAAAATTTATCACAATCGATCATGCTGAAGTATCGTTTTCTTATCTTTTACTGACAGCGATTGGATGTTTCGCCATTCGACAATATCCATTCATACAACTGTTTTCATTCTGTATATCCGCGTTGATGACCGCTATGGTATTCGCGGGGATAAAGCTTTTTGAAATGTATGAAAGGGCCTGGTTTTTAGTCGACGTCAAATGGTATATTGTGATCCTTGTTCTGCTCATTCAATTTGCGATCTATCCTAACCCTCGACTTTGGAAAAATAGAATGATCTCTGCTTATATGGGGTTTTTAGCGGGAGAATGGTTATTGTTTAAGGTCCTTAGCCAAGAAGCATCCTTGCCTTATAAAATAGGGGATAGCTGGTTTTTAGACTTTTTTTCTTTTTCCATGCTAATCATGGTTGGCATCCATGAATTACGGATTCTCAAATCTTTATTCCACGTAAAATCTTTGCCAGTAAAGGAGAAGCAAACTTATGAATGAGTATGTGCATCCAGTGATATTCGGTGTGGTTGCCGGAACATTAACCAGGATTTACATGTTAAAAACAGATTACCGTCAATATCCGACCTATCTGCACGGAAAAATTATTCATATTTCCATGGGATTTATTGCTTCAGCCTTAGGTTCAGTCGCGATACCGGCGATTATGGAAAAAGATTTTACAGCTATTACATTCTTATCGTTAGCTGCTCAACAATTTCGTGATGTTCGGAATATGGAACGAAATACGTTGACAACCATCGACCAATTAGAACTAGTGCCAAGGGGCGCTACTTATATCGAAGGAATTGCTGTTGCTTTCGAAAGTAGAAATTACCTCGTGATTTTAACTTCATTCACTACAACGCTTTTGTATGTTGTCTTTCACTTCTATGTCGCACTTATCGGTGCATTTGTATGTTTGTTGATTTCAAGAAAATTAATGGCTGGCGGAAAACTGGGAGATATCGTTCATATTGAATACGTTGAGCCGCATATGAAAGGGGCAGGCTTGTATGTGGGAGATATTTATATTATGAATATAGGACTTCCTGAAAGGCAAAAGGAAGTATTGAAATACGGCATGGGATTTATTTTGACGCCAAAAAATTTTAATGCGCGCACAACGATTGCCAACCTCGGACAGAGACAAGCGATATTACACGATATTTCTACCGCTATGGGGGTTATCCGGGATTCCGGAACGCCGGCGTTAGTTCCATTGGCTAAAAGGGACCTGAATAACGGCCAAGTGGCTGTTTTTGTGTTGCCGCAAGAAAAAAACAAGGAAAAAGCCATCCGTATTTTAAAAGAGGTCCCGACACTTGAAAACGCGATTCGAATGCCGAGTGAGTCAAATGCCATTCAAAAGGGGGATCGGCAAAAATGACAATGATGATTGAAAATTTCATTTTGGCTGCCGTGACCACGAATCCCAAAAAAGTTCCGTCCGGCACGACTGTTTTTCACTGCGAGGATCAAAAGGAGATGGAAGTCATCGCCACGAATTTAGAGGCTATATTGGATGGAATTGCCCACCAGCTGACCGAAGAGATATTTATTATCGTGAGGCATTAGATTCTAATCGCCATTGCTAGTTTTGTGCATTATTGCTAAAATGGTGAAGTTGAGCCCTTCTTTTTCGGAAGGGTTTTGTTCTTAATTGATAAAAAATCGACAGACTCAACGGGAGTCTTCCTTCCAGCTGTGCTTTCTCTTAAAATGGACATGTCTTTAGATTGAATGATGGACAAAAAATGAATGGAATATTTTCTATAACCACTGTGAAAGGATGATATAAATGGCAAAACCGGTTGTAGCGATCGTGGGGAGGCCAAATGTGGGGAAATCCACTATTTTCAACCGTATTGTTGGGGAAAGAATCTCAATAGTGGAAGATGTTCCGGGTGTTACTAGAGACCGGATTTACAGCTCTGCTGAATGGCTGACTCATGAATTTAATATTATTGACACCGGTGGGATTGAGATCGGTGATGAACCTTTTCTCGAACAAATTCGCCAGCAAGCGGAAATCGCCATTGATGAGGCGGATGTCATCATCTTTTTGACCAATGGACGAGAAGGGGTTACAGCAGCTGACGAAGAAGTGGCTAAAATTTTGTATCGTTCCAATAAACCGGTTGTGTTGGCTGTCAATAAGATCGATAATCCGGATATGAGGGATGTAATTTACGATTTCTACGCTCTTGGTTTTGGAGAGCCATTTCCTATTTCCGGCGCCCATGGTCTTGGACTTGGAGACTTGCTGGATGAAGTGGTGAAACGTTTTCCGAAGTCTTCTCAGCAAGAGTACGATGATGATGTAATTAAATTTTGCTTAATCGGCCGGCCAAATGTAGGAAAATCTTCTTTAGTCAATGCTATTTTAGGGGAAGAAAGAGTGATTGTGAGCGATGTCGCCGGCACCACTAGAGATGCGGTGGACTCTCCTTATACGTATAACGGTCAAAAGTACGTGATTATCGATACAGCCGGCATGAAGAAAAAAGGAAAAGTATATGAATCAACGGAGAAATACAGCGTGCTGCGTGCTCTTAGAGCAATTGAACGTTCAGACGTTGTATTAGTCGTGTTGAATGCAGAAGAAGGGATAAGAGAGCAAGATAAGAAGATTGCCGGCTATGCTCATGAAGCGGGGAGAGGAATTGTGATCGTCGTTAATAAATGGGATGCGGTTGAAAAAGACGAGAAAACGATGAATGAATTTGAAAAAAAGATACGCAGTCATTTCTTATTTTTGGATTATGCGCCGATCGTATTTGTGTCAGCTAAAACAAAGAAACGTCTTCATACGCTTCTTCCCGTTATAAACATGGTGAGTGAAAACCATGCGATGCGCGTTCAATCCAGCGTGCTCAATGATGTCATAATGGATGCCGTGGCGATGAATCCTACTCCTACTGAGAATCAACGGCGGCTAAAAATATTTTACGCGACTCAAGTGGCAGTCAAACCGCCGACTATTGTTATCTTCGTCAATGATCCTGAATTAATGCATTTTTCATATGAACGTTTTTTAGAGAATCGGATCAGAGATGCATTTGGATTTGAAGGAACGCCTATTAAAATCATTGCGAGATCTCGGAAATAACCAAAAGTAGGTGAAAAGCATGAATGAGACGAATATTGACACGATTACCGTTATCGGTGCAGGCAGTTGGGGAACCGCTTTGAGCATGGTACTTGCGGATAATGGATGCCATGTACGGCTTTGGGGCCATAATCCACAACAAATCATGGAAATCAATGAACATCATACGAATAAAAAATATTTGCCGAATGTCATATTGCCCGAAAACATAAAAGGATTCGCCTCCATGGAAGAAGCGCTGAACGGTGTTGAATTGATTGTATTGGCAGTGCCGACAAAGGCGATTCGAGAAGTTGTCAGACAAATGGTCGAGGTTTTAAAAAAACCGATTACTCTCGTCCATGTCAGTAAAGGGATTGAGCCCGATACGCTTATGAGAATTTCGGAAATGATTGAAGAAGAAATGCCTTCTCGTTTGTTAACGGATCTAATCGTCTTGTCAGGACCGAGTCACGCAGAAGAAGTAAGTCAGCGTCAGCCGACGACTGTGACGGTGTCTTCAAAAAATATAAAAGCAGCCGAGAAAATCCAAAAACTGTTTATGAATCAGCATTTCCGTGTTTATACGAACCCGGATATGATCGGCGTAGAAATTGGAGGAGCGCTAAAAAATGTCATTGCGCTTGCAGCAGGTATTTCGGATGGTTTAGGGTACGGAGATAATGCCAAAGCGGCTCTTATCACGCGAGGGCTAGCTGAAATAGCCCGTCTGGGAACAAAAATGGGGGCCAATCCTTTAACTTTTTCCGGATTGGCCGGGCTCGGTGATTTAATTGTTACATGTACAAGCGTCCACTCGCGAAATTGGCGGGCAGGGAATTTACTTGGAAAAGGAAAAAATTTAAACGAAGTGCTCGAAAACATGGGAATGGTGGTAGAAGGGGTAAGAACAACCAAAGCGGCTTATCAATTATCTCAAAATTATAATGTGAAAATGCCTATTACAACTGCCCTTTATCAAGTACTTTTTCATAACTATGACCCGAAAAAAGCTGTGGATGAATTGATGACCAGAATGAGAACTCATGAAATGGAAGACTTGTCCGATATTTTAGATGCAAGAATGAATGAGTAATGTGTTTTGGTTTTTGCCCCAACGATGTCCATCGAATGAAACCATTACGCGGCGATAAAGGGATTAAGCGGGGAACTTCAATAGGTTGTTGCCACTCTCGTTTCATTTGAAACAAGATACCGAGACTTGTCGGCAAAAAAAGCGGAAATTCAAGAGAATTTATGATCATTTGGGCTTTAGAAGGATGCACATCTAGTTTCTACTCATACGATACTATGAGAAAGCAGGCTTTATAAAAAGGATGGGTCGTCTTTCTAACCGGGGATATTCCCCGGTTGTACTTTCTTGAAAAAGTCTCTTGGCAATGAACAAAACAGGAATCATTTGATCAAAACCTCCTCGAAAGCAATGCATCGAGGAGATTTTTTATTTGTTTTTTTTATTAATGGAGTTGAACGGAATGGCAAGTTTTATTTAATGTGTATGTCCGATTTTTCACTTCGGGAACGAAAACGGCAGCTGGGATTCTGAAGACTCAGCCGAATTCTGTGCTTCCTTCTCTTTGAACTCGCCATCCAAAATAATCTTCACTATATTTATGTCAGATTATCTGACAAATAAATATTAAAAATAGTATGAAGATTTTAAAATATAATCAAGAAAGGTTTCGATAAGTGATAGATTATTTAGAAAAGGTGTGAAAACTATTGAAAAAAAGTACTTTATTGAAGTCAAACGAAAAAGATTTCCTTTTTGAAGAAGTCACAGTAGAAGAACTTATAGCTGGGTATCAAAATGGTGAATATACGGCTCAAGAAGTAGTTCAGTCTTACCTTGATCGAATTCATGAATTGGAACAGTTTTATAATGCTTTTACCTTCATGAATCCTAATGCTCTTGAGGATGCTAAAAACATTGACCGGCTGCGTGAAGAAGGAGCAGAACTTGGACCTCTGGCAGGAATTCCTATTGTCATAAAGGAAGCGGTGGATGTTGCAGGGTTTCCTTCCACGTTTGGCTGGGCTCCTCTTTGTAAGGAATCTGGTGGAATCGAGTTAATGCCGGTGAAAGATGCGCCGGTCGTTGCAAGATTGAAAGAAGCGGGTGCTATCATTCTAGGAAAAACCAATATTCCGGCTTTTAGCTGTGCTTATAATGCAAACAATAGTTGGGACGGGCCCACATATAATGCAGTAAACCGCTCGATTTCACCAGGAGGAAGCAGTAGTGGTACCGCGACTGCCGTTTCAGGAAACTTTGCGGTCCTTGGCGTCGCTGAGGAAACGGCCGGATCCATTCAAGTTCCTGCTGCAGCTCAAGCTTTAGTCGGTATTAAGCCTTCTTTTGGGTTAATACCGAATGTCGGGGTCACTCCCCTAGGAGGAACGACTCGCGATGTGTTAGGACCACACGCTCGTACGGTTCAAGATGCAGCGCTTATGCTAAGCGTGATGGCCGGGTATTCAAAAGAAGATCCAAAAACCATTTCTTCAATTGGAAATATTCCTGAAAACGGATACACTTCTTTTCTTGATAAGAATTTTTTACAAGGTAAACGTTTAGGATTATACGGACCGGGATGGCGTACACAAGAACTTTCAGCGGAAACCCAAAAATTGTATTTGGCGGCCATTGAAGTATTAAAAGCCCAAGGTGCGGAAGTTGTTGAGGATCCTTTTGCAGGAACCGGACTTGCTGAATATGTATCATCTAAAGGTGGTCCGTCGGCTTTAGTGGGTCTTGGGCTGGAAACCTTTTTCTACGACTTGGAAAAATACCTTAAACATTTAAATCCGGAGGATCCTTCTCTTTCGATCAAAACAGTGTTTGATAAAGCAAAAAGTATTCCTTGGACTGAAGATGGCCCGCTTGCTTTAGTTCACGATTATGTGAATGCTGAAACAGCTGAAGCGGATCACAGCATTTTGCCGGATTTGAGTGAATTTTACGAAACAAAGGGGGAATTGCTTAGAATGATTCATCAAGTAATGGAAGACAAAGGTCTTGACGGATTTGTCTATCCACAAATGCCAACAGCCATTCCGTCGATTCAGGAAAATGTTGTGCAATCTACCACCATATCTGAAATCAATATAAGCGGTTTACCGCTGATTACCGTTCCGGCTGGCTATTATGAAAGCGGATCGCCGTTTGCATTGGCCTTCTTCGGCAAAATGTGGAGTGAAGGCGAACTGATTGGAATGGCTTATGCTTACGAACAAGCTACAAAACATCGAAAAGCCCCTGTATTGTATCCGGAATATTAAGTCCTTGTTAACATGAAAAGCACGATAAACGCTTTTTGAACCAGCAGCCAGTGAAAAATAATAAAAAGTTTAAACGGCCTTAAGCCCTATATTTCAGTGGTGTGAGGCCGTTTAATTGTTGTTATATTCTTTCGTGGCTATAAAATCGCATGTATATTTTTCAGCCGTTGTAGATCATCCTTCAAGGTATCGTACCTTTCCCCGTGAATGTGTCTCCAAAAAGATTCCATTGGATTAAATCTATACATCTCCCAACCCAACCCGGGACATACTGTGAGTCCGATTTGCTTTCTTCATCTTTCTCTTTCATCCATGCGAAGTTGCCCGCACCTACAATCGAGATAAAATAAGTGGATGTTCATCAGGAAATCATACAAAAGCTCTTGATCAAGAGTATCCAACATAAACTTATTATTATAGAATGTTTAAGAACATAACCGACGATCGTTTCATCATAAAGATCACGAATGGTACTGAAATGCAATGTTTTCAAACCATCGTTTTGTTTTATCTGAATCGGCAAAGGAAAAATGCAGCAAAAATATTTTTGAAAAATAACGAAAATTCTATGAAATATACTCGTAGCGTGATATACTATATTTGGAAAAATAGGAGGAGATATTCCATGTCACCAGGCATGATTAAAATGTGGATATCCTTTCTTGCGATGGGGTTCATGATTCTTTCTGTGTTCGCTATTTATGTCAGCCGATATAAAATGAAATTTAAGTTTCTTCGATTTCTTGTTGCTTTTTTTGCCTACATATTTTTATTTCTTGGCGGCATCATGATGATCTATGTTGTTTTCAGCGGCCCTGTCGGCTAGAAAGAAAAAGAATTTTCATTTATTCGTATCCGCTTTATTAACGTTGGATTTTTGACATAGAAAGGGAGTTTTCGATTGAGGAAGTTGCTCATATCTGTTTTATTGCTCACAACTGTTTTCTTTTTAGATGGATGCATGTTTCCGGATGAAGAGAAAGCAGAGAATAAAGTCCCTTATCAAGAACAAATTCAATCCGTTCAAAAAGCCGTTGAACAGTTTCAAAAACAAAACGGAGGCATCCTTCCCATTCAAACAAAAGATGAGAATGTTCCAATCTATCAAAAATATTTAATTGATTTTAAAAAATTAGTTCCTCAATATTTGCCGGAACCTCCGGGGAATTCGTACGAAAACGGCGGGATCTTTCAATACGTATTGTTGGATGTAGAGAAAAAACCTGTTGTCAAAATCTTTGATTTGCGTATTGCGGAAACCATAAGGGAATTGGAAATACGTATTCAATCTCACGGATATCCACCGTTTAAAAAAGAAATCGCGCCAAATGTCTATACTCTTGATTATAAAAAACTCGGCTATAAAGAAGAACCAATGGTTACGAGCCCCTACTCTCAAAAAAATCTTCCACTCGTCATTACCGGAGACGGAAAGATTTATGTCGATTATCGTATGGACTTGTATGAGGCCTTGAAAAACAACAAACATACATACAAGCCGGGAGAAGATATACGACCGTTATTAACGCAGCATTCATTTTTCGTTCCCGCTTATTCATTGCCCTATACCGTTAATGAAAAAAATGAACCGGTATTTATGAAAAAATAGGTTCTAACCCTTTTCTTTGCAAATATATTGTAGGGAAGAGGGTTTTTTATTGCATTATTAGAAAGTACATCTTATTTTGCAGTCATAACAAAGTGGGACAATGTCATACACATATATAGAAGACATATATACCAGAATATCATCCCTGGAATGAATGTTGGGAGGGAATCCTTTTGGAAAAAGTAGATCTTTTTAAAGATATTGCAGAAAGAACCGGCGGAGATATCTACTTAGGGGTAGTGGGAGCGGTCCGTACGGGAAAATCAACTTTTATAAAAAAATTCATGGAACTTGTTGTATTGCCGAATATTCAAAGTGAAGCAGACCGGGCTCGTGCTCAAGATGAACTTCCACAGAGTGCGGCAGGGAAAACGATTATGACCACCGAGCCGAAATTTGTTCCGAATCAAGCGGTGAAAGTGAGCGTTGATGAGGGGCTTGAAGTAAACATTCGCTTGGTAGATTGCGTTGGATATACGGTTCCGGGGGCAAAAGGATATGAAGATGAAAACGACGGACCGAGAATGATCAGCACTCCGTGGTATGAAGAGCCGATTCCTTTCCATGAAGCAGCTGAAATTGGTACAAGAAAAGTCATTCAAGAACATTCAACGATTGGTGTTGTCATTACGACAGATGGAAGTATTGGAGAAATCCCGCGCGCTGATTATATTGAAGCAGAAGAGCGCGTCATCGATGAATTAAAAGAAGTAGGGAAACCATTTATCATGATTGTCAATTCTGCGAGGCCTTATCATCCGGAAACGGAAGCGCTTCGCTTAGAGCTTAGCGAAAAATATGATATTCCCGTATTGT
The DNA here is from genome assembly GCF_001050115.1 of Bacillus smithii. NCBI lineage: Bacteria > Bacillati > Bacillota > Bacilli > Caryophanales > Bacillaceae > Bacillus > Bacillus smithii. The sequence goes on along the minus strand of NZ_CP012024.1, from coordinate 2,056,716 downwards.
CCATGTCGGTGGAAAATATGCGGGAAGGCGACGTTTTAAGTGTTTTACGTGAAGCATTATATGAATTTCCTGTGCTTGAGGTGAATGTTAATCTGCCTAGTTGGGTCATGGTATTGAAGGAAGATCATTGGCTTCGGGAAAATTACCAAGAAGCCGTGAAAGAAACGGTGAAAGATATCAAACGGCTTAGAGATGTGGAACGAGTTGTTCAGCAATTTGACGAGCTCGAATTTATTGAAAGAGCCGGTTTGGCAGGAATGGATATGGGGCAAGGGGTTGCGGAAATAGATTTATATGCACCCGATGAATTATATGATCAAGTATTGAAAGAAATTGTCGGTGTGGAAGTGCGGGGAAAAGATCATCTGTTGGAATTGATGCAAGATTTTGCTCATGCAAAATCGGAATATGATCAAATTGCTGATGCTTTGAAAATGGTGAAACAAACCGGATACGGCATCGCCGCACCGTCTTTAACGGATATGAGTTTAGACGAACCGGAAATTATCAGGCAGGGGTCGCGATTCGGTGTCAGGCTAAAAGCCGTCGCCCCATCCATTCATATGATTAAAGTGGATGTTGAATCAGAATTTGCTCCGATCATTGGAACGGAAAAACAAAGCGAAGAATTGGTCCGGTATTTGATGCAAGACTTTGAAGATGATCCGTTATCCATTTGGAATTCCGATATATTTGGCAGAAGTTTAAGTTCGATTGTTCGAGAAGGCATACAGGCGAAACTATCATTAATGCCGGAAAATGCCCGCTATAAACTGAAAGAGACGCTGGAACGCATCATTAACGAAGGTTCCGGAGGACTTATAGCCATTATACTTTAGGCCTCTTATGTGGGAGGTCTTTTTTTATTTACATTTTGACTCGGTATATGCCAATAAAGCGTTTTAACGGTTGAACGATAGAAGGGCGCCCGTTATTTGCCAACAAGGCTATGGCCAATCGGACTTTAAAACAAGCTAATGTGTCGAGTATTTATGTATGACGATTTTTTTTAATTTAATCTTTTCCCCAATTTGTATTCCAGTATGACTTGACAATAAAAGCGATAAAGAGTATAAAAATGGAAACCGCAAAAAATCAATAGAGTATTGGAACAAATCCTTTATGTATGATTAAGGAAATATTGTTAAGGAAATATTGACCGAAATAAAAGAATTGTGCTTGATATGGCAATTCTTATGTGATAATCTTTTAACAGAATTGATGTGATAAACATGAATTCTACAGCGTTTCTCCCATAAAGTTTGTTTAGAAACGGAAAAAATGCGTAAAAATGAAAAATAAGCAGAAGTGCATTGTTAATTTTGGGAGGAGGTGATTGGTGTGAATAAAACAGAACTAATCAACGAAGTTGCAGAAGCAGCTGAACTTTCTAAAAAAGATGCGACAAAAGCGGTGGATGCGGTGTTTACTGCTATCCAAAATGCTCTGGCTAGCGGAGATAAAGTTCAACTTATCGGATTTGGAAATTTCGAAGTTCGCGAACGTGCTGCGCGTAAAGGACGCAACCCTCAAACAGGAGAAGAAATTGAAATCGCAGCTAGCAAAGTGCCTGCATTTAAACCTGGTAAAGCATTGAAGGATGCTGTCAAGTGAGTACATAAGTGCCGGGTATAGAAAGAAGACTCGTACTTTCGAGTCTTCTTTTTTTGTCCCGCTTTAAGCAGGCGAAAGAAGTTACAGGTGAAAGACAGTGCCGCTAAAAGCCCGATTGGTCCAACGAACCATCATTGGAAGAAGATGAGAAAATCTCCGCTTATGAAAGCACTGTATCTCATTTTAAGAAGCGGTAGTTCTGCAAAGATAAGCAGTCCTAATAGGAGAAACTGATTATAAAAAGCCGTTTCTGCAGCGGAAGAGTCTTAAACGAATCGTGGGATGCACAAACCATAAATCTTCGCTGCTTTGAAATAGTTTAAAGGGTTTCATTCTCATGGAAACGGACTTTTTGAAAGATAAAACATTTATCGAAAGGAAAAAGCTAATCCAAATCCATAAAAGTCTTTTTGGTTGTCTTTCATTTTCAATCGGCAAAAAGAATCCCTCTAGATCGCAAATTGCTTCTTTGCCCCCTTCCTATTCGTGTGCTATTATGAAGATTAGCATATGCTTGCGAATGAAAATACCTTTAGGAGTGGTTCTATACATGCAAAAAACAGAAGTCAATTTGACACAAATTGAACAAGCTGTGCGCTTGATTTTAGAAGCAATCGGAGAAGATCCCGAACGAGAAGGGTTGATTGATACACCAAAACGGGTGGCAAGAATGTATCAGGAAGTCTTTTCGGGTTTAAGACAAGATCCCGGCGAGTATTTTGAAACCATCTTTAGCGAAGACCACGAGGAGTTAGTCCTTGTCAAAGATATTCCTTTTTACTCGATGTGTGAACATCATCTTGTCCCTTTCTTCGGGAAGGCTCATGTTGCTTACATACCAAAGAACGGAAAAGTAACGGGCTTAAGCAAACTTGCTCGTGCAGTAGAAGCAGTGGCCAAACGTCCGCAGCTTCAAGAAAGAATTACAGATGAAGTCATAGAGGCCATCATGAAAAAATTAGATCCGCATGGAGCGATGGTGGTCGTAGAAGCTGAGCATATGTGTATGACGATGCGAGGAGTCAAGAAACCAGGATCTAAAACGGTTACGACTGCTGTTCGAGGGATTTTCGAACAAGATGCTCAAGCACGTGCTGAAGTATTGGCTCTTATCAAATAAACTTTTCACCATGAAGGAAGCGAGAGTGGAATGGTCAATCAAAGTGATTATGTGGTCATCAAAGCGTTGGAAAACGGAGTAAACGTCATCGGCTTAACAAGAGGAACCGATACTCGTTTTCACCATTCGGAAAAATTAGATGCAGGCGAAGTAATGATCGCGCAATTTACAGAACACACGTCCGCTATCAAAGTACGGGGGCGTGCGGAAATATGGACGAATGTTGGCCAGCTAAAAAGCGGGGTCGATGAATAAAAGATGAAATAGAAAGAAGAGCAAGCTGTTTTTCATTTAAAAGAAAAACAGCATGTTTTCTTTCATCCAACCGCTGTTCGTAATTAAAAGGCGAGTATGATATAATATTGGTTGTTTTAAAAACTGCGCGTACATATGGGTGAATAGGATACATACTTTTATTTTTATGGGATTAAGGGGAATGCTTATGTACACTTGGTTGAAGAAGATGGCGGATATTAAAGAAGAAATTCAGCAAAAGCTGTCATATCCTTACTTGAGTCGGCATTTGGATGATCCGCATATTGATGAAGATCGGCTCTTATTTTTGTTATTGCCATTTCAAGAAGAATCGTTGAAAGAAAACGTGAAACATTATATTACAACAGCTATGCTGATTCAAATTGCCCTTGATACCCATGAAAAGGTTTCCGTGTCTAATGAAGAACCAGCGATGAAACGTCAAATCAAAGTGTTGGCAGGCGATTATTTCAGCGGGCTGTATTATCAAATTTTGGCCGATGTTCAAAATGTATCCATGATCCGAATATTTGCCAATTCCATTAAGCAAATCAATGAGCAGAAAATCGCTGTATATCAACATGAGAATCGATCGACGGACGAGATTATAAACAGCATCAAGTTGATAGAATCAGGTGTTGCTCAAGGATTTTACTCTTATTTTCAATACGGCGCTTATTCTTCTTTCATATCTGAAATTTTATTACTCAAAAGGCTTCTGCAGGAACGGAACTTATTTTTAAAACAAAAACCGGCTTTGCTTTTTGATGCTTTGAAATCCATTCAATTTCCGACAGTTCAAGGCTCTTTGTACAGTTTGGCCGGAAGTGATCTTCGCTCCTTGCTTCACATTAGCGATCGATACATTCAAAGGACAAAACAAAAAATCGAGAAAACTCTCAACACTTGGGAGCATCGGGATCCATTGCTGATTGAAAAAGTTCGAACGTTGTTAGAAACGGAGCCGTATTCAATCAAAATACTTGCGGAAGAAGGGTAGCGAATGCATCAACCATCATCAAAAGAAGAACGTGTTTTAAATGTGTTTGAAAAAATTTATTCGAATTACGATAAAATGAATTCACTGATTAGCTTTAAGCAACATATGCGGTGGCGAAAAGATACAATGAAGCGAATGAATGTGCAGAAAGGAAAAATTGCTCTCGATGTATGTTGCGGAACGGCTGATTGGACGATAGCGTTGGCGGAAGCGGTCGGTGAAGAAGGAAAAGTGTATGGACTCGATTTCAGCAAAAATATGCTGAAAATCGGCGAACAAAAGATAAAAGAAAAAAACCTTTCCCAAGTGACGCTTCTACACGGCAATGCTATGGAGCTTCCTTTTGAAGATAATACGTTTGATTATGTCACGATCGGATTTGGGTTAAGGAATGTTCCTGATTATTTGCGCGTTTTGGAGGAGATGCACAGGGTATTGAAGCCGGGCGGGATGGCAGTCTGTCTCGATACTTCGCAGCCGACTTTATGGGGATATCGGCAGCTTTATTATTTTTATTTTCGGTTCATCATGCCTTTGTTCGGAAAAATCTTTGCCAAAAGTTATGATGAGTATTCGTGGCTTCAAGAATCCGCCCGCGAATTTCCAGGTATGAAAGAACTGGCAAAGCTTTTTGAAAAGGCAGGATTTATTAACGTCGCTTATAAACCTTATAATGGCGGTGTGGCTGCAAGCCATTTTGGATATAAACAAACGTAAGCTAGGTGGATAAAAATATGAAATTTCAATCGTTATATTCGTTTTTAAAAACGGATATTGATTTAATTGAAAGGGAACTGGAGCAGGCCATTTATTCCCGGTCCCCCATCATTTATAACTCCTCTTTAAAACTGTTGCAGGCTGGCGGAAAACGGATTCGCCCCATCTTTGTCTTGCTGGCCGCTCATTTTGGAAATTACGATATTGGAAAAATCAAAAATTTGGCTGTAGCTCTTGAGCTTATACATATGGCTTCTCTCGTTCACGATGATGTCATCGATGATTCCGATATAAGGAGAGGAAAGCCGACTGTAAAAGCTCAATGGGACAACCGAGTGGCGATGTATACAGGTGACTATCTTTTCGCTCGCTCGTTGGAATATATGACTAAGCTTGAAAATGTGGAAGTTCATAAGGTCTTGTCCGATACGATCATCGAAGTATGTATCGGCGAAATGGTACAAATGAAAGACAAGTATCGATTTGATCAAAATCTAAGGGATTACCTTCGTCGAATTAAAAGAAAAACGGCGTTGCTGATCGCGGCAAGCTGCCAGCTCGGAGCCGTTGCGTCCGGCGCCCCGCCCCATATTTGCAAAAAATTGTACCATTTCGGCTATAATGTCGGGATGTCTTATCAAATCATTGACGATATATTGGACTTCACGGGAACGGAAAAACAGTTGGGGAAACCTGCTGGAGGCGATCTTCTTCAAGGAAATGTCACCCTCCCTGTTTTATATGCCATGGAGAAGCCCGGACTGCGGGAAGCGATCTATACGGTCAATGAAAAAACATCCCAAAAAGATATCAAAAGGATCATCGAACAAATCAAGCAAAGTGATGCCATTCAGCGTTCCAACAATTTAAGCCAAAGATACTTGGATCGAGCAATCGCCATCTTGGATGATCTTCCCGACAATAAAGCAAAAAAGTCTTTGAAAGAAATCGCCAAGTATATCGGTAAAAGAAAATATTAGAAAAAGACATGGAAACGTTGTCAAATATTTGCGCGAATGATACTATTTTCTTGGGTTGTCTTTTGTGACAACAATAGTGATACATAATAGGAGTTGGGAAAATGGAAAGAACATTTTTAATGATCAAACCGGATGGAGTCCAAAGAAATTTGATTGGTGAAATTGTGTCCCGTTTTGAAAAAAAAGGATTTCAACTTGTGGGCGCTAAATTGATGACAGTCACGAAAGAGTTGGCGGAAAAACACTATCAAGAACATAAAGAACGCCCTTTTTTCGGTGAATTAGTGGAATTCATTACGTCCGGACCTGTATTTGCGATGGTTTGGGAAGGAGAAAATGTCATTGCGACAGCTCGTCAAATGATGGGAACGACCAATCCGAAAGACGCTGCTCCGGGAACCATCAGAGGAGATTTTGGACTGACTGTAAGTAAAAACGTCATTCATGGATCTGATTCTCCGGAAAGTGCAGAGCGTGAAATTGGTATTTTCTTCAAAGAAGAAGAACTCGTTGAATATTCAAAATTGATCAACCAATGGATTTATTAAGATAAAAATTTTTTCTTAAGGAAAGGGTTGCCGTGATGGCAGCTCTTTTTTGATTGTTGGGAGGAATCATTTCATTTTGACTGGGTTTCAATCGTGTGAATTTCTGCTCATTCTTGATGTCAAATTTATGATTGATTTCGTTAAATAGGAAATCGAAGCATTTTTTTCCTTCAACTGATTGCCTCCATTCGTTATAATAAAGTACAAACGAAAACTTCAATCCGTGGGAGATGGATAATGAGTGGAACCAGTTCGGGCGTAGAGAGAGTTTCAACCTTGAGGATTTCTGCATGTATTGGTGGCTATTAAGTCTCTATGTTAAGAGGAAATGTGTGTAATTAGATGGAGAGGAAAAAGTCATGCCGGATGATTATCAAGCATTTATTGTTTCGATTAAGAAAAAAACAGGAATCGATCTTTCGTTGTATAAAGAAGCGCAAATGAAGAGAAGATTGACTTCCTTGTATCAAAAAAGGGGCTTTCGCTCTTTTCAAGAGTTTTTTCAAGCGATGAATACCAATTCCGAACTATTGAACGAATGTTTGGATCGAATGACGATTAACGTGTCGGAATTTTACCGCAACAGAAAACGATGGGAAGTTCTTGAGAAAAAGATTTTTCCAAGGATGCTGGCAGCAAACAAGCAGTTGAAAATTTGGAGTGCTGCTTGCTCGACTGGCGAAGAGCCATACACGATTGCCATGATATTGTCCCAGTTTCTCCCCTTATCGCAAATAAGGGTTCTTGCTACGGATATAGACGAAAAGGCGATTCAAAAAGCAAAAATGGGAGTATACCCGGAACGTTCTTTGGAAGAAGTTCCTTCGGAAATGAAAACAAAATACTTCACAAAAGAAGGAGATTTTTATCGCCTATCCGATGAGATAAAGCGTACGGTCCAATTTCGGAAAGAAAACTTGTTTTCAGATCCATTCGAGAAAAATTATGATTTGATCGTCTGCCGTAATGTGCTTATTTATTTTACAGAAGAAGCGAAAGATCTTTTGTATAAAAAATTTAACGCCGCATTGAAAGAAGGGGGCGTCCTATTTGTAGGGAGTACAGAGCAAATTTTTAATCCAGAAGTCTATGGCTTTGAACCGGAGGAACCTTTTTTTTATCGGAAATTATAAATGTTAGACTGTTAGTCGTAAAACGATCACGGGTCCGTAAAGGTATTGGATTTTGAAGAATAAAGAAAAAAGCTTTCATAAGGCAATATGTGGGGGCTGAAAGGCCCTCCGCTGTTTTTGGGCTGGTTTAGCTTTTTTTCGGCAAAGAAAGACGGAAAAATTTTTCAAATAAAATCAATAATAGACGGAACTATTTGAAAACAAATGATATTATGAATAATAGGCAAATAAGAAAAAGTCTTGGAAATTCATTTTTTCTATGCCAAGTCATGCGGAATATGATATATTGTTATAAACGCTTTAACGAGTTGAAGGGAGAAAGTGACATGAGATATTTAACAGCAGGAGAATCACATGGCCCTCAGCTAACTGCTATTATCGAGGGCCTTCCCGCAGGAATGCCTTTAACTGCGGAAGACATCAATATTGAATTAAGCCGTCGTCAAAAGGGCTATGGGCGAGGACGGCGAATGCAAATTGAAAAAGACCAGGTTCAGATCAAAGGCGGTGTTCGCCACGGACTGACATTAGGCTCACCTGTCGCTCTCGTTGTCGAGAACAAGGATTGGAAGCATTGGACCAACATTATGGGCATTGAAGCCCCGGAGCAACCGGAAGAAACAAAAAGAAAGGTTACGAGGCCACGTCCCGGTCATGCGGATTTAAATGGGGGAATCAAATACGGACACCGTGATATGCGAAATGTTCTTGAACGTTCGTCTGCGAGAGAAACGACCGTGCGAGTAGCAGCCGGTGCGGTTGCCAAAAAACTATTAAAACTGCTTGGAATCGAAATCGCTTCTCACGTAGTGGAAATAGGGGGAGTAAAGGCGAAAAACCTCCGCTACAAATCGATAAAAGAACTGCAAGAAGTCACTGAACAATCTCCGGTTCGTTGTTTTGACAGCGAAGCGGAAAAGGAAATGATGAAAGCGATCGACCAAGCAAAAGAAAAAGGAGATTCGATCGGCGGCATAGTGGAAGTAGTCGCTGAAGGAATGCCGGCAGGAGTCGGCAGCTATGTACATTATGACCGAAAGCTGGATGCAAAAATCGCGGCGGCGATCGTCAGCATCAATGCTTTCAAAGGCGTAGAATTCGGGATCGGCTTTGAAGCGGCCGGAAAGTTTGGCAGCGAAGTGCACGACGAAATCATTTGGGATGAAGAAAGAGGGTTTTCGCGGAAAACGAACCGTCTTGGCGGATTTGAAGGGGGAATGACAACCGGAATGCCGATAGTCGTCCGAGGAGTCATGAAGCCTATTCCAACACTTTATAAACCGCTTCAAAGTGTAGATATCGACACGAAAGAACCGTTTTCCGCCAGCATTGAGCGTTCCGACAGCTGTGCCGTCCCTGCTGCCAGCGTGGTCGCAGAAGCGGTTGTTGCTTGGGAATTAGCAGCGGCGATCGTTGATCAATTTTACAGCGACCGTATGGATGCGTTAATTCGAAACGTCGATGAACAAAGAAAGTATGCAAGGGAGTTTTAATATGGAAAAGATGGAGGTCCATACACGAAATAAAACCTACCCGATTTGGGTGGGAGAAAATGCGCTGGAAATGATTCCGGAAATTTTTAAGGATAAGCTGTCAGATGCCACGAAAATCCTGGTGATCGCCGATAAGCATGTTTCTCGTCTATATAAGGAAAAGCTTGAAAAGCATCTGCCGACCCATGTCCCGTTTGCATGGAAAGAAGTGCCTCAAGGGGAAGCGGCTAAATCAATGGCTGTTTTTGAATCGTGTATAACGGAAGCACTCGAACAAAATTTGGATCGAAAATCATGTATTATTGCTTTTGGTGGAGGAGCCGCGGGAGATCTGGCCGGATATGTGGCGGCTTCCTATATGAGAGGAATCCGTTTTTTACAAGTTCCAACCACCATTCTAGCCCACGACAGCGCTGTAGGAGGAAAAGTGGCCATCAACCATCCTCTTGGAAAAAATATGATCGGGCACTTCCATCAGCCAGAAGCGGTTATTTTTGATACGAATTTTATCAATAGTTTACCAGAAAAAGAGGTTCGTTCTGGATTTGCAGAAGTAATCAAACATGCGCTGATAAAAGATAAAACATTTTTACATCAGCTAACCAGTACGCTCGTGTCCTTTGAAAAGATGGACTCTGATTTTCTGGAAATGTGCTTATGCAAAGGCATCAGCATTAAAGCGGACATTGTTTCAGAAGATGAAACGGAACAAGGTATACGGGCATTTTTAAATTTTGGGCATACATATGGCCATGCATTGGAAGCGACTGTTGGCTACGGAAGAATAACTCATGGCGAAGCGGTTATGATTGGAATCGTATATGCATTGTATTTAAGCAAGAAAAAATACTCGCTTGACTTGGATTTGTCGTCTTTTGTAGATTGGATCAAACGACTGGGATATTCGTTGGATGTACCAGAAACGATCTCATTTAATCAGCTTTTCTCCGCCATGAAACGAGATAAGAAAACGATTGGCAGCTCCGTTCGGTTTGTGCTTCTCAAAGAAATTGGAAAGCCTGTCATTGTGGAGATGAATCAAGAAGACTTAAAAGAAGCGGATCAGTTTATTCGATCTTTCTCTAAACTTTGAACCGATCGTTATGAAGACCTTGTCCGTTTGACTAAAAAACTATTTAAGATGGCTTGGAACAGTGTATGAGAAAGGGAGGAAATGGATTGATTAGAGGGATAAGAGGGGCGACAACCGTTGAACAAAATGAGGAAACCGAGATCATCGCTGCGACCAAGCAGCTTTTGGTCGAAATGATCGAATCGAATAACATTCAACCGGAAGATGTTGCTTCTGTTTTCATTTCTGTTACAAAAGATGTGTTTGCCGCTTTTCCAGCTAAGGCGCTTAGAGAAATCGAAGGTTGGACATACGTTCCTGTTATGTGTATGCAAGAAATCCCTGTTCCTGATAGTTTAGAAAAATGTATCAGGATTATGATGCATGTGGAAACGGCGGTTCCTCAGGAAGAAATCCGCCATATTTATTTGAATCACGCAACGGTTTTGCGTCCGGATTTAGCAGGATCAAATGAATCTAATCAAAAATAAACTTTAGTGCTACAATAAAGATAAGGTTTCTTTATCTTGGTAAAGAAATAAAGTGCAAAAGCAGGGAGAGATAAACATGAAATGGAAAAAACAAATATTAGATTTGGAGCCTTACCAACCTGGAAGAACAATAGAGGCAGTGAAAAAAGAATTCAATCTTGAGAAAGTAACGAAACTGGCATCCAATGAAAACCCGTTCGGCTGTTCTCCGCTTGTAAAAGAGTGGCTGAAAAATTTTGATCGTTCTTTTGCCCTTTATCCAGATGGATATGCAACCGAATTGCGCAAAGAGATGGCCAAACGCTTAAATATTGAAGAAAATCAGCTGCTTTTTGGCAATGGATCCGACAATATCCTACAAGTCGTTTCCAGCACGATTCTTGAGCCGGGAAAAAATACTGTCATGGCAGTGCCGACTTTTTCACAATATCTCCATAACGCAGTCATTGCAGGAGCAGAAGTGAGGGAAGTTCCACTGATCAACGGAGCTCATGACTTGGACGGAATGTTAGCGGCCATTGATGAAAACACGGCCATAGTGTGGATATGCAATCCCAATAATCCAACTGGGGTCTACATCACTGAGGATGAAATGATACCATTTTTGAAAAAAGTTCCGGATCATGTTCTGGTCGTGTTAGACGAAGCGTATAGAGAATACGTTGTAGCGGACGATATTTATGATGCTGTATCGTTGGTGAAAACATTCAAAAACGTTCTTGTTACTCGCACTTTTTCCAAAATATACGGTATGGCAAGCTTCCGAGTAGGCTACGCATTCGGTCATCCAGACATCATCAAGTATTTCAATGCGGTGCGCGAACCGTTTAATGTCAATACATTTGGCCAGGGAGCTGCCGTTCAAGCGCTTCGCGATCAAGAATTTATCGAAGAATGCCGCAAGAAAAACCGACAAGGACTTGAGCAATTTTACGAATTTTGCCGTCAAGAAAAGTTAAACTTTTTTCCCTCTCAAACCAACTTTGTTTTGATTGATTTTGGCTGTAACGGTGATGATGTCTTCCATTATTTAATGACAAAAGGCTATATCGTTCGATCAGGCAATGCCCTTGGATTCCCAACATCCGTTAGGGTGACGGTTGGTTCCAAAGAACAAAATGAAGGCGTCATTGAAGCGATGCGAAGCTTTATAAAAGAAAGAGCTATTGGCTAACGTGAGGAGGATCGTTTTTTGAAAGGGACAGTTTTAATCGCCGGTATCGGTTTAATTGGAGGATCGCTGGCACTTACCATTAAAGAGGCTCATCCTCATGCAACTGTTATCGGCTTTGACATTAAAGAATCAGAGAGAAAATTGGCTAAAGCGCTAGGAGTGGTGGATGAAGAATCTGATTCTTTTATCGAGCTGGCAGCAAGGGCAGATCTCATCATTTTAGCTGTTCCTGTCAAGCAAACCGAGATTCTCATCGAGGAATTGGTCCAAAACGCGGACAAATTGAAAAAAAATGTCATTGTGACAGACACAGGCAGTACGAAAGCGAGAATCATGCAAAAAGGAAAAAAATTGAATGACTTGGGAATCTCCTTTATCGGAGGCCATCCGATGGCGGGATCCCACAAAAGCGGTGTAGCGGCTGCTAAGAAAATTCTTTTTGAAAATGCGTTTTATTTATTGACTCCCGATGAACAAACCAGTACTGAAGAGCTAAATACATTGAAGGAGTGGCTCAAAGGGACAAAAGCGAAAATGATCGAAGTGACTCCTGAAGAACATGATCAATTAACCGGAGTCATCAGCCATTTTCCTCACGTGATTGCGTCTTCCCTTGTCCATCAAGCCAGGCATTTTGACCAACAAAATCCGTTAGTGTCTAGGCTTGCGGCGGGTGGATTTCGCGATATTACACGCATTGCTTCCAGCAATCCTGAAATGTGGAAAGATGTTTCGTTGCACAACAAGGAGACGCTCATCCAGCTTTTAGAAGTATGGCAAAAAGAGATGCACAAATTTGCCGAGCTGTTGAAAGACGAAAACGGGGAAGGATTGTACGAATATTTTGCTGCGGCTAAAACGTTTCGCGATCAGCTGCCTTCTTCATCTAAAGGAGCAATTCCTGCCTTTTATGATTTATATGTGGATGTGCCCGACTATCCGGGGGTCATCTCAGAGATAACCGGCTACCTTGCCGAGGAAAGAATCAGCATCACCAATATTCGAATTATGGAAACGCGCGAAGATGTATACGGTGTTTTGGTCATCAGTTTTCAAAACGATCATGACCGTATGAAAGCAAAAAAATGTATTCAAAAACATACAAATTATGACGTATTTCTTGCGTAATAGAAAAGGATGGTAGAGACATGAGGTTGCCACATAATCATTCCCATTTACGTGGAGTCATTCATGTACCCGGAGACAAGTCGATTTCCCACCGTGCCATTATGTTTGGTTCAATCGCTCAAGGGAAAACCACAATTCGCCACTTTTTAAGAGGACAAGATTGTTTAAGCACCATAGACTGTTTTCGAAAACTAGGCGTTCATATAGAGGAAGATGGACAACAGATCACCATTTTAGGAAAAGGTTGGGAAGGGTTGGAAGAACCAAAGGATATATTGTACACAGGAAATTCCGGCACTACGACGAGATTAATAATGGGGATTCTTGCCGGCCGCCCTTTTCATTCCGTGCTCATGGGAGATGAATCCATAGGCAGACGGCCGATGGATCGCGTCGTTCTTCCGTTACGGGAAATGGGGGCCTCCATTTCGGGAAGAGAAAATGGCAAATTTACGCCGATTTCCATTAATGGAGGATCACTTCGGTCGATTCACTATAAAATGCCGGTAGCAAGTGCCCAAGTCAAATCCGCCTTGCTATTTGCAGGCCTCCAAGCGGAGGAGACCACCGTGATTGAAGAAATGGCCCCAACTAGAGACCATACCGAAAAAATGATCAAGGAATTTGGCGGTGAATGTATCCGAGAAGGCATGACCATTTCCGTTAAAGGATCTCAATCATTTGAAGGAAGAGACATTTATGTGCCGGGAGATATATCGTCAGCTGCCTTTTTCCTGGCGGCTGGAGCGATCATTCCAGGAAGCGAGATTATTTTAAAAAATGTAGGTTTAAATCCGACTCGTTCTGGAATCATTGATGTTTTGAAGGAAATGGGAGCGGATTTGGAGTTGTCTGATCTCTCGTCTAATGGCGAAGAAACGGGCACGATTGTGATACGCTATTCTCAATTAAAAGGCATCGAAATCGGAGGCAGTTTAATTCCGCGATTAATTGATGAGATTCCTATTATCGCTTTAATGGCTACTCAAGCAGAAGGGGAAACAGTGATTAAAGACGCGGAGGAATTAAAAGTAAAGGAAACAAACCGCATCGATACCGTCGTGGGAGAATTAAAAAAATTGGGAGCGGATATTGAATCGAGAAAAGATGGGATGGTCATACGGGGAAAAACGGCATTAAAAGGCGGTAAAGTGTCCAGTTTTGGAGATCATCGTATTGGAATGATGCTCGCCATAGCTGCTTTGCTGTCAAAAGATCCGGTCGATTTAGAAAACCCGGAATGCATTGCTGTCTCTTACCCCAATTTCTTTGACGATTTGCAGAAGTTGATTTAAAACCATAGCCTCACAAGACTTTTGGTCTTGTCAGAGGCTTTTCTTATTTCTTTTATCCGAAAGAAGTCTAGCTCAATCTGTCCGCTTCCGTTTATGGAAGAAAGATGATCCAAAGAGATGCCGACGGCACAAAGACTGATCCTTTTGATTTCGGTTTTGGGTTTTATCGGATGAATTTTTTCGTGCAAATCGACGATTTTATGAAGGGAATATTCGCCGCAAAAGAGAATTCTAGAAAAGTAAGAATGGCATTTTAGTTGAAGGAAAGAGAACTTTGCTTTACTATTAACAGCAGATTCATGATGATTTGCAGAACGATCATTGGGTTCGCCAATCTGATGGAGTTTCCCAAGAATAGTCGCTTTCCATTTTTAACATTACTTAATCCGTCAACATGAGTTTACGCTAAAAGGAGATATACTTGTGATGAACAACGTGGAAAAAATCATCCAATTATTTGAAAATGGACAATTAGATAAAGCAAAAAAGCTTATTGATAAAGTAAAAACAAGCGGGAGTGATGAAGAACAATATCTTCTTGCAGAAGAATTAAACCAGCTTGGATTTCCTGAAGATGCAAAGAATTTGTATCAGATTCTTCTGGAAAAATATCCTGAAGAAGGAGAATTAATTGTCCTTCTCGCCGAAACGTTCGTAGATCTCAATCAAGAAGAAGAGGCCATACTTCTTTTGGAAAAAATTGACGCCTCGGATCCGTCCTACCCACGAGCACTGCTGCTATTAGCTGATTTGTATCAAATGCAGGGATTGTATGAAGTAAGTGAGCAAAAACTGTTAATGGCCAAAGAATTAGCAAAAGATGAGCCTGTGATTGATTTTGCTCTTGGCGAACTTTATATGGAACAAGGACGGTATCGTGAAGCGGTTGATTACTATCATAAGTTAATCGATCAACAGATATACGAATTGGCGGGTACTCAAATTCGCCAACGAATCGCCGAAGCATTAAGCGCTGCCGGAGAATTTGAAGAGGCTTTGCCTTATTATGACGATGCATTGGATGAAAAATTAGAAGTCAATACTTTATTTGGCTTTGGGTTAACTGCCTATCAAGCCGGTTATTATCAAACGGCAATTGAAAAATTTACGGAATTAAAAGCCCTCGATCCTGATTATCACTCATTGTATCTTTATTTAGCAAGATCCTACGAGCATGAAGAAATGCTTGAACAAGCATTGCAATCGATTAAGGAAGGAATTTCACACGATGAATTTCAAAAGGAATTGTACTTCCTTGGAGGAAAGATTGCTTTGAAATTGCAAAAAGAGGACGAAGCGGAGTCATTTTTCCAACAGGCATTGCGATTAGACCCGGGCTATTTGGAAGCAGCACTCACTCTTAATAAATTATACATGACTCAGGAACGGTACAGCGACATATTGGATATTATTAAGCAAGTGCAAAACGAAGGGGAAGACGACCCTCAGTTTTTATGGGATCAAGCGAAAGCTCTTCACGGCTTAGAGCAATATTCAGAGGCATTAAAAATGTACCAGAAAGCATATAATGATTTTAAAAACAATCAAGATTTTCTTGAAGAATACGGTTATTTTCTTTTGGAAGAAGGAAAAACGCAAAAAGCTGCAGAAATATTTCATAAGCTGTTGGAAAAGGATCCGACCAATGAAGAATGGATTCTTTTGCTGGAAAGACTTGAGTGATTCTGAGAGCTTTATTACACAGTAAGGAGGGAAAGAACATGGCAACCCCTGTTTCTGTGAATGAAAAGAAAGATTTTATTCGCTGGTTTTTAAATCATTATCAATTAAAAAGAAGAGAGTCGGTCTGGATTCTAAACTATTTAATGAGCCACGATCAATTGATGGAGAAAGTTCATTTTGTGGAAGATGCACAATATTGCCCTAGAGGAATTGTGATGTCCACACATTGCGTTGACAGTACTCCATTTCGTTTTTTCAAAAATAATATCATGACGACAGATGCCGAAAAATCCTTTCATGATATCCGCTTGAACAAAGATGAAGATATCTATATAGAATTAAAATTTCGCGGAGCCAATACTTCTCATCAATATGCGCTTGTGCTTGAAGAAAACCCTTATATGCCGAGAAATTTAAAAATCACCGAAAAAGATCGGTTTTTAGCAGAACAGTTTCTAAAGGACAGCATCTATAAATTTCAGAAAGAAAAACTTCTCAAGGCCATTGATGAAGCATTAGACAAAAATGATAAAGAAGCTTTTCAAATTTTAACTGAAAAGTTAAAAGAACTGGAACGATAAATCCCTTTTACACGTTGTTGTTAAAGGGGTTTTTCTTTTATCTGAAAGTGAAAGAAAGCATCAAGTGTGGTATATTGGCAAGAATATCAGCCATCATGTACGAGAACTTCAAATGTTGATCTTAGCATTCGTTTTTTCTTTGTCATCTGCTTTCGAAGCAATATTGACTACTGTAATCGAAATTTTTATCGTTCCTTTGGAAAAAATTTGTTATAATGGGAGAAAAAAGAGGTGAAAATAATGATATGGAACGGGAGGGACGCACGACTTTATCAACAAGAAAAGAGCTTTATTGATAGTGCCGTGATACCGCTCTTGCCGATTGATTTTGGAAATGAAATGAGGCGATCCGCTTCACAAGGAGAATATATCCAATTGTTTTCGAGTTGTCTTGAAAAACAATTCAGAGGAAGAATCATGTTGTTTCCAGCCATTGTTTATTTATCACAAGAAATAACGGATGAAAAATCTTCACTCCTAAACCGCTGGTCTGATTTATTACATGAAGAAGGATTTATGCATCTGTTTTTTATCACGTCCGATGCCAACTGGAAATCAAGAGAAAGCCAGCTGAAAGGAACGCTGATTTGGCTCCCTGCGACCCCAATGGAGGATATGGACGATTCCTTTAAATACGATTTCATCGAAAATCAAGTCAAACAGTATGTACATAAGATTCTTGAGAAATGGGAAAAACAATAGATAATTTCTAAATATTTAGTATTTTATAAACTTTTGGACAATTGTTATTGATTTCATCTTCTGTATGATTTATCATAATGATGACTAACTTTAATGTTGTACGTAAAGGTCCGAATGGGCTTAGTTCAAAATTGAAGGAGGAAACATATGAGCAAGGAGCGTGTATCTAGACGCCAATTTCTAAATTATACGCTTACTGGTGTAGGCGGTTTCATGGCAGCTGGTGTTCTTATGCCGATGCTTCGTTTTGCCATTGATCCTGTCCTGGCAGCCGAAGGAAAAGGCAATTTTCATGCGACGAAGCAAAAGGTTGATGATTTGACAGAAACTCCAACGCGTGTAGACTTCACTTACGAGCAAAAGGATGCCTGGTATACGTCCAATGTCACTCAAACAGCCTGGGTTTATAAAACGAAGAATGGAGACATTGTGGCTCTTTCCCCTATTTGTAAGCATCTAGGCTGCACCGTCAACTGGAATGCAAACAAGTCCCACCCCAATATGTTTTTCTGTCCTTGCCACGGAGGTCTTTACCACAAAAATGGGAAAAACGTACCCGGTACTCCGCCTACAAAACCGTTAGACGTTTATCCGGTAAAAGTGAAAGACGGCTATTTGTATCTTGGAAAACCAAAGGCGAATAATCTCGTATAAAGGGGGCGTAATCCTTGCTGAACAAACTGTATGATTGGATTGATGAACGTTTAGACATTACGCCTTTATGGCGGGATATAGCAGACCACGAGGTTCCAGAGCATGTGAATCCGGCGCATCATTTTTCTGCCTTCGTGTATTGTTTTGGAGGATTGACGTTTTTTATCGTTGTCATTCAAATTCTTTCTGGCATGTTTTTAACCATGTATTATGTACCGGATATTAAAAATGCTTGGCAATCGGTCTATTACTTGCAAAATGAAGTCGCTTTCGGACAAATTGTTCGTGGCATGCACCATTGGGGAGCCAGTCTTGTTATTGTAATGATCTTTTTACATACATTGCGGGTCTTTTTCCAAGGTGCATACAAAAAACCGCGCGAATTAAACTGGATAGTGGGCGTTTTGATCTTTTTTGTCATGCTGGGATTAGGCTTTACCGGTTATTTGTTGCCATGGGATATGAAAGCGCTATTTGCGACGAAAGTTGGTTTGCAAATTGCCGCGGCGACACCAGTGATTGGCGAGTGGCTGAAAGTATTGCTGGCCGGCCATCATGATATTGTAGGAGCACAAACTCTTACACGCTTTTTTGCCATACATGTCTTTTTCCTTCCTGCAATACTGCTCGGATTAATGGCTGCACACTTTTTGATGATCCGTAGGCAAGGCATTTCCGGCCCGCTCTAGCTTTTAGCGGATGATCGAATAAAATTAGAATCATATGACCAAAAGGAGGGGAACGTATGCATCGCGGAAAAGGGATGAAATTTGTCGGGGATTCCCGTGTTCCCGCTGAACGGAAACCGAATATTCCGAAAGATTATTCAGAGTACCCGGGAAAAACAGAAGCCTTTTGGCCGAACTTTCTTTTGAAAGAATGGATGGTCGGCGCTGTTTTCTTGGTAGGATATTTATGCTTAACGATTGCACATCCGTCGCCGCTTGAACGGATTGCGGACCCGACGGATACGGGCTATATTCCAATGCCGGATTGGTATTTTTTGTTTCTTTATCAGCTTTTGAAATACAGTTATGCGTCTGGACCCTATGAAGTAATCGGACTGGTTATTCCCGGGATTGCTTTTGCAGCCCTGCTTTTGGCACCGTTTATTGATCGGGGGCCGCATCGCCGCCCGTTAAAACGTCCGTTTGCGACTGGATTTATGCTGCTGACGTTGGCAGCAATGATTTTTTTGACATGGCAGTCCGTCGTTACTCATGATTGGAAAGCGGCAGAAGAACAGGGGAAAATTGTTCAAGAAGCGAAAATTGACAAAAGTTCAGAAGGCTATCAGCTTTTTCAAAAAAATGGCTGTATTAACTGCCACGGCGAAAAGCTCACTGGCGGAGCAGCTGCTCCTAGTCTCGTAGACACAGGCTTAAAGCCTGAGGAAATTAAGAAAATAGCCAGAAACGGAAAAGGAAATATGCCTCCCGGTCAATTTAAAGGCACCGATCAAGAACTCGATAAATTGGCAAATTTCATTGCTAATTTAAAAACAAAATAAAGAGAGTCAAGAGTCAGCTCTTGCTGGCTCTTTTGATTTTTCTTAGAAGATTTTACTTTTGTCGATCGAAAAGAAAAAATAGAAAGATATTGATCAGCGGAACATTTGATGGGAGAATCAATACGTGTACAAAGGTCATAATAGGTTGTTCATGATGAGATGTTCTCGTTTTGTGAGAAATCGAAAGAGGACAAGTAGGAGGCAAAAAAGTGAATCGTTTATATCTTGTATTGGGTAACAAGAAGTTTTTACAATTATTGTGGATTGTGAATTTAGCCGGAACCGTATACGGATATATATGGTATATTCCGCAAATGAAGAATACGGAATGGTGGTTTCTTCCGTTCGTTCCCGACAGCCCGACAGCGAGCTTGTTTTTTGTTATTGCGCTGACGGGATTTTGGCTGAAAAAAAATTGGGGGCTACCTGCTGCTTTAGCGGCCATGACCCTTTTTAAATATGGCATTTGGGCGGTTGTCATGAATTTGCTTACATTAACCGTTTCTGGATCTTTGCCTTGGCAAGGCTATATGTTGATGATTTCCCATTTGGCAATGGCGATCGAAGGGATCCTTTATTCTCCTTTTTACAGGATTAAGCCATGGCATTTTGCCGTGGCGGCCATTTGGACATTACATAACGAAATGATTGATTATGTGTTCATGCAATACCCTATATATCCGCAACTGAATTTATACATAAGACCCATTGGGTACTTTACGTTTTGGCTTAGCATCTGTTCCATTGGACTTACTTATTTCTTTAGTATGCGCAAAAAACGGATTACGTTAGCTTTTCCTTGGCATAACGGGCAGGAGTGATTCGAACGGTTGTCGCTTTAAGGAAGAGTTCTACTCTTGTCCCTCTTCACATACACTGAATTAGTAGCATTAGGGGGGACTGGAATGCTCTTGATTAGAATACTCCTGACGATCATGATTACTTTTGGATTCGTCGACGCTGTTTTGGCGGCGGAAGAATCGTCGCCGATGCAGAAGCTGGATTCGACGGTTGAAGAAGCTTTACAGATGACGAAAAGCTATCATTACGCCGAAGCAAAGCAGCTCTTGAATGATTTTTCGGAAAAGTTAACGAAATCAGCCATTCTTCATCAAACATTCACCATGGATGATATTCGGATTTTAACAGTGGCACATCATCAGGCGTTAAGAGCCTTAAATAGTACATCGATGAATCACGAACAAAGAGTAGATGAAGTCACAACCTTTCGTTTAGTAGTGGATGCGTTGACGTCTCGATATCAGCCCTTATGGTCGGAAATGAAAGAACCGGTTTTGACGGCTTTTCAACATGTGAAGGAGGCGGCCAAGATTGGCAACAAAGAAGTCTACCGTCAAACGGTCAACCAATTTTTAGAAAAGTATAGTATTATTGAACCGAGTTTAAGAGTGGATATACCGGTGGAAGAAGTTCAAAAATTGGATGCGAAAATTCAATATATCGATCAATACAGTGTTGACAATTTAAAGAAGAAAGAGGCCGTATCCCAATTAAATGATCTTCAATCGGATTTACAAAAATTGTTTGACAGAACGGAAGAAGACGAAGCGGATCCGTCGTTATGGTGGGTCATTATTTCAACCGGAAGTATTATTATCGGTACATTATCCTATGTGGGATGGAGAAAATACAAAGGGGAAAAAGAAGAAAAAAAGCCTCGCAAGCAGAAAGATTGACAATACATTTATTTTAATACTAAAATAAATGCAAATACAATGCGACCGAAGATCGTGTAGAGTCCTCATTGAATCTCTGAAGAATGGACTCGAAAACGGGTTGGTCGTAAGAGGTGAAGGCAAAATGGTCACTTCTCGCTAACACTTTCCGATATTGACTTAGATCGTTTTGGCTGAATGATGGAAAATGAAAAGATTTTATAGTTAGAATCAAATCAGAACTTAAATGGAGGTTATCAACTTAACATGTATATTCTCTATTTTATCCTGATTGCGTTAATACCCATTTGGGCACAATTTAGGGTAAAAAGAACGTATGATAAGTATTCCGACGTCCCCTATTCTACAGGGATGACGGGAGCTGAAGTGGCTCGTCGAATTTTGGATGAAAATGGCTTGTATCACGTAAAAGTACTGGAAACGGAAGGCTTTTTAAGTGACCACTATAATCCGATAACGAAAACAGTTCATTTATCACCAAATAACTATTGGGGCAATTCGATTGCCGGCGCATCTGTTGCGGCGCACGAAGTCGGCCACGCCATTCAAGACAAAGTCGGATATTCCTTTTTACGTTTTCGCCATGCGCTTGTTCCCATTGCTAATTTTAGTTCCAGTTTATCTTGGATCTTCATTATCATTGGGGGGTTAACCACCCTGACGAAATTGTTTCTGCTCGGTATTATTTTGATGTCGGCCGGAGTACTTTTTCAAGTCGTTACGCTGCCGGTGGAATTTAATGCGTCATCGCGGGCGTTGAAACAGTTAGTCTCTATAGGCATTATCCGCAATGATGAAAAAAGAGAAGCTCGTAAAGTGCTTGGAGCGGCTGCAATGACGTACGTGGCTGCCACAGCGGTTGCCATTTTGGAACTAATTCGTTTGATTCTTGTATTTGTCGGAATGCAAAATAACGAAGATAATTAAAAATGAATGAGGATTTAAAAAGATCAGACTTTCGACGTTTTGGATCGAGAGTCTGATCTTTTTTCGTTTACCGTTCTATTCAGTTGGTGAGTGCTTCATTCTTCAAGCGGCTTTTTATTTTCATCAAGCGTAAATCCTTCCCCAAGAACTTCATGAACTTCCACGACAGAAACAAATGCATGTGGATCGACGGATGTGATAATATTTCGTAAGCGGATAATTTCATTTTTGGCTACAACGCAATATAGTACGTTTCTGTCTTTCTTTGTAAAAAATCCATGCCCCTTGAACACGGTGACTCCTCTGTCCATTTCTTCCAAAATCTTATGCGCAATTTCTTCGTTTTTTTCAGAAATAATGAATGCGCCTCTTGCTGTATACGCACCTTCTTGCATAAAATCGATCACTCTAGCGCTGACAAAAACGGCCACGAGGGTATACATCGCTTCCCTGTAATTGATATATGTCAACAAAGAGGCGATGATCACGCATGCGTCAAAAACAAACATGGTTTTTCCCATGGAGATATGGGTGTATTTATTGACAAGCCGCGCAATAATGTCGACTCCGCCTGTCGTTCCGCCATATCGAAAGATGATGCCAAGCCCGATCCCAATAAACACGCCCGCAAACAGAGCGGCTAAAAGAAGATCGTGATGAAGAGGGATATTTAACTGAAAGCGTTGGAAGATCCATAAAAATAAGGAAAGGGCGAGTGTACCGATAATCGTGTATCGGAATGTTTTTCCTCCCAAAAGTTTCCATCCGATGATGAAAACAGGTATGTTTAAGAATAAGTTTGTATAGGAAGGATCAATGCCGAACAAATTGTATAAAATCAGCGTAATCCCGGTAAAGCCGCCTTCTGCCAAGTTGTTCTCCATATTGAAATGCACTAAGCCAAAAGCATAGATGGCGGCTCCTATACAAATGAATAAAATATTTTTTATTTTCAGCCCCAAAATCATCATGGAACCTCCTTAACATGATGGTAACGTATAGTGTCAGAAAAAAGATTCAATCCATATTGCCAAGACGAATATTAGAACGATGGAAAAGGCAGTGCAGACATCGAAACTATTATATAGAAAGCGAAAGAAACAAGCAATTTTATCCTGTATCACCTCTTAAGCGATTTCATTCAATGACGTATTGGGAGATAGAAATAGATTGTAAATAGAATAGGAATTAGCTAACATGGAAGGAGAAAGTGAGGCGGTAAAAAATGAGGAAAACGATGGCCCAAATTCAGGAAGAAGTGGACCAATATATTAGCCAGTTTAAAGAAGGCTATTTCAGTCCTTTAGCCATGCTTGCTCGATTAACAGAAGAGCTTGGTGAACTGGCCAGAGAAATCAATCATTATTACGGAGAGAAACCTAAAAAGCCAAGTGAACAAGCAAAGACAGTGGAAGAAGAACTGGGTGATTTATTATTCGTTCTTGTTTGTTTGGCGAATTCTTTACATATTGATTTGGAACACGCGCATGATGTTGTGATGAATAAATTTCAAACGAGAGATAAAGACCGTTGGACAAAAATCAAAGCAGAGGAGGATGCGGATAATGGAAACCATTAAAATCATTGTAGCGGGTCCGAGAGGAAGAATGGGAAGTGAAGCCGTTCAGCTTATTCAACGCACGGATCATTTTGAACTGGAAGCTGTCTTGGATCATAAATATAATGGCATTCTGCTAAGTGAATTAGAAGGTTTTCAAGGAATCGATGTACCGGTATACAACGATGTAGATGAATGCTTGCAAAAAACAAAAGCTGATGTATGGATTGATCTAACGGTTCCGGAAGCCGGATTCCTACATACCAAAAAGGCGCTTGAATATGGAGTGCGTCCGGTTGTCGGAACAACTGGATTTACAGAAGAACAGCTGGAAGAGTTAAAAGAACTTGCCAATTCGAAGCAAATTGGCTGCATTATTGCACCTAACTTTGCCATAGGTGCTGTACTTATGATGAAATTTTCACAAATGGCTGCCAAATATTTCTCAGATGTTGAAATTATTGAACTTCACCATGATCAGAAATTGGACGCGCCTTCAGGAACAGCTGTGAAAACCGCTCAAATGATTTCAACTGTCAGGGAGCAAAAACAGCAAGGGCATCCAAATGAAAAAGAAACCATTTCAGGGGCAAGAGGTGCCAATATCGATGGCATGCATATTCACAGCGTACGTCTTCCGGGCTTGATTGCGCATCAGCAAGTTATGTTTGGGTCGGAAGGACAAACACTGACGATTCGCCATGATTCCTACAATCGTGCTTCCTTTATGTCAGGAGTAAAAGTAAGCGTCGAAACCGTTACGAAATTAAATGATTTTGTCTATGGGCTTGAAAATATTTTGGAATAGGGGCAATGTGAGATGAATATCGCATTGATCGCTCACGATAAGAAAAAGGACGATATGGTCAAATTCGTCCTGGCTTATCGTGATACGTTTGCAAAACATACTTTGTACGCCACCGGCACGACAGGCTTAAGAATTCAAGAGTCAACGGGGCTTAAAGTTCATCGTTTTCAATCAGGTCCTCTTGGAGGGGATCAAGAAATTGGAGCGATGATTGCCAAGAATCAAATGGATTTAGTTTTTTTCTTCCGGGATCCTTTAACGGCCCAGCCTCATGAACCTGATGTTTCTGCATTGATCAGGCTTTGTGATGTTTATTCCGTACCGCTGGCGACCAATATGGGAACAGGCGAAGTTTTGATTAGAGGTCTTGAAAAAGGAGACATCGATTGGCGCAATTTATATAGAAACAAGCATTGATAGGAAAAACGCCGTTGCGAGTGTCGTCCTTTCTTCTTCCATCCAACTAGAAGGACAAGAAAAAAGGGTTTTTTTCATTAGGATGAAACCAATACAATCGCCTAGCCGCCGATCGATGATGGAAATCGGCGGCCATTTCGCGAAAAAGGAAGGGGGCAAGAAATGAGGTTGAAAATTGGAATCACTTGTTATCCAACAGTTGGCGGTTCAGGAGTTGTGGCGACAGAACTCGGTAAACTATTGGCAGAAAAAGGGCATGAAATTCATTTTATTACTTCGAGTGTCCCTTTCCGTCTGAACCGAATGTATCATAATATTTATTTTCATCAAGTGGAAGTGAGCCAGTATTCCGTTTTTCAATATCCGCCATATGATATCGCATTATCCAATAAAATGGCCGAAGTCATGCGGAGAGAAAAATTGGATATTCTTCACGTTCACTATGCCATCCCTCATGCGGTTTGTGCCATACTAGGGAAGCAAATGGCCGGATCAAACAGTAAAATCGTCACTACATTGCATGGTACGGATATTACTGTTTTAGGCTATGACCCTTCTTTAACCGATGCTATCCGTTTTGGCATCGAACGTTCTGATGCTGTCACAGCGGTTTCCAATGCACTTGTTCAGGAAACATATCAATTGATCCAGCCGGAAAAGGAGATCATTCCCATTTATAATTTTATCGACGAAAGAATTTTTAAAAAGATTTCATCCAGCCATCTGAAGGAAGAGTACGGAATTCGCTCTGATGAAAAAGTGATTATCCATGTTTCCAATTTTCGATCCATCAAACGGGTGCCGGATGTTGTTAAGGTATTTGCCCGCATTTTTGAGAAGATGCCTGCGAAACTTCTTCTTGTCGGAGACGGACCGGAAATGACGGTCGTGAGTAAATTAGTCAGCGATTTAGGTTTGGATGAGGGAGTCCTCTTTTTAGGAAAACAAGATAATTTAGAAGAACTATACTCTATCAGTGATTTAATGCTTTTGCTTTCTCAAAAAGAAAGTTTCGGGCTGGCGTTGTTGGAGGCAATGGCGTGCGGAGTTCCTTGCATCGGAACCAATGTCGGCGGAATTCCGGAAGTGATTCAAAACGGCGTGAACGGGTTTATTTGTGAGCCGGGAGATCTTGCGGATATCGTCCAAAAGTCTCTGTACCTTTTGGAAAACAGCGAAATTCATAGGCAATTTTCTGAAAGGTCGGTTTTAACGGTCAAACAAAAATTTTATTCACAGAAAATTGTCAACCGTTATGAATCCATCTATTTGAGTTTGCTTCAACAAGACTAGGCAGGTGAAAAAAATGAATGACACACTTTTTCAAAAGGCTGTTCCTTTGTTGGAAAGATTGGAGCAGGCTGGCTATGAAGCCTATTTTGTCGGGGGATGCGTCCGCGACTATTATTTAGGAAGGTCGATCAGCGATATTGATATTGCCACATCTGCTTTGCCTGAAGAAGTGAAAGAAATTTTTCCAAATACAGTGGACGTGGGAATTGAACATGGGACTGTTTTAGTCCTTCACAATGGCGAAGGATATGAAGTGACAACCTTCCGGGCAGAATCGGACTACAAAGATTTTCGCCGGCCGGAAAAAGTCGTTTTTATACGGTCTTTATACGAAGATTTAAAGAGAAGAGACTTTACGATGAATGCTATGGCGATGGACCGCACTGGGAGAGTAGTGGATCCTTTTAATGGAAAGGAAGCAATCCGACACCGTCAGATCGTCACTGTGGGTAAGGCGGAAGAACGATTTTCAGAAGATGCTCTTAGGATGATGAGAGCGGCCCGATTTGCCAGCCAGCTTGGGTTTGATTTGGAAGACGGCGTATTTACGGCCATATGCCGCAATGCTGGTTTAATGCAGCATATTGCGGTGGAAAGAAAACAAAATGAGTTTGAAAAACTTATTTCGGGGCGCTTCCGAAAAAAAGGTTTGAAGTTATTACTGGAAACGGGATTGTATATTTACTTGCCTGGTCTTGAATCAAACGAAAAAGAGCTGGAAAAGATGTTGACCATCGACTGCACTTCTTTAACGCTACAGCAAATGTGGCTTTTAATTGCTGTTTTGGTTTCCGGGGATAAACCTGTCGAGTTTTTGAAAGCATGGAAACTCCCTTCCAAAACGATAAAATATTTGTTAAGCGGGTTGACTTGGATGAAAAAAAGGCGAGAAACACCATGGACGCAGTGGGATGTATACGATGCGGGACTTTCCGTTGCCGTCGATGTTGAAAAAGTTCATTCTGTCCTTTACCAAGATGAAGATATGACGGAACAGATTCAGACTCTTTATGAGAATCTTCCTATCAAACATCGAAAAGAATTAAGCGTAAACGGTCATGACTTATGCATGTGGTTTCAAAAGAAGCCGGGACCATGGCTGAGAGCCTGTCTGGAAGAGATCGAGAAAGCCGTTTTAGATCAAAAAACGAAAAATGAGAAAGAAAAAATAAAGGAGTGGCTGAAGAGGTGCAATCGGTTGTAAGAACGAAGCTGTTAGAAGCATTTTCGAAAGCCGAAGGTGAATTTCTTTCCGGCCAAGAACTTGCTGACATCATTGGGTGTTCAAGAACTGCGGTATGGAAACATATGGAAGAACTTCGAAAAGAAGGATTTGAATTGGAAGCCGTTCGCAAAAAGGGTTACCGCATCATCAGCATGCCTGACAAAGTGACAGCCAATGAAATTCTTCTTGGGCTCAAGACAAGATTTATGGGCAGAAAGATTGTCCATAAGGAAACGGTTGATTCTACTCAAATAGAAGCTCACCGCCTTTCTCAGGAAGGTTGTCCGGAGGGGACAGTTGTGATCGCGGAAGAACAAACGGCCGGGCGTGGACGCATGACAAGAGAATGGTATTCGCCCAAATCATCAGGAATTTGGATGAGCATTATTTTGAAGCCAACACTGCCTCCCCAACAAGCTCCGCAATTTACCCTTCTGACGGCTGTTGCTATTGTGGAAGCCATTGAAGAGATAACCGGTTTGCAGCCGAAAATCAAATGGCCTAATGATATTTTAATCAACGGGAAAAAAATGACGGGGATCTTAACAGAACTTCAAGCGAACGCTGACCAAATTTATGCGATCATTATCGGAATCGGCATGAATGTCAATCAATTGCAATTCCCGGATGAGTTAAAGAACATTGCCACCAGTCTTGCCATAGAAAAAGGCGAAAAAGTTTTCCGACCGAAGTTAATTCAAAGGATTTTAGAAAAGCTTGAACAGTATTACGATCTCTATTTAAACGAAGGGTTTGCTCCCATTAAAGCGTTGTGGGAACAATATGCCATATCCATCGGAAAACATATAAAGGCGAGAACGATTACAGGAGTGATAACAGGAAAAGCTCTTGGCATCACCGATGAAGGAGTATTGCAGCTTCAGGATGCGAACGGAACGATACACAACATCTATTCTGCAGATATCGAAATTTAAAGAGTGATATTTACCGTCTGATTGGCCGAGAATGTTTTGGTAGGCAAGAGTTGCGTATTTTTGGTATAATTTGAATGGGCAGTATCCAAGACGCGAACTGCACCTTGCGTAAATCAATAAAATGTTTGTCTGCCTTGATCCATAGTGACAGGGACAGAGGGTCGAAACAAATAAGTGGAAAACGAGTCCTTCTGTCGAAGGGCTTTTTATTTTGCAGTAAGTCTTCTGTTTCGTCCCCTTCCCAATAAAAAGGAGGATGGGAACGTGAAAACGACCGCTGATTTTTTGAAGATGAAGCAAAATCATGAAAAAATTGCGATGATTACGGCCTATGATTATCCGTCTGCCAAATTGGCGGAAGAGGCTGGAGCCGACATTTTGCTCGTCGGCGATTCTCTTGGTATGGTGGTGCTGGGATACGATTCGACTGTGCCGGTTACTCTCGAAGATATGATCCACCATACAAAAGCGGTAAAACGAGGAGCAAAAGATACTTTTGTCGTGACGGATCTTCCGTTTTTAACGGCGCATCTTTCCCGTGAAGAAATTTTGAAAGCGGCAGGACGAATTATGCAAGAAGCGGGTGCACAAGCCGTTAAGGTGGAAGGCGGAGAAGAAATAGCTGAATCCGTTGCTGCCTTGACGAAAGCAGGTATACCGGTGGTCGGGCATATTGGGCTGACCCCTCAATCTGTCGGAGTACTGGGCGGCTATAAAGTTCAAGGAAAAACGGCGGATCAAGCGAAAAAATTAATAAAAGACGCGAAACAAATTGAAGCGGCAGGCGCTTTTATGATCGTATTGGAATGTGTTCCTTATCAGCTGGCAGAAGAGGTGACAAAAGAACTGACGATTCCGACGATCGGGATCGGAGCCGGCAGTGAAACAGACGGGCAGGTTCTTGTCTACCACGATGTTCTACAGTATGGGGTCGATCGATTAGCGAAATTTGTAAAGCCGTATGAAAATTTGAATGAAGCGGCGAGAAAAGGGATCAAAGATTATGTAAAAGAAGTAAAAAAAGGCGAATTTCCTGATCGAGATCATTCTTTTACGATGAAGCAGGAAGAGCTTAGTCATTTGTATGGAGGAGAACGCTCATGAAAGTTTTTACAAAAATAAAAGACATCCAAGAATTCCTCTCCGAGCAAAAACGAAACGGGAAGACCATTGGTTTTGTTCCAACGATGGGCTATCTGCATGAAGGGCATTTATCGCTTGTGAAAAAAGCGACTGCAGAAAATGATCTGACAGTGATGAGCATTTTTGTGAATCCTATTCAATTTGGCCCGAATGAAGATTTTGAGCGGTATCCTCGCGATTTTGACCGTGACCGAAAACTGGCTGAAGACAATGGCGTTGATGTTCTCTTTCACCCGTCTGTGGAAGAAATGTACCCTGAAGAATCTATCGTTCAAATGAACGTCAAAAAACGAAAAGATGTTTTGTGCGGACGTACTAGAAAAGGACATTTTGACGGCGTCGTTACCGTTCTCACTAAACTGTTTCATATTACAATGCCGGACAGAGCTTATTTCGGATTGAAAGATGCACAGCAATTTGCGATTGTTCAAGGATTTGTGGCGGATTTAAACTTTCCGATCGACATCATCGGCGTAGAAACGGTTCGGGAAGAAGACGGTTTGGCTAAAAGTTCCCGAAACACGTATTTATCCGCACAGGAACGGAAGGAAGCTCCTGAAATTTATCAAGCGCTGCTGAAAGGAAAAAAAGCCGTCGAGAATGGGGTAGATGATCCTGCGGAAATCGTCCGATTGGTATCCGATCATATTCGCCAAAACACGGGCGGAGAAATCGACTATGTGGAAGTCCTTTCTTTCCCTGAATTGGATCCGCTTGAGAGAATAAAAGGAAAAGTGATCATTGCCACAGCCGTACAATTTGCGTCAGCACGATTGATTGATAATGTGATACTAGATTTGTCTCGTTAAGGGGGAAACAAAAATGTTTCGTACATTAATGAACAGCAAAATCCACCGCGCCACTGTTACAGAAGCCAACTTAAATTATGTCGGCAGCATTACCATCGATGAAGACATATTGGATGCAGTTGGAATTGCTGTTAATGAAAAAGTGCAGGTCGTGAACAATAATAATGGTGCAAGACTAGAAACGTACGTTATCCCGGGTAAAAGAGGGAGCGGAGTCATTTGCCTAAATGGGGCGGCGGCAAGACTTGTTCAGCCCGGGGACACGGTCATTATTATTTCCTATGTTTTAGTTCCAGAAGAGAAAGTCAAGGAACATTCACCGAAAATCGCTATTATGGATGAGAATAACCGGATCGCTCAATTGATCACCGGCGAAAAAGAAGCGACTATTTTATAGTTTTTGACATGAAATAGTGGGTTGGCCCCTTTTAAAATCATTAGAATAGGAGATCTTTGATTCTATCCTATTTCTTGATGGAGGGGGCCGGCCTTTTTATTTTGCGGACATATGACTGACATCATCGGAATTCTTATGGTAAACTTGAAAAAAGATTGGCAAGTTTCACTTTAGAAAAAAGGTGTGCTCTTAGATGTTACCACAACGATTTGTAGTAGTTGATTTAGAGACAACGGGAAATTCTCCGAAAAAAGGGGATCGAATTATACAAGCATCCCTGGTGATTATTGAGCGTGAGCAGATTATTGATCAATATACAACCTTTATCAACCCGGAGACGGCCATTCCCGCCTTTATTGAAGAATTGACGGGAATTCACGAGGATCTGGTAAAACAAGCACCGCTGTTTTCAGAGGCTGCTCAAAATATTCGTCCGCTTTTGGATCATTCGATTTTTGTTGCTCATAATACCGCTTTTGATTTAACGTTTTTACAAACAGAATTGGAAAAAGCGAACTTTCCGCTATTTAACGGGCAGACAGTAGACACGGTGGAGTTGGCCAGATTTCTGTACCCCACGCAAGACAGTTATAAGCTGTCCGATATGGCGGAAGAACTGGGAGTTTTGCATTCAAGGCCTCACCAAGCTGACAGCGATGCTTATGTGACGGCGGAAATTTTACTTTTGATGTTGAAAAAGCTGAAGTCATTGCCGTATGTCACGTTAAAAAAATTGCATCAGCTTTCTTCTCATTTAAAATCGGATATTTCCACGGTTATACAAGCGGTGCTGGATGAAAAAGAACAATCGATCGAGTCTTTGCCGGAAGATTTGGAAGTCTATCGAAATATCGCCTTGAAAAAGAAAAAAATACAAAAAAGAGAAGACCTTCTCTACGACGTGATGTATCCCTCTTCTCCCAATGAAAAAGCAGAATATATGAAAGAATTCCCCCAGTTTCAAATAAGAGAAGCTCAATTTGAAATGATGGATTGCGTTTATGAAACGCTGGACTCTTCAAATCATGCTTTCATTGAAGCGGGAACAGGGATCGGGAAATCGCTTGCTTATTTATTGCCTGCCGCTTTTTACAGTAAACAGCATAAGGTGCCGATTGTGATTAGCACGTACACAACGGTGCTTCAAGAACAGCTGATGAATAAGGATTTGGTGCTATTGAAGGCGATTTTGCCATTTTCCGTTCAAACGGCCGTTTTAAAAGGACGCAGCCATTATATTGACTTGTTTCAATTTGAAAATAGCCTGAACGACGAAACGAGCAATTACGATGAAGCGTTGACTAAGATGCAGATTTTGGTTTGGCTGACGGAAACGACCACCGGGGACAAAAATGAATTGAATTTATCCTCCGGCGGTGAACTATATTGGGCTCGCATTAAGCAAGAAGATATATTTTTGAACCGCTCCAAAAACCCTTGGATGGAAAAAGATTTTTATTTGCATGCGAGAAAACAGGCGCAACAAGCCGATATTATCGTGACCAACCACGCCATATTGGCAAAAGACTTGTTTTCTGATCAAAATTTGATCTCTGATTACAATCAAGTCATTATAGATGAAGCCCATCATTTCGGGAATGTACTCGGAGACCAGATGGGAACTGAAATAGATTTGCGAGCATTGAAATGGATGTATCAACAGATCGGAACGATGGAGCAAAAACAACTGTTCTTTCAATGCGAAGAATTGCTGAAAAAGCACGGAAAAGAGGCAACGATTCATTTCTTTGAAACCGATCATGATTTACACCAAATTGCTTTTGAAATGAACGAATGGATGAATGCCGCTTCCGCCTTTTTCCTTCACTTGGCGAAAAAGAAGCCTAACAGTTGGAATAAAGTACAGATTCGAGTTGGCGAACAAGAACGAAAAATGAAATATTGGAAAGAATTACTCTATTCAACCGAAAGATTGTATGAATTGATGAAAATGATTCATCATAGTTTGCAAGAAAGACTAATGTTGGCCAAAAAGCTGGAAACAGACTTGACTTTGGATGAAGCGGCGATGATCGAAAAGCTGTATGACTTGCTTGAAAGCTGGAAAAAGTGGATGAACGATCTCAAGAATGTAATAATAGAAGGATCGAAGCAGCCGGCTGTCATTTGGATGGAAGGCGATGTCCGAATGCCGCAAAATCATTTGAAAATTAAGTGCCGTCCCGCCGGCTTAGATCGAATACGGATGGAACAATTTATCGATGGGAAAAAAAGCGTCATTTTTACATCCGCCACTTTATCGGTAAATCGTTCATTCCAACATTTCGCTGAGGAACTAGGGATTCCGGAAAAAAGGTTTCGACAAGCCATCTTTCCTTCCCCGTTTCATTATGAAAAAAATTGCAAGCTGATCATTCCTAATGATGTTCCTGAAATTCAGGATGTAACAAGCGAGAAATACGTGGAAGTATTGGCGGATTATTTAAGTGCTGTCGCGCAAGCTACGAATGGTAGGATGCTTGTTCTTTTTACATCCTATGATATGTTGAAGAATACGTATCTTTTGATGAAGGAAAGCGGACTCCTCGAAGATTTTGTTTTAATTGCCCAGGGAATTACGAATGGAAGTAAAGTGAGATTGACTCGCCACTTTCAAAAATTCGAAAAGGCGATTCTTTTTGGCACTAGCAGTTTTTGGGAAGGGGTTGATATTCCGGGAGAAGATCTTTCTTGCTTGGTTCTCGTTCGGCTTCCTTTCACTCCTCCGGACGATCCGCTCTTTCAAGCAAAAGGAGAGGCACTTAGAGCAGAAGGAAAAAATCCGTTCTACCATTCTTCTCTCCCGCAAGCGGTCATTCGTTTTAAACAAGGGTTTGGCAGGTTGATTCGAACAGAGCGAGATCGGGGAATCATTATCGTATTTGACCGTAGAATCACTACGGCTCGATATGGAAAAGCGTTTATACAATCGATTCCGAAAGTACCCATTCTCCATGCTTCCTTGCCGGAAGTCATTCAAGTCATTGAAGATTGGCTTTAAAAAAGGCTTTTGGAGCGTCAAGCTGAAGAGAAAAACTTCGGTGGATTGGGGGGAATGTGCGCGGGAGGATTCTTTTATTCGGTTGAGGATAGATAATAGAGAATTCCGTGTGAACACCTTGAAGGGTAAATGGAACGATGGGCAGTATTGCCGTTTCATGGTCTTGAACGAAGAGCCGCCATGCAAAGTGCAATGGCCGACATTTTTTATGAATATTGGCTGCTGATTTTTTCAAGATTCTTGTTATAATGGTATTCGGAATAAACAATCGCTTGCGGTGTCGCTGGAAGAGTGTGTCTTTCGTTCGGTTCGAGACCACTTCTTTCGAAAAGCAAAAAAGTATTGGAGGTTTCGAATGGAGAGCAAAATTGAGGTTCTGCAGACAGTGATGATTAATTATCATCCCGATTTGTACAAAATTGTCGATGCTTTGAATCGAACATTAAAGCGAAAAGATTTAATGTTCGGATTGGCGTTGGATCCAAACGATCCGAAAAAAGCTGTTTTTACAATATATCGTACCTGAATGAAGTGATACTATGAAAAAAGTTATGATGATAATCGCAATTATAGCGGTGGTGGTTTTAGCCTTTTCCACCTATATTTATGCAAGTGCTAAAAAGCCTTATCAAAAAGCGGAAGAAGAAGCGTTGAAAGTAGCCAAAGACCACGGAATCATTTCGACTGTGGATAAATTTTATTTATACAACAGTAAGAAAACGTATTATGTGCTGATCGGCGAAAATAAAAAGCATGAAAAAATGGTAGCTTGGATTCCGAAACAGCGAAAAGATAAAATCCTATATGACAAATATTCGAATGGGATTTCCGAACAAAAAGCGATAGATAAACTATATCAAGATGAGAAACCGGCAAAACTTTTATCCGTGCATCTCGGCATGGAAGAAGTCGGACCGGTATGGGAAATGGCTTATTTGGATAAAGAAGGGGACTTAAATTATTACTATGTCCTTTTCAAAAACGGCAAATGGTGGAAGAAAATGACCAATATTTAAGGCGGTGCCTGACCCCCTTTACGCTTTAAAGCGTGAAGGGGGTCAGGCACCATTGATTGACTGAAGTGGGAAATGTATAATAGAGAGCGAATGGATTTGAACGTTGTGGTACTGCTTGGAGGGAATGTATACATGAAAAGTACAATTTCAGAAGTGAGTCAATATATTGGCCAAGAAGTAACCATTGGTGCTTGGCTATCAAATAAACGTTCCAGCGGAAAGATTGCTTTTTTGCAATTGCGTGATGGAACGGGATTTATTCAAGGAGTCGTAGTGAAAAACGAAGTGGAGGAAGAAGTCTTTCAAAAAGCGAAATCTTTATCACAGGAAACGTCGCTTTACGTAACAGGAATTGTTCGAGAAGACGCCCGGTCTCCATTTGGTTATGAGTTACAAGTGAAAGACATTCAAGTGATCCATGAGGCAGTCGATTATCCGATCACCCCTAAAGAACATGGAACAGAATTTTTAATGGATCACCGCCATTTATGGCTCCGGTCGCGGAAACAACATGCCGTTATGAAAATCCGTAACGAGATTATTCGAGCTACATACGAATTTTTTAATCAGAAAGGTTTTGTGAAGATTGATCCGCCGATCTTGACAGGAAGTGCACCGGAAGGAACAACGGAGCTTTTCCATACAAAATATTTTGACGAAGACGCCTATCTGTCTCAAAGCGGCCAACTTTATATGGAAGCAGCCGCGATGGCTTTTGGAAAAGTATTTTCTTTTGGTCCTACGTTCCGGGCTGAAAAATCGAAAACACGCCGCCATCTTATTGAGTTTTGGATGATTGAACCGGAAATGGCCTTTTATGAGCATGAAGACAGTTTGAAATTGCAAGAACAATATGTATCCTATATCGTTCAATCCGTGCTGAAAAATTGTCAATTGGAATTAGGACGTTTAGAAAGAGATACGAGCAAACTGGAAAAAGTGCAAGCGCCTTTCCCACGCATTACATACGATGAAGCGATAGAACTTCTTCATGAAAAAGGATTTCAAGACATTGAATGGGGAGAAGATTTTGGGGCACCCCATGAAACCGCTATTGCCGAGCACTTTGAAAAACCAGTCTTTATCACTCATTATCCGGCTAAAATAAAACCTTTCTATATGCAGCCTGACCCTAACCGACCCGAAGTAGTTCTGTGCGCTGATTTAATCGCACCGGAAGGATACGGTGAAATTATTGGCGGATCAGAAAGAATTCATGATTATGATCTGTTAAAGAAACGCCTCGAAGAATATCACTTGTCGCTTGATGCTTATCAATGGTATTTGGACTTGAGAAAATACGGTTCTGTCCCTCATTCAGGGTTCGGTCTAGGATTGGAAAGAACAGTTGCGTGGATTAGCGGAGTGGAACATGTACGTGAAACGATTCCGTTCCCACGCTTGCTGAATCGTTTGTATCCTTAATGAACAAAAAGATCATCCATCTTAAAATATCAGTCTGAATGAAAGAGAAGGCTGTCAGCATTTCTTTATTTTCCATTGAAGAAATGGGAGTTTTAGAAATGCTGACTGTGATGAGAAACCACATTTTCATTTTATGATGATGTGGTTTTTTCATTTGTGATTTTCAGGTGAGCAGACCTACATATATAGCCAGCACGCGGATGAAGAGAAGAAAGCGATCGAATGGAAAAACGTTTTACATTATGACATCATGCTAGGGGGATTTACATTCTCTTTCTGCTATCCCCATGCTATACTATTGATTGAGGTGTCCGAAATGGATCAAAAAGAGCTGATGAAATTTTGGTTGGAAGAAGGAACGGTGAATGTTTCCAAGTTGCTTCTTACCCATTATACGAGATTGAATTTGACGGAAACAGAATTGGTGTTGCTTTTGCAGTTAAACCGTTTCATAGAAAAAGGAATCCACTTTCCTACGCCGGAAGAAATTTCGGATACAATGACCATTTCTGCAGCAGAATGCGCACGTATACTGCGAAAACTTGTTCAAATGCAATATATTGCCATTGAAGAAGGAGAAAAGCCCGGCTACGAAAGGTATTCTTTGCAGCCGCTTTGGGAAAAATTTTTGGATGTCCTATTGATGGAAAAAAGAAAAGAAGAGCTTCAAAAAACATGGGATCATGAGCAAGATTTGTACTCTTGCTTTGAGCAGGAATTCGGCAGACCCCTTTCGCCGTTAGAGTGTGAAACACTTGCGATTTGGATCGATCAAGACGGCCATACTCCCGTCATGATTAAAGCGGCTCTTCGAGAAGCGGTCATATCAGGGAAATTGAATTTCCGCTATATTGATCGAATTTTGTTTGAATGGAAAAAACAAGGAATACAATCCATCGATCAAGCAAGAGAATACAGCCAGCGTTTTCGACAAGGAAAACAACAAACCACTCAACCTAAAAAATCCCATAAAGCTGTTCCTTTTTATAATTGGCTGGAGAAATAAACATGTTTTTTCATCATTGCCCATTTTCAAAACGGTTAAAAAGAGAGCGTAAAGGACAGGACCGTAAAAGTATTTTTGTTCGGCATCCGTACAATCTTACGGACAATGGGTCAGTCTATTTTTAGAGAGAAAGGCGGTGACGATGATGTTGACAAAATCGCAAATTCGCTACTGTTTAGACGTAATAGCCAAAATGTTTCCCAATGCGAAAGGGGAACTGAATCACCGAAATCCATTCGAGCTGCTGATCGCTGTAGTGCTGTCTGCCCAGAGCACCGATGCGCATGTTAATAAAGTCACAAAATCATTATTTCAAAAATATAAAAGACCGGAAGACTATGTTCGTGTTCCGTTAGAGGAGCTGGAACAAGATATTAGATCCATCGGGCTTTATCGCACTAAGGCAAAAAACATTCAAAAATTGTGCAAAATACTTATCGAGAAACATCAAGGGCAAGTACCGGAAACGAAAGAGGAACTGATGAAATTGCCCGGAGTTGGAAGGAAAACCGCGAATGTCGTCGTTTCGATTGCTTTCGGACAGCCGGCCATAGCGGTGGATACTCATGTGGAAAGAGTGAGCAAGCGATTAGGAATTTGCCGCTGGAAAGATAGTGTGTGGGAAGTGGAACAAACTCTTATGAAGAAGGTTCCGAAAGAGGAATGGTCCATCACTCATCATCGGCTTATTTTTTTTGGACGGTATCACTGCAAAGCGCAATCGCCGAAATGCGAAGAATGCCCGTTATTGTCTTTGTGCCGTGAAGGAAAAAAAAGAATGAAGGGGAAGAAAGGGCTTGAAGAAGCAAAGAGAACTACCGAAGGAGCTTGAGGACGATTTTTTCTTTTTGCGCTCAAAACCGTTCGATGAAAATCAAGCACCGTTATCAGCAGCAGAACTGGAGAAATTTCCTTATTTTCTTTTTGAGTTGTCTTTTTATTGGAATAGTCCAATAGAAGAGTACCCTTGGGAAAATCCAGAAAAATCGATTCCGATTTTATTGAACAAATGGGAAAAAATTCGAGAAGGGTTAGAAAGAAAATTCTCCAAAAGAGAAAAAGTACTTAAAAGCGAGATGAGGGCAGGAATAGCGTTGTTTTTTATGTTGATGTTTTGGAGCAATTCTGCGCCGGTCGAACTTAGCAATTGGAAAGAGAAAATGGATGGATTTTATGCTAAACCCGTAAATGGAGCTGAACGGCTTCAATTTATTATGGAAAGGCCAAATAGTTATCCTGCTTTCAGGCAATTGGATGAACTGTTTACAGAACAGTATAAGCAATATGCTAAAATGGCTACTATTCAAAAACGGAAACAAAAAGAAGCAAAGTAAAAGGACTACTCCTTCGTTTTCACAGTATCTTGGAAGACGTAAGATCATTGTGAAAAGCAAGAAGGGGTAGTCCTTTTTTTGTCATTTCTCTTGAAAATCAAATTTTAAAGACCAAGAGGAAAAATCCCCTTGGTCATGGATGCAGGTCTATTATTCGTTAGGCGGAACGCTGTTGGTCGAAGCCGAACCCTTCGTTGATTGTCCTGAAACGGGTTGTTGTTTATTTTGATTGGACGGTGTAGATGGCTGATTCGGTTGACTTGGCTGTGTATGGTTATTGCTTCCATTACCGCCGCTTTGGTTTCCATTTCCTGTGTTGTTACTTGGTTGCTCTGGATTTTGGTTATTGCTATTGCCATTATTGCCGTTGCTGTTGTCATTATTATTGTTACCGCCGTTCATGCCGTTATTACTGTTTTCATTTCCGTTATTGTTGTCGGTTGGGTTCTCATTTGGATTCGTCGTTCCTTGGCCTTGATTATTGCCTTGTGATTGATCCGAATTTTCTTCACCTGGAACATTTACGCTCGTAGAAGCAGGTGCACTGCGTTTGCCATCTACAATGGCCACCACTGAAAATGAATAAGTTGAACCAGGTTGGACGCCGGAAATCACGATGGACGTACCATTCGTCGTTTGAGTCGTAGTGCCTTGGCTTGAAGAGGCAGTCACTTCAAACGAGGCCGGTTGATCGTAATTCCATGATAACGTGATGCTTTGTGTTAACGGATCGTACTGTCCGCTTAAACCAGATGGTGCAGAAACGGTTTGTTCCTCCTCTTTCTTATCGTCTTTCTTTTCTTGGTTATTGTCCTCTGAAGAATCATCAGAGTATTGGGTCGGTTCTTCTCCGCGGACAAATAATTCGTAATCAACCTTATCCCTCGGCACGCTTTTGCTGGCTATCCGTGGCGGATCGGATCCTGCTACAATCGGCAATTCGACAACGCTTTTCGGTTTTTTAAAGTCTTTTGTTTCCGTATTGGAGGAAACATGCGCCATCACGTTTTTAAACATTTTCTGAGCAATTTTGGATTCTTCAGGAGTTAAATAGTTTTTATTCGGTTCAGGATAGCCGGTCCAAACGGCCATTGAATATTTTGTAGTGTAGCCAACAAACCACGAATCTTTGTTGGCATAATCAGGAATACCATACTTTTGCCGCGTTTCTTCATCATAGTTGGTCGTTCCGGTTTTTCCTGCTAAAGGAAGTCCAGGTATATTCGCCGTTTGTCCTGTACCGGATTTGACGACGTCTTTCAACATATCCGTCACCATATAGGCGGTGTAGTCTTTCATGGCAATTTGCGGGTCAATCTGATTTTTGATTTCCGTTTCGCCATCGCGCAGCACAATTTTCTTAATACAATGCGGTTTATGGTAAATACCGTTATCACCAAACGCCGCGTATGCACCTGCCATTTGGAGCGGTGAAGGACCTTGATCCATTCCGCCGATGGCGTATGACTCATACATATGGTCGAAATGAATTCCCAAGTTGGAAAGGAATTCGCTTGCTTTATCAGGACCGACGGCTTGGAATGTTTTTAAAGCCGGAATATTGTAAGACCATTGCAGCGCTTTTCGAATCGATACTTGGCCTTTATAGGTGCCGTTGGCATTGCGAATCGGTTGTCCGTTTGAGTAGCTGTAAGGCTCATCGGTCAGCTGGTGGTAGGTGGACCATTTCAAGTATTCAATCGCAGGACCGTAATCGATGAGAGGCTTAATCGTAGAACCTGGCTGTCTGTGGGCATCGACAGCATAGTTATAGCCTCTTCTTACTTTTTGATTTCTTCCGCCTCCGATTGCACGAATTTCACCAGTTTTCGTATCTAAAAGAACGAGCCCGGCTTGAAACTTGTCATCCGGATATTGAATGACATCATTGGTGTTCATCATATTTTCTACATAGCTTTGGGCATCCGGATCCAAAGTGGTGTAAATTTTCAATCCATCGGAATAAGCGTTGTAACCGCCCATGTTTTTCACTCCATCCACGACAAGGTCGATAAAAGCACCATACTTGTTATCCGCCGTATCGACTTTTCGTTTGGATGGAGGGACAAGATAATGAGTGACATGATCCGCTTCCGCTTGACGCATTTGCTGTTCAGTAATTTTCCCGTGTTGTTTCATCAATGATAAAACGATATCCTTTCGTTTTTCTGCTTGTTCCGGATGTTCAAACGGATTGTAATTATTCGGGCTTTGTGGCATACCGGCCAGCATGGCTGCTTCCGTCAGATTCAATTGATTCAGATCTTTATTAAAGTAATGCTTTGCCGCTGCTTTAATTCCGAATATGCCATCAGACATATAAATTTTATTGACGTACATTTCAAAGATTTGTGCTTTTGTATATTTACGTTCTAGCTGATATGCCAGCCACCATTCTTGTACTTTTCGTTTAATCGTTTTTTCATGAGTCAAAAATGAGTTTTTGACTACTTGCTGAGTGATGGTGCTTCCGCCTTGGGAACCATAACCGTTTGTCACATTGCTGATAATGGCTTTAATGGTTCGAATAATATCGATCCCGTGATGTTGGTAGAAACGGGCATCTTCGGTGGCAATGATCGCATCTCTCACTGGTTTGGGGACCTCGTCATATTTGACATAGTCCCGATTTTCGGATCCCACCGAGGTAATATAGTGTCCATCCTTGTCGTAAATTTTGGAAGGAATGGGGTCCTTTAGCATCGATTCATTTAATTTAGGCGCGTCTTTAATGAAGTAGGCGAACGTTCCAATCCCGCCCACCAACATGACGAGACCGACAATCACCAATGATAACAGGATACGTTTGGCCAAAGAACCGCCATTTCGCTTCTTTTTTGGTTTTTTGCTTTGCTGTCTTCGTCGTTCTGTGCGTGATTTATATTGGTCAGCCATAAGCTTACTCCTCACTTTCAAAAATAAAAACCTAATCGCTTTCTACTTTGATATCATTATGGGTTTTTTGGCAGAAATTAAAAATAAGAATGGTAAAGAATGTCTACCACTTCCAAATAATCAATGCGAGGTTGATACTTAATCGGAATAGTTTTCCCATAATTTTCAATTTCTTCTTTTTTGATGGATTTCCTTCCCCCGTTTTTCATCCGTTCCCAAAATCGAAAAAGATGTTGGCTCGGAAGCAAGAACACTTCATCCGTTGTGGTGAAACGGATAATAACGAAGGAGATGCCTTTTTGTTGTTCCACTTGCATCATGTGGCGGATTTGATGTTCGTGAAAATTTTGCAGTGGAAAAGAGTGCAAGTTTTTCGTTTCTTTGGCTTCAAAGTCAATATATCTCCCCTTGTATACTCCGTTATAGTCTGTAGTGGATGGCTGTTTGAAATAAGCCTCTTTGATCACAGCGGCACTCCTTGCCGGATAATCTACTTGAACAATTTGAATAGGTGTCGGCTTTTTATGAATGACAGCATGTCCAATTTCTAAATAATACTGATTGGTCAAATTGAGATCTTCTTCGAGAGTCATTCCTCGATTGCCGTATCGTATCGGTTTTGAATGGCCTTTTTTCGCTATTTGTTGTTGAGAAGGATTGTATTTTTTTCCATTTGGATAATGAAACTCCACGATCAACACCTCGCAGACTACTACATATCATATCAGAAACCGAGCCGAAATGGGGGAATAAAAATCTGAAATTGTCGCTATCATAAGCTTATATATGGAAAAGAGGCGAGATATATGAACAAAACCTTATTTTTTCGTTGTATTTTTTCCAAAATCGTTGGTGCTGACCGTTTTTCCTCAATGGAAGACGTTATTTTAAAGGCAGTTTGGCGCCATAACATGGATAATATCAGCAGAACGAGCGCTTATTTTCATTTTTACCGCCATCACCCAGAGATAAAATGGGCTTTTTTGGCGTCGATGGTATCCAGAAATGCTGGATATAATATGTGTGATTTAAAAAGTCCACAATTGATCACGTTATTAGAAGAAGAAACTAGGGACCATATGTTTTTAGCTTATGAAAGAGCCAATTGGCTGATTTTTCGTGATGCGTATCCGCAATTGCTTCTATATCATTTCTCCAAATTAGAAAATCTCCCTCTTTTTCGAAGTTTAGATCGCTGGGGCGTTTCCCAATTTATGATTGAAGAATGGGAGCGCTTTTGGGTGGAAAAAGACGGAGATCGGCTGCTGAAAGCACTTATCATCAATGAACAAAACGTTATTCAAGAACCGATATTAAAACATCCTCTGTACAAAAAGAAAGTTTTTCGTTCATTGCTGTTTTGGGTGGAGGAATGTTTGCATTTCAGCACGGTTTTATTTCCGACGATCAATGGAAATTTATACGGTTCCAGCGTGACCTCGTTTCGCAACGTGGATGCGCGAATCGATTTAGGAAAGCGGTTGGCTCATATCTTGTTTCATACGGATCTTTATCCTCATTTTTTGTTATTTGCTCGAAAGGTGGAGCATACTGGTTCGCGGAAAGATTACGAGCGTTTTATGAAAAAGCCGTTTTATAGCCAGACGCCCATGCTTCGATGGGCATTTCCGATCGTGGAACATCATATACATACAAGGAGAGACTGGTCGCAAGAAGCGGTCATCAAAGATGAATGGTTTATGGATTCCGAACCTGGAAAACCCGTCCATTTAACAGAATGGTTTGTTCAAAAGCAGATTCAACTCCAATGGGCAAGCTTGATGAAAAAGATATAAAAAGAATCCAAAAAAGCAAGGAATTCCTTGCTTTTTCGGTCTTGAATGAATGATGGACTACGTTGATGGGCGGTTAGGTCCCGAGAGTTTTTTGTCACCATAGGCGGATTTTGTCTCAGAACGAGTACCTTGGTTTTTCGGCTTTTGTTCTTTTTTCTCAGCTATATTGTACACCTCCCGTCCTATTGTTAGCTTTTCGGAAAGGAAAAATACGGTGAAAGAAGGAAAAGAATAGCCCATTCTGTTAAAAAAATTCTTTCTTTGCCGAATGGCATCTAGTTTTGTCAAGAAGGCAGGGAATGGCAAAAAAATCAAGAATATGGGTAATACCTTGAAGGAAAGGAGAGGAAATTCTATGATACAAAGAGAAGAAATTTTAAAGTTGTTTGAGCAAATAGAAGAGAAAGTCGAAGATATGGATGATCTTTTGACGGTCAGTATTCATCAGGAGAAAGAAGCGGGATTTCAATCGATTGAAAAGCAAAAAAAATGGCTTATGGACCAATTGGCAGATATTGAAGCAAATGTGGAATACATTTCCTATACACAAATGAACCCTTCATCTGTTAGAAAACTTGCGTTGTGAAGAACAGTTTCGTTATAGTTTTTTTAGTAGCTTATAGATGATAAATAAGCTGCTTTTTTTATTCTTGTCAGCGGGAATGTCAAAGTCTTTCATATTGATTCGCCAAAAGCCGTTTTCATTATATTTTCGATATTTGGACCATCCTTTTATCTTGCGTCTTTCATTCTTTCCTTTTGTACGTATCCGCTTTGCACGAAACTTTTATTCAGTGCTTGAAACGGCAGCCCCATTGATTAAAGATGATTTGGTTAGATCTTGTTTTATGATTAAAGGGGGGATGTATATGGCTGGACAATCAAATTTATGGATATTAACTAGCGAACTGTTAAAGCTTGTTCAGCAGGCGGATGAAGTGTATGAAACCGTTCGATCAACGGGGAAAGAAATGGATTTTTATACGGAAGTGAAGCCTTTTGCAGATAAAATGAAATCGTTAAGTGATGAATGGGAAGCGGAAGCAAAAAAGTGGCTTATGAGTCAAAAACCGAAGTACATCCATAAACAACAAATAACCGCGACATTAGAAAATTTGCAAATCATCGCTGTACAAGCCTTTTTTCCAAAAACTAGCTACAGTCGTTTTAAGCAAACCGTTCATACAGTGGAGTATGTTTTAAATGAAGTAAAACGGAATGTTCATGATGGAGAATCCTCAAAAAATGTGATTAATGACAATGAATCGTAAAACTTCATTTTTCAATCATCAGACAAGGAATAGAATCATATGGGCGGAATATTTTCGTAAGGGCGCATAAAGGGAGATTTAAGGCGGAAACAAAAAAGAGGCGGATTTTAAAAGGGACGGACTAACCTTTTAAAATCCGCTTCTTTATTGAGATTATAAAGCAGAAGTTGTATTCTTCCATAACGATTGTTCCAAGACAATGGGACTGATTGCTCCGGCGGTTTCTAAATCACGAACAACGTCTCTGTAGTCTCTGAGAGGCAGCTCATTCAACAAATACAAATTTCTGGCAAAATCAAGAAGCTGATTAAAATCTCGCGGCGGGTAAGATTTTTTTTCCAGAAATTTTTCTTTTAACTCGTGAATGGTCATTTTATCAACCCCCTCTTTTTTTGTTCTATGTTAACATAAATAGCCACTTATTTGGACACATTTTTGTAAAAAATAGATATACAAATATCGACATTATCGGAAAATTATGAATTCACTTTTCAACTTTTGCCACATAAAATAAATCAACAGAAATAGAGAAAGGAGAAAACATGATGCGGAGGCAAACGACT
The DNA here is from genome assembly GCF_001050115.1 of Bacillus smithii. NCBI lineage: Bacteria > Bacillati > Bacillota > Bacilli > Caryophanales > Bacillaceae > Bacillus > Bacillus smithii. Next base: position 2,012,050 of record NZ_CP012024.1, on the reverse strand, counting down.
AGCGGTTATCCGTATTTGGCTCATTATCAAGCTGATCCAGGCCAACCTTATGAAATTTTACCTCATGGCCAGTCTGGTCCCATTTTTCATCATTATGCTCACTACCCTTATCAAGCTTATGATCCTTTAAATGCGGAAAATGCCGGGAGTTCTTTCGTTTATCCCGCAATCCCGAATCAGCCCCCGGCAACAACGAACAGCAGCGACTTATTTGAAAATCCGCTGCATCCTAAGAAACATACTGTCCCCACACAAATAAACTATTTGCATCCATACCCGAAAGGCAACTTAATGAAACCGCCATCAGGCGGATTTCACACGATCATGAATTCTTTCAAAAATCAGGATGGCACCTTGGATATGAACAAAATGATTAACACTGCCGGTCAGATGATGGCGGTAATGAATCAATTTTCGAGTGTGGTAAAAGGGTTTGGCAGCGTATTTAAACAATCATAGGATTCAACCCAGGAAATGAAAGAACCCGCCGTTTTGGAAGGCGGGTTTTCATACGTGGTTTGCAAAAAAATCATGTCAATCGGATAGTTCAATTATTTTCCCTTTCTTTTTCGGTAAAATCAATGTTAGCAGGCCGTCTTTGTACTTCGCTTTTGCCATTTTTTCATTAACCAGTGCAGGGAGAGGAATCGTTCTTGATTGTCTCCTAAAAGAAGTTTGCTCTTGCACGATTTGCCGCTTCTCATTTTCCTCCAGTACATACTCTCGCTCAGAAACGGTAATAGTGACAAATTGAGCATTGATTTCTATTCCAATTTGTTCTTTTGATACACCGGGCAGTTTAGCCAATATCCAGTATTCATTTTCTTTTTCTCTCATTTCCACCGGAAAAGAGCCGGCAAAAAATTCATCGATGTGCTTTAAGAAATTTTTCATCGGCCGCTCAGGAAAAATGCCGTTCATGGATTTCATCCAGTCGTCAAACGTATTGTGCTTTTTCGGTTTCTCTGGAAGATGGCTGTCCATCGCCATTTTCTATTCTCCTTTCTTCAATCGGTTCTCTTCATTTACAATATGCCAAAATATTGGAGAGGTGACTGCCGTTTGCGGGTGTTATATGGTGCAACTTTTTTCTTTTAAAGAGAACGTTTATTCGGTACAATAGGCAGTATTGAGGTGAACGATGAAATGGAAAAGAAAAAAACGATACAAGAAGCGATTGAGTGGCTGAAAACGGATGAATCCATCAAGGATCAGATTGTTCATTGGCATACCATTCCCGAAAAAGAAGCGAAAACAGCTCCCTTTCCAAAAACGCTTCATCCTTTATTGAAAGAAGGGCTTCAAAAACGGGGGATCGATCGTCTTTATACTCACCAGCTTGCAGCTTATGAGAAAGCTAGAAATGGTGAGAGTTTTGTCGTAGTGACCCCCACTGCTTCGGGAAAAACATTGTGCTACAACTTACCTGTTCTTGAATCCATTTTGTCCGATTCTTCATCAAGAGCCCTTTATTTATTTCCGACAAAGGCGTTGTCACAAGATCAGAAAAGCGAATTAAACGAAATGATAATGGAAATTGGGGCTGATATTAATAGTTATACATATGACGGTGATACTCCGTCGGGAATCCGGCAAAAAATCCGAAAAGCCGGACATATTGTCATTACCAATCCGGACATGCTGCATTCCGGGATTTTGCCCCATCATACAAAATGGGTTTCCTTATTTGAAAATTTAAAGTTTGTCATTATTGATGAATTGCATATATATCGTGGAGTATTTGGCAGCCACGTGGCCAATGTCATTCGGCGTTTGAAGCGAATTTGCCGATTTTACGGAAGCGATCCAGTGTTTATTTGCACGTCAGCGACGATTGCGAATCCAAAGGAGTTAGCGCAAGCGATTTGCGAAACGCCTATGGCTTTGATCGACAATAATGGCGCTCCAAGCGGGAAAAAGCATTTTGTATTCTATAACCCGCCGGTCGTCAACAAGCCGCTGAACATTCGCAGAAGCGCGCTTTTTGAAGTTCGGAAAATAGCCGGCGAACTGTTGAAAAACAAAATTCAAACCATCGTATTCGCTAGAAGCCGAGTCCGGGTGGAACTGCTTCTTTCCTATTTGCAGGAACTAGTCCAGCATGAATTAGGTCCTAAGTCCATCCGTGGTTATCGTGGCGGCTATTTGCCATCGGAACGGCGAGAAATCGAAGAAGGTTTAAGAAAAGGAGATATTTACGGAGTAGTCAGTACGAATGCTCTGGAATTGGGCGTGGATATTGGTCAATTGCAGGCGTGTGTGATGACGGGTTATCCAGGTTCGGTATCCAGTGTTTGGCAGCAAGCGGGCAGAGCCGGCAGAAGACAAGGAGAATCTTTAGTGATCATGGTGGCTACTTCCAGCCCTCTCGATCAATATATTGTCAATCACCCGGATTACTTTTTGGACAAAAAACCGGAAACAGTACGGATTAATCCAGACAATTTAATCATCTTAGTAGACCATATAAAATGTGCTGCATATGAACTTCCTTTTCAAAAAGGAGAAACGTTTGGAAATGCAGAAGTGGAAGAGATTTTGGAGTTTTTGACAGAGGAAAGAATTCTTCATTATAAAGGCGAACGTTGGTATTGGATGAACGACTCGTTCCCGGCTCATAATATCAGCTTGCGGTCTGCTTCTCAAGAGAATGTCGTGATTATTGATACGACGGAAACAGCCAATGTCAAAGTGATTGGGGAAATGGACCGCTTTAGCGCCATGACACTTCTTCATGAAGAAGCGATTTATCTTCATCAGGGAATTCAATATCAAGTTGAAAAATTGGATTGGGATGAAAAAAAAGCGTATGTAAGAGAAGTGGATGTAGATTATTATACGGATGCCAACCTCGCGATTCAGCTCCAAGTGTTGGAAATTGACAAACAGCGGGGAAATGAACAGGCGCTAATCTCTTTTGGTGATGTAGGAATCCATATTCTTCCGACTATTTTCAAAAAAATAAAACTAGATACCCATGAAAATATTGGTTCAGGACCTATTCATCTTCCGGAAGAGGAAATTCATACGAGTGCCGCTTGGATTTCTTTGCAGCAAGATTTAAAAACTTTTTCCGAAGAACATTTAGAAGAGGGATTGATTGGCGCTGCGCATAGTTTAAAAGCCGTTATTCCGTTGCATATTCTATGCGATCCCTCGGACATTCATATAGCGCCTCAAGTAAAAGCAAATTACAATGGAAAACCGACGATCTTTATTTATGACCATTATCCGGGAGGCATTGGATTAAGCACGGAAGTGTATAACCGAATGAAAGAAATGATTTTCAGCGCAAAAGAGTTGGTTGAGAGTTGTCCTTGCGAGAACGGCTGTCCGTCCTGTATTGGAACGGATGTCGCTTCAAAGCACGGCAAAGATCATACAATACGGCTGCTAGATCTTTTCGCTAAAGCGGTCAATGAACCGATGGAGTGAGGAACATGTCGTTATCGAGTAAACTGCAACGAATGAAATCCCATTTAGTACGAGACAAAGAAGTGGTCCGATTAGATCAAAACCCGCCAAAAACGGAACAGGAAGAAGAGAAAGAGATTCCTTACCTCGATGAATGGCGAGCAGCTGGAGCTGAGCCCTATTTTTTTGACCATCAATACTGTTTGATTCGCCGATCGTTTTACAGCCTCGATCATCGCCATGGCAAGTACAGTTTCCGTGAGCTGATCGAAGCTGTCCGGCATTGGAACCAGTGGGATGGTGACCATCCTTTATCAGCCAAGGGACTATCTCATGATGAGCTGTTTTTCTTTGACACGGAAACCACGGGGCTGGGACACGGTGCGGGCAATACGATCTTTTTATTGGGCCATGCCCGTGTATTGGACCATCAAGTGGAAGTTGTTCAGCATATTTTGCCTGAACCGGGTTATGAAATTGCACTTTATCAAAGTTTTTTGGAAAATATCGATTACCAAAAATTGGTTACTTACAATGGGAAAGCGTTTGACTGGCCACAGGTGAAAACACGACATACTTTAATCCGCGAGCATGTTCCAAAGCTGCCGGAATTCGGTCATTTTGATTTATTCCATGCTGCACGGAGAATGTGGAAAGAGAAACTCGAGTCCGTTAAACTGTCCAATGTGGAAAAGAGCATTTTAGGAATTGAACGGAAGGATGACGTTCCCGGCTATTTGGCTCCGATGATTTATTTTGATTATGTAGAAAGAAAAAAGCCGGATGGAATGATAGGCATTTTAAAGCATAATGAGCATGATATACTTAGCCTCATTTCGTTATACATCCATTTAACCTATCAAATTCTGGGTCTTGTCGATCAAACAGAAAATGAAAAATACCAAGTGGCAAAATGGTTCCACTATATTGGCGAAAATAAACAGGCAATGCGATCTTTAGAAGACTTGGTGGAAGAAAAAAAGACAGATAGCAGCGTTGATTTTCGGGCAAAGCAGCTTCTGGCAAAAGAATACAAAAAGGGAAAACAGTATGAGAAAGCTGTACCGCTATGGCTTGAAATAGCGGAAAAAGGGCCTATCGCCATGAAAAAAGAAGCCCTCATTGAGCTTAGCAAGTATTATGAACATAAAGAAAAAAATTTGGAGGCTGCCTATACCTTTGCGGAAAAAGCACTCGACCACTATAAGCGATGGCATGGAAGAACGAGAAAAGAACAAACGGAGACAAATGACCTATATAAAAGATTGGAACGGATCCGGCGCAAATTATTGAAGAATCAAGAATGGACAAGGTAATTTCCCGGGCAATCGCAAAATTCGACAAATGGTCATTTTTTCATTTGAGGATTGGTACAGATGATTATAAAATATAGACAGAACGAACTAAACACAGGGGTGATTGAAAGTGTATCGGGCATTGCTGGTTTTATTTTTTGTGTTTATTCTCGTCATGAGTGTGATGATGATTCATTTAAAAGATACTTTCTATTCTTTCCTGTAAATTAGGTTTTTGCATTAATACATGTTTCTCTTTTTTCTCATAGGCTATTCATATAAAAACCTGGAGAGAAAAGAGAAAAAACATGTATTGCAGACCAAAAGTATTACCGCCGATTATTCATCCGACAATTAATCGCGAAAATCATCTGATTCATCATTATGTAGTACCACACATCCATCCAAGTCATACAACCACTTTTAATCACCATGTTTTTCAGCATCAGCGCTATTTTCCATATACAGAACCGACAGTGAATGATGCGCTTCACCAAGATTTGGTGGGATTCGGGCCGGAGCCAAGGCCGCTATTTGGTCCTTAACGGTAAGTGCCTAATGATACACTTTTTTCGAGTATTGCCTTATTTTGCGGTTTATGAGAAAAATTAGCTTCTTTTAAGGGAAAGTGAGCGGCAAAACCAGGAAGGGTCTGGCCCCTTATGCGAAAGGGGACGGACCTTGTTTTGAACTCAATGGGAGGGATTGATACGAAGGTAGCTGCTGTATCAGGATATAAGCCGATAGAATTAGGTATTTTTCATCATGATGCCAAAGCGATTGATTACATAAAAAAAGGCATTCAAAAAGAAATTCAAGAATTATTGGAAGAAGGTCTTGAATGGGTCCTGATTAGCGGTCAATTGGGAGTTGAGTGCTGGACAGCGGATGTGGTATTGAACATGCGGATAGAACATCCTGATTTAAAGCTGGCTGTATTAACTCCTTTTTTAGATCAGGAGAAAAATTGGAATGAAGCGAACCAAGAGATGTATTATGACATTCTGAACAACGCAGATTTTGTGGATTCCATTTCTAAACAGCCTTATACCGGTCCCTGGCAATTTCAAAATAAAAACAAGCTCTTTCTTCAAAAAAGCGATTGTCTAGTCCTTTTATATGATGAAGAAAAGGAAGGATCGCCAAAGTACCTTTATCAACAAGCTAAAAAATACCAAGAAATCAATCCGTATTATAGAATTAAGCAAATCACTTTTTTTGATTTGCAGAACATTGTAGAAGAAGAACAATGGGAAAATCATGATTGGTAGGTTCATAATTGACAAAAGTCCATATATTTGAAAAAATAAAGTGTACTCTCCATACTGGATGGTCGAGTCCTGCTGGAGAAAGCGGACCTTTTGAAAATAGAGGTGATGGCTTTTATGTTATCTAATAAAGTAAAGTTAACGGCGAAAGATATTTTAGAAAAAGAATTTAAGACAAGCATGCGGGGATATAATCAAGAAGAAGTTGACCAATTTTTGGATCTTGTCATTAAAGATTACGAAACTTTTCACCAAGCCATTGAAGAATTGCAAAAAGAAAACTTAAGATTGAAAATGAAGCTTGAAAAAGCGTCTAAAGTGGAGTCTCCATCCATGTCACGGCTTCAAACGCAGCCGGCCAGCCAGCCGCAGCCAGCTGTCACCAATTATGACATTTTAAAAAGACTTTCCAATTTAGAAAAACATGTATTCGGCGATAAGCTTTATGAAGATTAACCTTTTTCGTCATGAATAAAGAAAATGACGTTGAATTTTTGCGCTGTTTCTTTTATAATAGTTCAAGCCAAAAGGATAATAACGTTCAGGTAATCGCTGCCGCCTTAAAGGCTGCAGAGGAAAGTCCATGCTCACACGGTGCTGAGATGCCCGTAGTGTTCGTGCCTGGCGAAACCATAAGCCAGGGCAGCTCGGCATTTGCTGGGCTGACGGCAGGGAAAATACCTAAGTCCCTTAAAGGGATATGGTATGATTACCTTGAAAGTGCCACAGTGACGCAGCTTTGCGAGAAATCGCAAAGGTGGAACGAGGTAAACCCCGCGAGTGAGCAACCCAAATTATGGTAGGGGCGCCTTCTCGAAGGAAATGAACGGAGAGAAGGGCAAGCAAGATGTTCTTGCTTGCAGATAGATGATTACCGCCTGAGTACGAGACTATCCCAGTCGCTTGCAGTACGAAGGAACAGAACATGGCTTACAGAACGTTATTATCGGGAATAGGATGTATAAAAAGCTCTCCTTTTGGGGGAGCTTTTATTATGGGTTTAAGAAGGAGTCCCATTTGTTCTACATACGGTTATCAATGAAAAATGAATAGGTGATGAAATGTCAACATATACCATTATTGCGACTACTGCAATGGGACTGGAAGCCATTGCGGCGAAGGAAATCAGAAACTTGGGATACGAATGCAAAACCGAAAACGGAAGAGTCCTGTTTCAAGGTGATGAAAAAGCCATTGCCCGTGCCAATCTTTGGTTGAGAACGGCGGACCGGATCAAAATTCGCGTCGGCCATTTTAAGGCATTCACATTCGATGAACTTTTTGAACAAACAAAAGCGTTGCCTTGGGAACAATTTTTGCCCGTAGATGCTGAATTTCCCGTTCAAGGCAAATCCGTTAAATCCAAGCTGTACAGCGTTCCGGACTGCCAAGCGATCGTCAAAAAAGCGATTGTCGAACGTCTAAAAAAAGCGTATCATCACCCTTCATGGCTGGAAGAAAACGGAGCTTTGTTCAAAATTGAAGTGGCCATCCATAAAGACGAAGTGGAACTGTTGCTAGACACATCGGGCAGCGGACTGCACAAGAGAGGCTACCGTGCTGGACAGGGAGAAGCGCCGTTAAAAGAAACACTGGCAGCGGCTTTAGTATTGCTTACGAATTGGACGCCGGACCGTCCGTTTATCGACCCTTTTTGTGGCTCGGGAACCATTCCGATTGAAGCGGCATTAATTGGTCAAAATATTGCTCCTGGATTCAATCGCAGTTTTGTTTCTGAAACATGGCCTTGGATGGATACCGCTATTTGGGACGATGCTCGCACTGAAGTGGAAGATCTTGCCGAATACGACCGAGAATTGGATATTATGGGGACGGATATCGATCATCGGATGATCGACATTTCCAAACAGAACGCTTACGAAGCTGGCCTAGGCGAAATGATTCAGTTTAAGCAAATGCAGGTAAAAGATCTTCATACCACAAAACAATACGGAGTGATCGTCGGGAATCCTCCGTATGGAGAGCGGTTAGGAGAAAAAGCGGAAGTAGAGGCTATGTATCGGGAAATGGGGAGGACTTTTGCAAAATTAGAGACTTGGTCGATTTATATTTTGACTTCCCATCGGCAATTTGAAACATTTTATGGAAAACCGGCAACGAAAAAAAGAAAGTTGTTTAACGGATTTATCAGAACGGATTTTTATCAATACTGGGGGCCGAAACCACCAAAAGACATGAGATCATATTGATTGGCGGGGGTCTTCCCCGCAGTTTAATATTTGTGCAGAAAGCTCCGGTATCGAATAGACTGTATCGGATTGTTCGATTAAATAGCGAGTGGTCGGTTTATCTATAGAAAGCAAATATACTTTTCGAAATCTTCGCAATTAGACCGTTTTTAAAAGCCCGCCGATATTTTTTGGAAAATGTGGTAAAATGGGTTCATACGGAGAAAAGGGGGGACCTATATGAATCCAATGACGAAAGAAATTGAAAACGATTTTTTGCAATATATCCAAAAAATGACCTCTTTTCAAGAGGCTTTAAATCTTCTTTATTGGGATATGCGGACAGGTGCGCCTAAAAAAGGAATTCAGCAGCGTGCCAATGTGGTGGGGGTATTGTCTTCTGAATTGTTTCAAATGTCTGTCTCCGACGAAATGGCATCTTTTATTGCCAGTTTATCCCCTCATGAAGAAAAGCTTTCGCCGACAGTTGCAAAAATACTAGAAGAATGCAAAAAGGAATATCATCGCAATAAAAAAATTCCGACTCAAGAATATAAAGAGTACATAATATTGCAGTCAAAAGCGGAGAATGCATGGGAACAAGCAAAAGAAGAAAGTCGTTTTGAAATGTTTAGACCTTATTTAGAAAAAATCGTTGAGTATAAGAAGAGATTTATTGAATATTGGGGCTATGAAGGCCATCCATACAATGCATTGCTTGATTTGTACGAACCAGGAGTGACAGTGGATGTTTTAGATCCTGTTTTTAAAAAGGTCCGGACATTTCTGGTAGATTTTGTTTCAAAAATTGAGAAGTCGCCTCATAAACCAAAAACCGATTTTTTATTTGAATATTTTCCAAAAGAAAATCAGCGCTTATTTAGCTTACAGATATTAAAGAAAATGGGGTATGATTTAGAAGCCGGCCGATTGGACGAAACGATTCATCCTTTTGAAATAGCCTTAAATCCGGGTGATGTTCGAGTAACGACTCACTATAATGAACAAGACTTCCGGGTCGCCATATTCGGTACGATCCATGAAGGAGGTCATGCCATTTATGAACAAAATATCCGCCATGATTTGATCGGAACACCTCTCTGTGCCGGCACGTCAATGGGCATTCACGAATCACAATCATTGTTTTATGAAAATTTTATCGGCCGACATCGTCATTTTTGGAAAAAGCATTTTGATCTCTTGAAGCGCTATTCCAATGGCCAGTTTGATACCGTTTCTACAGAAGAGTTTTATCGGGCGGTGAACGAAGTAAAGCCGGGATTGATTCGGATCGAAGCCGATGAATGTACTTATCTGCTCCATATCATTATTCGGTATGAAATAGAAAAAGCGCTTTTCCAAGATGAAATACAGGTGAAAGATTTACCGGAAATTTGGAATTTAAAATATAAAGAATACTTAGGCGTTTCTCCTCAAAACGATGGAGAAGGCGTGCTCCAAGATATCCACTGGGCAGGAGGAGATTTTGGTTATTTTCCTTCCTACGGTCTCGGACTTATGTATGCAGCCCAATTTTACTACAGTATGAAAAAGGATTTACCTGATTTGGAGGGGCTTCTGGAAACAGGCCAATTGCTTAAGATCAAAGAATGGCTCAATCAAAATGTCCACCAATACGGAAAATTAAAAAAACCGCTCGAAATTTTAATGGATGCGACAGGAGAAGAATTAAATCCGGAATATTTCATCCGTTACATCCGCAATAAATATACGGACATTTACCGGTTATAGCTCACCGGAAAACCGTCTGATGTTTGATTTTCTTTGAAAAAGGCATGATCTCATTTTTTAGAAGTTTATGGTTATATAGTGGATCATCCGATCAAAAAGCGTTTCATGTTTCTTGAGGAGAAAAAAGTTTCTCCTCTTTTTCTAGCTTATGGCTTTGGTGTGATACCGTTATCGTTAAATAGTAGGGGCTTGTATGAAAGCATTTTTTTAATTGTTGGGCGTAAACCATAGGTAACGTAATAGCATCGCTGCGAATCTTTCCGAAAGTATAAAAAAACAGAAAAATAAAGAATGTTCAGAATTAAGAGGAATATATCGTGGAAAGATTTATTCAAACAAAATAATGTTCGTATTCTCTATTGAAATCACTTACTAATTTGCTATAATGTTAGTAAAATTTCAAAATGCATTCACTCATATAATGGCAAGAATATGGCTTGCCAGTCTCTACCGGACTGCCGTAAACAGTCTGACTATGAGTGAGCAATGAGGCGGACCGATTTGATTTGATCTGTCCTGTTTTTCCTTGTCCCTTTAAAAGCTCAAAGGGCATTGCTTCACTCATGTTTGGGGAATGCAATGACCTGCGGGCTTTTTTCTTTTCTGCGGGTCAAAAGAAAAGGAGGACTATGATGAAGCATTTGGAAGAAAAAATTTTAAAGGAAGGTTTGGTTTTATCTGATCAGGTGCTGAAAGTCGATTCCTTCCTGAACCATCAAATCGATCCTTTCCTTGTCAAGGAAATGGGGGAAGAGTTTGCGAAAAGATTTCAAAACGAGTCCATTACAAAGGTGCTGACATTGGAATCAAGCGGTATTGCTCCGGCGGTCATGACGGCTCTTGAACTGAAAGTGCCGGCTATTTTCGCTCGCAAAAACAAATCTTTGACTTTGTCGGAAAATGTTTATTTATCAGAGGTGTACTCTTTTACAAAACGTGAGAAGAGCACCATCTATGTATCGAAAAAATATTTAAACGAAAGCGATCGTGTCCTGATTATCGACGATTTTTTGGCAAACGGACAAGCAGCTTGCGCCTTATTGGATATCTTAAAACAAGCAGGTGCACACCTCGTTGGAATAGGCATCGTGATTGAAAAGGCCTTTCAAAATGGCGGTTCCCTTCTTCGTAAGCAAAATATTCGAGTGGAGTCGCTGGTCCGAATTCAGTCATTGGAAAACGGTAAAGTACGATTCCATGAGGAGGCATTGCTATGAAAAACCGATGGATCCAAACGGCTTCGTTAGGGCTGCAGCATGTTTTGGCCATGTATGCTGGGGCGGTGATTGTTCCTTTAATTACAGGCAGTGCGTTGAAAATGACCAGCGAACAATTAACCTATCTAGTATCGATTGATATTTTTATGTGCGGGATAGCGACCTTCTTGCAAGTATGGAAAGGAAAATGGTTTGGAATCGGTTTGCCGATTGTGTTGGGATGTACATTTACGGCTGTTGCTCCGATGATCGCCATCGGACAGTCGTACGGCTTGCCGGGTGTTTATGGAGCCATTTTGGCTTCAGGGATTTTTGTCGTGCTGATTGCGCCTGTTTTCAGCAGACTTGTCCCATTTTTCCCGCCGATCGTAACGGGCTCTGTTGTTACGATTATTGGTCTTACACTAATACCTGTTGCCATGAAAAATATGGCCGGAGGAGAAGGAAGCCCCGATTTCGGTTCTCCTGCCAATATTGCCCTTTCTTTTGGAACATTAATTGTCATTATCGTACTTTATCGTTTTTTCACAGGTTTTATTCGATCCATTTCTGTTCTTCTTGGGTTATTGGCTGGTACAATGGCGGCAGCAATGATGGGAAAAGTGGATTTTTCACCCGTTTCGGAAGCATCCTGGTTCCATATGATTAAGCCGTTTGTATTGGGTGTGCCAGCTTTTCATTGGACTTCCATTTTGACCATGATTTTTGTGGCGATTGTGAGTCTTGTTGAGTCAACCGGCGTCTATTTTGCGGCGGCAGATATTTGTGAAAAGAAAGTAAATGAAGATGATCTCAAAAAAGGATATCGTTCTGAAGGGATTGCCAGTATTTTAGGATCTCTCTTTAATTCTTTTCCGTACACGGCTTTTTCGCAAAATATCGGACTTATCCAACTATCCGGCGTCAAATCAAGATCTGTTATATTCGTAACGGCGTTCATTTTAATGCTTCTTGGATTGATTCCAAAGATAGGAGCTTTTACAACGATCATCCCGTCCTCTGTTTTAGGCGGGGCAATGGTGGCAATGTTTGGCATGGTCATAGCTCAAGGAATTAAAATGCTAAGCAAAGTCGATTTTACATCGCAAGAAAATTTATTGATTATGGCTTGTTCCATTGGGATGGGACTTGGAGTGACAGTGGTGCCGGATTTATTTGGCCAATTACCGAAAGCTCTGCAAATATTAACAGGAAATGGAATTGTGGCTGGAAGTGTGACAGCCATTGTTTTGAATATCGTGTTTCATATGATTGGCAAAAGAACAGATAAAAGCACAGCTGTGATTCAACAGAAAATTTCATAAAAATATTCAAAAATTTAGCTGGAAAAAATAAATGAAAGGCAAGGGACTCGATTCCTTGCTTTTTTATTTGGCCCTTCATACCAAATCCGGGGGTATGCTGGGCCAGTGTTGTTTGCGGTGAAACTTTTGTTCTATTCACAGGATGCCCGGACAGATTGTCTTGATTTTTGGAATCATAACTGTCAATCGGAAGGAAAAACTATTATTACTACAAAACAGGAGAGGATTCCGATGGGAATGATTGTAGCGGCGGGGCATGCCAATCCTGACTATTGTGCCTCCCAAGAGGAAGTACAAGCATTGGTAAAACAGATTTTTTCCGGTTATCCCCCTGTGGACAGGATGCTGAAAGTGTTTCAAAATGCCGAAATTGAGACTCGTTATTTTGTGAAGCCCATAGAGTGGTATCAAACATTTCATGATATGGAAGAGCGTAATCGGCTGTTTGTTGAAGAAGCAGTGCGGTTAAGGAAAGAGGCCATTCAAAATTGCCTGGACAAACAACCGCTCCATTATGAAGATATTGAGGCGATTTTTACCGTTTGCACGACGGGACTCTCCACCCCCAGCCTGGAAGCGAGAATTATGAATATACTTCCGTTCTCTTCGTCTGTGAAACGAATTCCTATATGGGGATTAGGATGCGCAGGCGGAGCATCGGGGCTGGCTCGGGCGTTTGAGTATTGCAAAGCCTTTCCAAAGGCAAATGTGCTCGTTTTGGCAGTTGAGTTATGCAGTTTGACGTTTCAATTAGATGACCGATCTAAAAGCAATTTGATCGGTACTTCTTTATTCGGTGACGGAGCGGCGTGTATGCTCGTTTGCGGCGTGGAGAGTCCAGTAGTGAAAGCGAAACAGACTCTCCCACATATTTTTGCAGCCAAAAGTGTGCTAAAAAAAGACGCACTTGATGTCATGGGATGGGATATACGCAATAACGGTCTGTATGTTATTTTTTCAAAGGATATCCCGACCCTAGTGGCAAATTGGCTTAAACCAGTTGTAGAAGATTTTTTGGCTGAGCAAAAACTTTCTTGGAACGAAATATCCCATTTTATCGCCCATCCTGGAGGGAAAAAGGTCATTCAAGCCTATGAAGAAGCTTTTGGCATTCATCGCGAAATGACAGCAGATGCTGCTTTCATTTTGAGAAAATACGGAAATATGTCTTCCCCCACCATTTTTTATGTGTTGGAACGAGTGCTGAAAAAATCGATCCGCAGCGACGAAATCGGACTTGCCTGTGCCCTTGGGCCGGGATTCAGCACAGAACTTTTGCTCATGAGGTGGACATAATGCTGTTTTTTTTCGTATTAAGTTGGTTAGTATTGCAACGGTTGATCGAACTGAGAATAGCGAAAAGGAACGAAAAACGGCTGATCGATAAAGGAGCAGTGGAATTCGGCTCTGGTCATTATCCTTGGATGGTCCTCCTGCACTGTGCTTTTTTTTCTATCCCTTTTAGCTGAAGTTCAAGGTTTTGGCAAAACACCTCATCGTTATTGGATTTTTTTATTGTTACTGTTTTTTTGCCTTCAAATGGCAAGGATATGGATTATCACTTCGTTAGGCCCTTATTGGAATACAAAAATTATCGTGCTTAAAGGAGCGGAAGCGATTAAAAAAGGACCTTACCGATGGATTAGACATCCTAATTATTGGCTTGTCACACTCGAATTGATCTTAATCCCGCTTCTGTTCCAAGCGTATATCACCTTGTTCTTATTTTTTCTCCTCAATCAATCGATGCTCCGCATTCGCATCCGAACGGAAGAAAAAGCTCTTTTAGCCTACACAAATTATCAAGACTTGCTGGAGCGCCAGCTTTGGCCAAAGCGAAAACGAAATGTACGTGAAAAATGACATTGAAAATGATTCTCGTTTATGCTATAGTCTAATTACTAATGAAAATGATTATCATGTGCATGAAAAGAGAGGAGCAAAGCCATGATCGCTATTTTCATCCTTTTAACGGTCGTTATTTGCGGATTAACATTAAAATACGTACTGAATCATGTTCTTCAGCCTGAAAGTCTGTCCTCTGCTTCTCGTCCATCTCAGCAAGAATCAAAAGACGATCCCGTTTATGTCCCAATACATTCCCACCGTTAAAGGCAAACAAAATGTTTGTCTTTTCTGTTGTTTGGAAATAAAAAGGTTTTGGCTGCTCATCCTTTTAAATCGTTCTTTCCTATAAAACTTTATTAGAATGAAGGGGAATCAGTGAAAAACTATATTAGTGTTTTTCTGAAAATAAAAATATTTATGGGAATAGAGGACAATTTCCGATAAAATAAAAAGAGAATTTTATTCTGTCAGCGCCGTGCTGAACGGTTTTAGTTTAAGCGATAAAGGGGTTAAGGGAATACATGTCAACTGCACATAAACATAAGACAACGGAACAAATGATGGCGAAAAGCATGATGCTTTATGAACGGTTTCAGCAATTCGGAGACCATGAAAGGGCGGAAAAAGCAAAAAGATTTCTAAAAAAGCTCTATCGAGAGGAATTTATTATTGCTTTTTGCGGTCATTTTTCAGCTGGAAAATCAACGATGATCAATCAGCTGACAGGGGAATCGATTTTGCCGTCGAGTCCGATTCCGACAAGCGCTAATTTAGTCAAAATTCGCCATGCCGACGAGGACTTTGCGAAAATTTTGTATCGAAACCGCAAACCGCTTTTGTTCAAAGGTTCGTACGAGTTTGATACAATAAAAGAATTTTGTAAAAATGGCATGGAAGTGGAATCCATTGAAATCGGCCGCAAGCAGTCCAAGCTGCCGAAAACCTTAACGGTGATGGATACACCTGGGATTGATTCAACCGATGATGCCCACCGCATTTCCACAGAGTCGGCTTTGCATTTGGCTGATATGGTGTTTTATGTCATGGACTATAATCATGTGCAATCAGAATTGAATTTTACTTATACGAAAGAGCTCCTTTCCCATGGAGCAAAATTGTACTTAATTATTAATCAGATTGACAAGCATCATCAAGAAGAATTGTCTTTTGATGAATTTCGGCAATCAGTTTACCGTGCTTTTGATGATTGGGGAGTCCGTCCGGAAGGATTTTATTTTACAAGCTTAAAAGAGCCTGATCATCCATTCAATGATTTTTCCGTTGTGAAAAAGCTGGTGGCAGATAGCATCCAAATGCGGGAGGAGTTATCCTTGCAGTCTGCCGAAGCGATGACGGAGCGGCTGATTGCGGAGCATTTGGAATGGTTGAAAAAAGAACAAGACGAAAAAAGAGAGCAGCTTGCGGCAATACTAGGAAACGAATGGAATGAAAAAGAGATTTTCGCAAAGGAAGAACAACTAAGAATAAAAATCGAACAAAAAGATGTTCAAAAAGCAGTGGAGGAATTGGAAAACGAACGGGAAACCATTTTAAAAAATGCTTATATCATGCCGGCGCAGACGCGGGAACTTGCCAAGTCCTTTTTAGAAGCGTACCAGCCTGATTTTAAAGTCGGCTTTTTTTTCAGCAAGAAAAAAACGGAAGAAGAAAAGACCCGTCGATTAGATCTGTTTTTAGCTGACTTGCAGGAAAAAGTAAAGGCCCAGGTCGAATGGCATATTCGTGACTTGCAGGCAAAATGGCTGAAAAAATACAATCTCGTTCATGACGATTTAGCAATGAAGGCGGAAGAATTTAGGGTCCAATTGGATTCAGCGCTTTTAACGTCGGCGATTAAACCGGGCGCTCAAGTAACAGGTGATTCCGTGCTGCATTATTGCGACGAAGTAGCCGAAAAGCTAAAAAAGATGGCTCGGATGGCCAGCAATGAATGGCTGGAAACGGCCAAATCGATTCTGGAGCAAAAATGGCAGTCGGATCTAGGATCATTGCAAAACGAATGGACAGAGTGGAATCAAAAGAAAAATGCTGTGCTTCAATGGAAAGAACTTGACATTCTTGAAGACGAAAGAAAAAAAGCGTTTGCAATGTTGAAAACCGGCACGTACTCTTATTCTCCGACCTTCGATGAAAGAATACGGAAATGGGAAGCCGAAGAGCAGGAAGCGGAAATTTTTACAAAAGAAGCGAATCCATCAAAAACAAAATCGATTCCAAAAATCCAAAGAAGAGAAAGCGAGTATAAAAAAGCTGAATCTGAAGCGCCGGCTTTTTCTCCTGTCATCATCGCAGAGAAAATGCATCGATGGAGCGAAGCTTTAAAAGGAATTCCGGGCTTTAAATATTTGCGGAAAGAATTGGAGGAGAAAGCGAACCGCTTAGGAAAACAAGAATTTACGATTGCATTATTCGGTGCTTTCAGTGCCGGAAAGTCTTCCTTTGCCAATGCCATGCTTGGTGAAAAAGTGCTGCCGGTTTCCCCTAATCCAACGACAGCGGCAGTCAATCGTATTCACCCACCTAATGAAATCTATCATGATCGGACAGCGGCTGTCCATTTGAAAACAAGGGAAGAAATGCTTTCCGATTTGCAGTCCTCTTTAGGTGTTTTTCATGTGATGGCGGATTCCCTTGAGGAAGGATATGAACGCATTCCAAACATTACTGCAAACGAGAATAAAAATGGAAAAGAAAATATTCATCTGTCCTTTTTAAAAGCGTTTTATGAAGGATTTCCGGAATATAAAGACCATTTAGTGGAAACGCTCGTCGTCGATTTGGATACTTTCCGGGGGTTTGTGGCCAATGAACGTCAAAGCTGTTTTGTAGAATCCATCGATCTTTATTATGATTGTGAATTTACCAGATTGGGAATCACATTGGTTGACACTCCGGGAGTTGATTCTATCAATGCCCGCCATACGGGAGTCGCCTTTGAGTATATTAAAAACTCCGATGCGATTTTATTTGTGACCTATTATAACCACGCATTTTCAAAAGCAGATCGTGAATTCTTGATTCAGCTTGGCCGGGTGAAAGACTCGTTTGAATTGGATAAAATGTTTTTTATCGTTAATGCCGTAGATCTTGCTAATGATGAGGAAGAAATGGCGGATGTTTTATCGTATGTTCAAGGTCAGTTGCTGCAGTATGGCATTCGCTTCCCGCGAATTTACGGCGTCTCAAGCCTGCTTGCTCTAGACCCGAACAAACGAAAGCAATCGCGGATAGAGTCGTTTCAATCAGCATTCGAATCTTTTTTACAATATGATTTAACGAAGATTGCCATACAATCTGCAGAACGTGATATGAAGCGTGCAGTCTTGCAGCTGGAGCAATTGATCAAAACGGCAGAGGAGAATCGGGAAAACCGAAAAGAAAAGAAAGCATTGCTGGCAAAGCAAAAAGAGCAAATCAGCCAACATTTGCAAAAGGAAACTCCCGATTTTTTGTGGAAACGGTTGTGTCAAGAAATCGACGAGCTCGTGTATTATGTGAAACAACGTGTTTTTTATCGGCTTCCAGACTTTTTTAAAGAATCTTTTAATCCATCTGTTTTGCAGCCGTCAAGCGGAAAGGCAGCACTTCGTACAGCATTAGAGGACTTTTTGAGTTCTATCGGATTTGATTTGTCTCAAGAAATGCGGGCCACAAGCTTGCGGGCGGAGAAATTTCTACACCAAGTTTTAAATGCGAAGCAAAAAAGTTTGCACGAACACTATCAAAGTATTCAAGAACAGCTTTACTTTTCTGATTTGGAATGGCCGACGAAAGAAACGCCTGAATTTCCGGCAGCGTTTCATTCTCTTCCACAAGAAACGTTTTCACCGGCGCTCGCTCTTTTCAAAAATGCCAAAACGTTTTTTGAAAAGAATGAGAAACAGCTCATGCAGAATAAATTGGAAGACATACTGTCGCCGTTAGCCGATCAATATCTTTTTAACGAAAAAGAAAAATTGAGCCAATGGATAAAAGAGATTTTGGACGAACAATTCAACCGCCTGAAGAACAGCTTGGCATCTGAATGCGAGGAACAATTCTCCGCTTGGATGGAAGCGTTGGAAGCAACGGAAAATATACAGGAATGGAAAGAAGTGCTGAAGGTGCTTCAAAAAGACATCGCTTAGGAGGAGATTGGATTTGTCTGTCAACCGGTTCCACGCATGCGCCACCTGCATTCATTTTTCAGCCGAAAAAACGGAAAGTGGAATGCTTTTTCGCTGTCTCCGCTTAGGCTATGAAACGAAAACTTATTATCGGTTCAACTGCTGGACACCAAAAGACCATGTAAGGAAATTGATGAAAAAAGAGAAAGGCGAGGTATTGGAACAGAGGTCGTCCTAGGAAGAAAAGAATCAGTCCGGGGCTTTCAATCGAAGCTCCGGTTTTTTTGAACAAAAAAGAGAAACACCATCATGTTAAGATGACTGAACGGCAGTTTGTCAACAATGCCGACAAGGCCATTGTTCTTTATCATGGAAAATGGAATTCTTTCTAGAATCAATGAATTATGGTAGTATGAAAGGAAGTTCATATTCAACAATGGGGTGACGGAATGAAAGAGAATGAACATCTTTTAATCGTAGACGGAATGGCGCTTTTGTTTCGGTCTTTTTACGCAACGGCTGTGACGGGACAATTTATGATCAATTCGAAAGGGATGCCGACTAATGGCGTGCAAGGATACATAAAGCATTTGCTGACAGCGGTAGAGAAGATTCAGCCGACGCATATCGCGGTATGTTGGGACATGGGTGGTAATACATTTCGAAACGACCTTTTTCCTGATTATAAAAGCAACCGTGAGGCACCGCCGGTTGAGTTGATTCCTCAATTTGACCTGGCGAAGAAAGCGACTGATTTTTTTCAACTTCCGAATATTGGAGTGGAAGGTTTCGAAGCAGATGATTGCATTGGAACCATCGCTAAAAGGGAACACCCCAAAAAAGTCACGATCTTAAGCGGAGACAGAGATTTGCTGCAATTGCTGGATGAACATATCGATGTCATGCTTCTGAAAAAAGGGTATGGAAACTATGCATTTTACACATACGAAAGATTCTATGAAGAATACGGTGTGACGCCCCAACAGTTTATAGATGTCAAAGCATTGATGGGAGATCCGAGCGACGGCTACCCGGGTGTGAAAGGCATTGGAGAAAAAACGGCACTGAAATTAATACAACAATTTGGTTCTATCGAAGGAATCCTTGAAAATCTTTCTTTGCTGTCGCCTTCTCAGAAAAAGAAAATAGAAGAAGATTTAGATATGCTTTTCCTTTCGCGGAAATTAGCAACCATCCATTGTGATGCTCCAATTAGCTGGAATAAGGAACAGGCGCGTTGGGAGCCGTTTCTCGATTCTATTATGGAGTGTATCGAACAGTATGAATTCAAAACGTTAAAACCACTTTTATTACGATGGAATCAAAGTCAATCGGCCAAACTGTTATCCAATGAGCGGTGAGCAAAATATGTTGCCCACCGCCTTTTTTTAACAGTAAATCGAAAGAAGCGCTTTTTCGTAAAAGTATTTAAATTAAAACAGTCATTGGCTATTTTTTATTCGATTTTTTGGCTGCATTTTCCAATCGGCTTTTAGGATCGGGAGTAAAATCGGCATCTTGGCCATAGCCTTGCGGATTAACGCCTGGTGCTTTTGTTCCTCTTCCTCGGTTTCTGTTTTTGCTCATGATGGTCACCTCCATCTTTACTTTCTCTGGAGGGAGTTCATTTTATGCAAAGCAGCCGCTCTCTCTGAAAAGAAAAGCAGGCCAGTGAATAGGGGAAACGGAGTGTTGATGATTTTTTATACTTATCAAGATACGACGAGCAGAAACGTCTTTTTTTCACTACAGCCTCTTAATCGCATAAATGGTTCTGAAATGTTCATCTGGATGCGAAGGAATGCAATAGGAGTCTATTTGAGTAGACTCTCTCGTTATCTCAAGTTCAATCTCGATCTAATCCTGTTGGAATAACCTGTACAGGATTTTCAACCTGATAGAATGGTAGGAAACCATTTTTTGTTGTTTGAAAACTTATACACTTGGGAGGGATGTTTCTTATTATTAAAAGTTATGAAACTGGTGTTTTGTCGCACATGAACTCCCAAAAGGACAAACGAAGAGATTTGATTTGACTGTTGTTCCTTTTCAACAGTTTCGTGAAAGTTCTTTTCTCTATTCATTTCTAGAAGTCTAAGAAAATGATTGCTTTCCGATTGGATTAAGTGATTGCCAAAGATTAGCTTCTTTCTTTTGGTTTATTTAACCGGCCTTTTTCCGGAAAAAATACTGAAAAATAGGCACTTCTGATATCACCATACTTAGAAAAATCAATAAAGAACCGGTCACTCCTGACCATGACAGCCGTTCACCGATCCAAAAATAGGCGGTCAGGACTCCAAATACAGGTTCCATTGACAAGATGAAAGCCACCTTTGGCGGGGACGTATATTTTTGGGCGTATGTTTGAATAAAAAAAGCAGCGTCCGTTGCCAACAAGGAAGTCATCAGTAACGGATAAAAAACAGAAGGTTTTATAAGAACAGAAAGTTGAAAAGTTGTTTGCCAATTCTCCAACAGGAAGGATCCAATGAAACTAAGAATGGATACGGTGAAAAATTGGACGGTCGTTAACATCAGCACGGAAGCTTTATGGGTAAATTTTCCTGTCAATACGATATGAAATGCGAACGCAATGGCGCAAAATAAACTGAGAACATCCCCTTTATTCCAGCTACCTCCATCACCTGCCGAAGTAAGTAAATAAAGACCTAAAGCCGCTGTAAACGAGCCTACGATGGCAGAAAAAGAAGGTTTTATTTTCAAAAGAACGAAAGCCAAAAACTGAACAAAAACAACATACAATCCAGTGATAAAACTCGATTTGGCAACAGTGGTGTACAATAGCCCGACCGTTTGGAAAGCATATCCAATAAACAAGCATAATCCAAGTACACTTCCATAGCCGATCGCATTGAAAGAAAAGGTTTTTTGATCTTTTCGAAGCACGACAATGAGAAACATGACAAGCCCGGCCAAACCAAACCTTACACCATTAAAGAAGAGTGGCGGCAAAAAGTCAATTGCGTTTTGAATCATCACAAATGTTGAGCCCCATACAAGTGCAACTATGAATAATGAAATATCAGAAAGCCATTTCATCATACTGTCTCCTTTCATGAAACGGAACCTCCGGCAAGAAATACACGTATACGAAAGTGGTGAAATCAATTCTCAAGGAATTCGTTCTTTAAAATCAGCTCAATCGAACATTCAAGTGCTCAAACAAACTCAAAAGCGATGACATTTTTTGATTTCCGCTGCCAGAAAGAATGCTAAGAAATCGAATCTGACATAAAATAAAACAAATGGAAAATCAGATTGAAATGTGCAATCATCATTAAAACGGAAAGTCCCTTGAAACATTTTTAAACAATAGGAAAATATATAAATATGTAAGTTGGTTGTATAAAGAAAAAGAAGCAGTCTCTCCAACAGAACGGCGAGAATGCTTTTGATCAGTTCGACTAACCATCAATGGGAACGATCTCCATTGATGAAAGTTTCACTTTATAAAATGATCATAAAATTCATTATACTAAACAAAAAGACATGTGCAAAGATAGGAACAGGTGAACAAGATGAAAATGAAAATAAAATGGCTATACAGCCAAAAGAAAATCCAGGACATATGGTTTGAATCAGACTGGATGGAGAAAGAAAAAGTTCTGCCGCTGATCCAAGATTTAGAAAAAACCGGAAGATTGAAGCAAGTAGTTGTCATCGACGAGTTGCAAAATCAGTGGTCCAAAAAAGAATATATAAAATTAAACGAAAAGCTGGAGGAAGAGCCGGTTGATATCACGGTGTATTTTGACGGAGGATTTGACCGTAACACATTTACAGCAGGCACTGGTATCGTTATTTATTACACAAAAAGTGGGGTGCCCTACAGGATAAGAGCCAACCATAAGCTAGATGAACTAGAATCCAATAATGAAGCGGAATATGCAGCTTTATATCAAGCCATGCAAATGCTGGAAGAACTAGGGGTCAAAAATACGGTATGCACCATTTCCGGCGATTCATTAGGGGTATTAAAACAGTTGTCCGGGGAGTGGCCATGCTTTGAAGAAAATCTAAATAAATGGCTGGACAGGATTGAAGCGAAAATCAACGAACTGCAAATAAAGCCTCTTTACAAAGAGGTGGATAGAAAGCAAAATAAAGAAGCGGACAAATTAGCGAGCCAAGCGCTGAAAGGAATTACAATAAACAGTCATTCGAAATTATGATGATAAATAAAATCGTTCAGTACGAAGGGTGTTGACTCAATTGGATAGGAAACAGTTGTTGGAAGAGGTGGATGAATTACTACAAACATATTGTCGAGGATGTTTAGTGAAATCCACGTTGCGAAAAGAATATGGGAAAACAAGGGCTCACCGATTTTGTATTCGTGAATGTACAGTAGGAGAAAAACTTAAAGAATACGGACGGCGACTTTAAGATGGAGAGAAAGATGTTGAGGAGCTGTCCGCATGCGAAGAATTTCGTTTCTGTTTTTCCATGTTGAATCCGTTCATCAGTAAATCGCAGTAATCGAATCGCAATCTTGAAGATGTTTCATTCATTCTTTCAAGAATCAAAAAAAGCTGGCGGAAAACCGCCAGCTTTTCATATTCACAATGGTCAAAAAGAAACCAAAATCGCGAAATTAAAGTTTTACAACATTAGCAGCTTGTGGTCCGCGGTTACCTTCAACGATTTCGAAAGAAACTGCTTGACCTTCTTCAAGTGATTTGTAACCGTCACCTTGAATAGCTGTGAAATGAACGAATACGTCGTCTCCGCCTTCAACTTCAATAAACCCATAGCCTTTTTCATTGTTAAACCATTTTACTTTACCGTTTTGCATATTATTAAATCCTCCTAAACTTTCCAAGCACATCGTGCTCAATCAAAATATTTATCAAATAACAAAATACTTCACGGCTTCCTATAGTTTGAAAGGCGGAACATATTCTGTTAATTGATAACACCAATATACAACATAAGAAGAGAGAAGTCAAGATAAGAACAGGCCTTTTAGAAAAATTTCTCTTCTCAAAGAAAGAATTCAATGATATATTTTTATTTTTGTTCATTCTTATGATAATATTCAATTGGTAGTACACTTTCCTTATCGGAAGAATTGGAGGTAGAACATGCCAACGCCGAGCATGGAGGATTACATAGAACAAATTTACTTGTTAATTGAAAATAAAGGGTATGCAAGGGTTTCGGATATCGCCGAAGCTTTGTCTGTGCACCCATCTTCTGTGACCAAAATGGTTCAGAAGTTAGATAAAGATGAATATTTGGTATATGAGAAATATCGAGGTCTTGTCCTTACTCCAAAAGGGAAAAAAATCGGGAAGAGGCTTGTCGATCGTCATGATCTGTTGGAATCGTTTTTAAGAACGATTGGTGTAAAAGAAGAGAATATTTATAACGATGTGGAAGGAATTGAGCACCATTTGAGTTGGGACTCCATTAACCGCATTGCCGATTTGCTGCAATTTTTTGAAGAAACTCCCGAACGGATTGAATCGCTTCGCATGATTCAGATGAAAAATGAAGAAGAAATGTAAAGCGCTTCCTGAGTATGGACCCGGGAAGTTTTTTTATGCGGCACCTATCGGTTTCAACATAAGAAAAATTAGGGAAAACCGTCCTTTAATAAATGGAAGGGAAATCAGAAAAGTAGATGTCCTCGGACATTTTATTCAATAAAATTCGGTTACCATCTTTGTTCCATTGGATTTCGGTGCCGCCCAACATCCCAGCTTCTGCTTCCATCAAGGCTTTTTGGTAGGAAATGATCCTTCCTTTGGAGGTTTGAACACTAACGATGTCTCCTAAAGAGTTTCTTTGGACAGCAACAATATATTCCATTGTTACCCCTCTTTCTTTGTAGAATCTATTGTCTATCATGTCCTTGGAAACGGATTTTTACTAATAAATTTTTATTGTTTCGAATACACCGTTCGATTATGATTATGGTAAAAACAGGCGGTGGTTCTTTTGAAATCAAACGAGTGGACGGACTATACGAAGGATCAATGGAATCAGAATGCGCAAAATTGGCATGCTAGAAGTAAGAATATGTGGGAAAAAGGTAGCCGAAAAGAAATATTGCCATTTTTACAAAGCGCTTTGCCAATTGGAAAAAAGATTTGCGATTTAGGGTGTGGCGACGGTTATGCCGCATTAAAATTGGCTGAAGCCGGTTATCTGGTGACGGGTATTGATCTTTCTGAACAAATGATCAGCATCGCAAAGTCTTATCAGCATCCGAACGTCCGATTTTTAGTTGGAGATCTTTCAAATGTGCCGATTCCCGATCACTCACAGGACGGGGTGCTGGCGATCAATTCTATTGAATGGACGGAGTCTCCTTTGGACGTAATACGTGAAATAGAAAGGATTTTAATACCGAAAGGAATCGCCTGTATAGGGATTTTGGGCCCAACCGCCGGTCCGAGGGAAAATGCATACCCTAGATTGTTGGGGGAAAAAGTGATGATGAATACAATGATGCCATGGGAATTTAGCAAATTAGCATCTGAGCATGGTTTTATAACATTAAAGGAACTCCATGTTCCGAAAAGGGAAACGGACAGAACCATATTATCCACTCTCCCCGACCCATTAAAACAGGCGATTTCTTTTATGACTGTCTTTTTGCTGCAGAAGGTGAATTGAGCACCTTTGCCAAAGGCCTTTGAAATGACAGACTTTCATTCACAATGGGGGAAAGAAAAATGGGTATACATACGAAAGTAAAGACCGATATCGAGATCGCCCAAGAGGCGGAGCTCAAGCCGATAAAAGAAGTCGCGAAATCGATTGGTTTGGAAGAAGAAGATTTAGAATTTTATGGGAAATATAAAGCGAAGTTGTCCTATGAAACGTTAAAGCGATTGAATACAAAACCAAACGGAAAACTGATTCTCGTTACTTCCATTAATCCGACTCCTGCGGGTGAAGGGAAATCGACGGTCACTGTTGGCTTGGGAGACGCTCTCTCGCAATTAGGCAAGAAAACGATGATTGCGTTGAGGGAACCTTCGCTAGGTCCGACGATGGGAATAAAAGGTGGAGCGGCAGGCGGGGGATATGCCCAAGTCATGCCAATGGAAGATATTAACTTGCATTTTACCGGGGACATCCATGCCATTACGACAGCGAATAATGCCTTGGCCGCTCTATTAGATAATCATATTCATCAAGGAAATGAGTTGAGAATCGACCCAAGACGGATTGTTTGGAAACGATCATTGGATTTGAACGACCGTGCGCTAAGAAAAATCGTGGTTGGATTAGGCGGTCCTTCACAGGGAGTGCCGCGCGAAGATGGCTTTGACATTACCGTTGCTTCTGAAATCATGGCGGTCCTTTGTCTCGCGACCGATTTACAGGATTTAAAAAGAAGGCTGTCGCAAATGGTAGTCGCCTACAATTACGATAAAGAGCCCGTAACCGCTGGCGATCTTGGGGCTGAAGGGGCCCTTACCCTATTGTTAAAAGATGCTCTGAAGCCGAACTTAGTCCAAACGATCGAGCATACACCTGCGCTGGTTCATGGCGGTCCTTTCGCCAATATTGCCCACGGCTGCAATAGTGTAATGGCCACAAAAGCTGCGTTGAAACTTGCGGACGTGGTCGTGACAGAAGCAGGATTTGGTGCTGATTTGGGAGCTGAAAAATTTCTCAATATCAAAACGCGCGCTGCCGGATTTCAACCGGATGCCGTCGTGATTGTCGCGACAATCCGTGCCTTGAAAATGCACGGCGGACAAGGAAAAAGCGAATTAAATCAAGAAAACCTGTCCGCTTTAAGAAAAGGCATCGCGAATTTGCAAAAACATATTGAATCCATCCAGCAATTTGACCTGCCTCTTGTCGTAGCGGTGAATCGGTTTATAACGGATACGGAAAACGAAATCAATGAACTTTTTCAATGGTGTGCCGAAAAACAAATCCCTGTGGCCTTAACGGAAGTGTGGGAAAAAGGCGGAAAAGGAGGCTTGGATTTGGCGGAAAAAGTGTTAAAAGTGATCGAGCAGTCCAATCATTCTTTCCGTCCTCTGTACTCCCTTGAACAAAGCTTGGAAGAAAAAATCTTGGCCATTGTTCAATCGATTTATGGCGGAAAAGGGGTTGAGTTTTCGGCAAAAGCTCGCAAACAATTGAAAGAGTTTGAAGAGAATGGTTGGAGTGGTTTGCCGATTTGCATGGCTAAAACTCAATACTCTTTATCGGATGATCCTGAAAAATTAGGTCGTCCAAGAGACTTTGTCATCCACGTACGGGAGCTGCTGCCAAAATTAGGTGCTGGTTTTATCGTCGCGCTGACAGGAGACGTGTTGACCATGCCCGGCCTTCCCAAACATCCTGCTGCCAATCAAATGGATGTCGATGAACAAGGAAGAGCGATCGGTTTATTTTAACAGAAAGAGCCTATTGGGTTCTTTCTTTTACTGTTTGCGTGAAAAAGAGGTGAGGGCATGTTTGATCCAACGGCTTTTGACAATATGAAAGTAGTGGCGGAAGGATTGTTCTATGATTTGGATTTAAATGGAGTCATCTCCATAAAAGAGAGAAATGATATTATAGACTTAGCTCGGCTTTCGAGAAAATATTCGCTTTCCTTTTCATTAAAGGAGCGCTCGAATATTCTTGCCACCTTCCGACTTTATGCCCGTTTGGAACAGTTGTCCGCTGAATTGCTTGCCAACGGGGCTGCCGAACAACGCGGAGCATTCCTTGAAGTGGTTTATTCCGGAAGTGAGCAAGACGTGACGAAAGAAAGAATCCGAAAATGGAAAGCAGCATGGGGACAACCAAGAATGTTCGAAACAAGAAACATTGATTCTTCTTTGTCGGGAAAATCGTGTGAATTAGTGGTCCGTTTTGAACGATTAATTACGGAAGACATGATGGACGATTTGCAACAACTGATCGAATTTTTTGTTGCGACTCTTCAAGATTGATATCACGACAATGGATTCCTTTTGGATTTCGAAATTTGATTAAAATGTCCATTGAGAATCATTCACTCGTGTTTATTCATCAAGAAAGTCGTTCAACCGGACGGATTACTGCATGTATAATCGTTCTTTTCCGTGAAAGGATTCTGTCATTTCAAAGAATAGCGGCAAAAATGTTTGTTTTTTACGTTTCATATAAATGGTTTCTGTTTACAGGCCGGAGCATTCCTCGCCGCCAAATTGGGGATTGTCGCAAACGATAGAATCATTTTCTTAAAGGCTATCGTTACGTTCAGATGAAAGGAGGAAGTATAGGAGAAAATTTGGCGAACGCTTCTGCCAACCATCCCCTTTCGCTGTGGAGGGCTCCTGTACGTTGAATATGAAAATTTTATCCGTTGAACATTTGTCTAAATCATATGGGGATAAAGTATTGTTTCAAGATATTTCATTTACCATCGGTGAAAAAGAACGGATCGGGTTAATCGGGGTGAACGGCACAGGAAAATCGACGTTATTGAAAATTGTCGCAGGAAAGGACGTTGCGGATGAAGGGGAGATATCCGCACCGAATGATTATTCTATTGCGTATCTTCCTCAAGAACCGGAACTAATAGGAGATCGAACCGTTTTAGATCAAATTTTCCAAAGTGAAGCCGAGGTGATCCGTCTCTTAAAAGAATATGAAGCAACCGTGTCGCTGCTAGAAAAATATCCGCAAAAGATGGAATTAACGGAAAAATTGTTTGAACTACAAAAAAAGATGGACGCACTGAACGCTTGGGAAGCAAACACGAATGCCAAAACGATTTTAACGAAGTTGGGGATCGATCATTTTGATCAAAAAATTGCGACTCTCTCCGGAGGGCAAAAGAAACGGGTTGCCCTGGCGCAAGTATTGATTGAAACACCTGATTTGCTGATCTTGGACGAACCAACGAACCATCTTGATTTTGAAACGATTCAATGGCTTCAAGATTTTTTGAACAAATATCCGAAATCTGTTTTCTTTGTTACACATGATCGCTATTTTCTCGATGCGACTGCCAATCGAATGTTTGAATTGGCAAACGGAAACATTTTTCTTTATAAAGGAAATTACCAAGATTATCTGGAAGCGAAAGCGGTGCGTGAAGAACAGGAAGAATCTCTGGAGAAAAAACGCCGCAATTTGTACAGAAGAGAATTGGCGTGGATAAAACGAGGGGCTAAAGCACGATCCACAAAACAAAAGGCACGGATTGAACGCTTTGAAAAGCTCGAA
This sequence comes from Bacillus smithii, assembly GCF_001050115.1. Taxonomy (NCBI): domain Bacteria; kingdom Bacillati; phylum Bacillota; class Bacilli; order Caryophanales; family Bacillaceae; genus Bacillus; species Bacillus smithii. The sequence continues at coordinate 1,983,436 of NZ_CP012024.1, read as the reverse complement.
GAAAAAGTGGAAAATCGCGTCAAAAAAGAGCAGCTCGATATTCAATTGAAAGGAAGCCGCCTCGGGAAACAAGTGTTTGAATTAAAACATGCTTCTAAAGCTTTCGGCGACAAGGTCATATTGAAAAATTTTGATTGGATTGTGAAGCCGCATGACCGCATCGGGATTGTCGGACGAAACGGGAGCGGCAAATCTACCTTCTTAAATATTTTGGCTGGGAAAATTCCTTTGGATGAAGGAGAATTGGTGACTGGATCAACCGTTAAAATCGCTTTTTACACACAAGAGCGTACCGACATGGATGAAAATAAGCGGATCATCGCTTATGTTCGAGAAGAAGCAGAAGTGATTGAAACAAAAAGCGGTGAACGCATTTCAGCCGCCCAAATGCTGGAAAGATTTCTTTTTCCGATGAACACGCATGGAACGCCGATTCGAAAGCTGTCCGGAGGCGAGAAGCGGCGGCTTTATTTATTAAAACTGTTAATGTCACAGCCCAATGTGCTGTTTTTAGACGAACCAACGAATGATCTTGATACGGAAACTTTAACGGTGTTGGAAGATTATTTGGAGGATTTTCCCGGCGTGGTCATAACGGTCTCCCATGATCGCTATTTTTTGGATAAAACGGCCAAAGAGCTGCTCGTTTTTGAAGGAGAGGGGAACATACGTCACTATTACGGATCTTACAGTGACTATTTGAACGAGCAGGAGGCAGCGAAAAAACCTTCTCCACCGTTGAAAGAGGAACGTAAACCTAAAGCAGCAAAATCCGAAAAGAAAAGAATGACGTATTTAGAAAAAAAAGAATGGGAGGAAATTGAAGACAAAATTGAGGATACAGAAAACAAGATCAAAGAGTTGCAACAACAACTAGAAACAACCGGAAGCGATTTTGAAAAGGCACAGTCGATCATGGAGGAACTAAATCAATTAAACGAACAGCTCGAATTTTTGATTGAACGGTGGAGCTATCTTTCGGAATTAGCCTAATAGACAAATCATTCATTGGTTGTCTCTCGTTTATGATACAATGGCATTGTTACGAATTTTCCGGTTCGATGAGGGGAGGAAGAAACTTGAAAATTGTGGCAATAGAACCTACGCCTAGCCCTAATACAATGAAAATTATATTGGATGAGGAACTTCCCTCGGGGAAAAGCCATAATTACAAGAAAGAGCAAAGTAGTGATGCGCCCCCAGTCATCGCTGACATATTAAAGATAGATGGGGTAAAAGGCGTTTATCACGTGGCAGATTTCTTGGCAGTGGAACGAAATGGAAAATATGATTGGCAAGAAATTTTGCCGAAAGTACGACGCGTATTTGGCGAAGAAGTGGAAACCAAGCCCGAAAAGAGAACGGCCAATGAACATTTTGGGGAAGTAAAAGTATCGGTTCAAATGTTTAAAGGTATTCCATTGCAGATTAAATTAAATGACGGTCAAGAAGAAAAACGATTTGGACTGCCTCAGGAATTCCTTAAAGCTTTTGAAGCTGCTCAGCAAGATGGCGACAATTTTGTTCTGCAGCGTACTTGGAAAGATTACGGTGTTCGGTATGGGGATATGGATGAAATTGGAAAAAGTATGATAGAAGAAATCACCGCACTTTACACCCGGGAAAGGCTGGATGCGCTCGTTGATCGCGCCCGACAAGGAGAACGTCAAAGTGAGTATAGGCCAGAACGGGTCAAGTTGACACCCGAGATGTTGGATGAATCGGACTGGCGGAAGCGGTATCAGCTGTTGGAACGAATGGAAGATCCTACATTGGACGATTTGCCCTTGCTTGAAAAAGCGATGAACGATGATAAAGTAGCCATTCGCAGACTTGCAGTGGTCTATGTAGGCATGATCAAAGATAAAAAAGTATTGCCGCTTTTGTATAAAGCGTTAAAAGATCCGGTGGTGGCCGTCCGCCGAACAGCAGGAGATTGTTTATCCGACCTTGGATTTAAAGAAGCGATCCCTGCAATGTGTGAAGCTCTGAAGGATAAAAGCAAAATTGTCCGATGGCGTGCCGCCATGTATTTATATGAAGTCGGAGATGAAACGGCCCTTCCGGCATTAAAAGCGGCGGAAAATGATCCGGAGTTTGAAGTGCAAATGCAGATTAAAATGGCAATCGAACGAATAGAAGGTGGACAAGAGGGAAAAGGTTCTGTTTGGAAACAAATGACCGAAGCCCGAAAAAATGAAAAATCGGAGGAAAAGAAATGACGAATGCTTATGAAGAATATATGAAACAATTAGTGAAGCCGATGAGACAGGAATTGGTGGACGCCGGTTTTCAAGAGTTGATCACACCGGAAGAAGTCGTTCATTTCATGGACCAAGCAGAAGGAACGACACTAGTATTTGTCAATTCTATGTGCGGCTGCGCTGCGGGGCTTGCTCGTCCTGCAGCCGTTAAGGCGATCGCAGAATCAGAGAAAAAGCCGGATCATTTGGTGACGGTTTTTGCTGGACAAGATCGGGAAGCTACGGCCAAAATGCGGGAATATTTTACAGGCTATGAGCCTTCATCGCCGTCCATGGCCATATTAAAAGGCAAAGAAGTTGTTCACTTTATTCCGAGGGAAGATATCGAATACCATGAGGTTGAAGACATCGTTACCAATTTAACGAATGCCCTTCATCAGTTTTGCGATTAATGGAGAAAGGATGTCGAATAGGCATCCTTTTTCACTTACTAACCTTTCAGGATATTTGTCTTTTCCGATTAGAATATAGGTGAGTGAATTTTTTTATTACGGAAAAATCAAATGAACGCAATAGATGATAGGGATGAAAACATCCTAACCCATCATTGTTTATTACAGGAGGCTCTTCATGTCAGAGATAATTCAAGACATCACAAAGACTTATGCACAATTTTTTGAATGGGACATGTGGATGGAAGTGTTAACGGATCCCGTAAGCTGGGGACTGATCGGTACTCTCGTTGTTTTAGAGGGGCTTCTCTCTTCCGACAACGCTTTAGTATTAGCGGTGATGGTTCGCCATCTTCCCGGTGCCCAAAGAAGAAAAGCGCTGTTTTACGGACTGATTGGTGCATATCTTTTAAGATTTATTGCCATTGGGATCGGTGTTTATTTAATTAAGCTATGGTGGATTAAAGTACTTGGAGCACTTTATCTTGCCTGGTTGTCTATCCATTACTTTGTCGATAAGAGTATGGGCGAAAAAGTGGATCAAGAGGTTACCGGGATCAAGAAAAATGGCTTATTAATCAAGTTGTTCGGGCCATTTTGGGGTACAGTAGCGGCCGTGGAGATGATGGATGCGGCTTTTTCTGTTGACAGCATCTTGGCAGCTTTCGGAATCAGTGAAAAAGTATGGGTCCTGTTGATTGGCGGAATGTTGGGAGTTCTGATGATGAGAGGAGTCGCCGGGTTGTTTTTGCGGCTCATTGATCGTATTCCAGAACTGGAAACTACCGCTTACGTCATCATTGTTTTTATATCCATAAAAATGCTCTTAAGTGTTTTCCATATTGAAATTGAGCATGTTTATTTCTTCGCATTTATACTCCTATGTTTTATATTGACCTTTGCAACCCATATATTAAGAAAGAAATGATGGAACGAAATACCCTTTTGTCAGTGTGGTACAGAATGGGTGCATTAGAGAGATTGATAGAAAGAGGCGAAAGGATGTATTTAACGATAAAAGAAACAGCGGATTATTTATCATTGCCGGAAAAGTATATTGAAAGCTTGATACTTCATAATAAAATCCGCGCTGTTTTTGACGGAGAACAGTATTTAATTTATAAAGATCAATTCAATACTCATTTAGAACAAATGGAAAAATTAAAAAAACAGTTGGAAGAATGGTACAATGAACCGATTCCGGAAGACTTGGATGTCAAAGATGAAGATTAGGTGATGGACGCGCGGTGAACTAGAAAAGAATAGGGAAAATCATCATAATATGGAAAAGGTTCAAGAAGTTGGCTTGCTCTTCGCTCTCTTATTCTATGATACAATGAATGTAGTTTAATAGGGGAGGGCGATGGCCATGAAACGTATCTTGATCATTTCTCTACTCTTTTTGCTACTGTCTGTGTGGCCGCTTCACCCGCATACAAATGCCTCTATTACAGGCATGTTTCTAAAAAATTCTCATCTAGTAAACAATATTAGCCTTCGTTCGAAACAGACATTGGGAGATATTGTCGTACTTCCTGAAAAAATCGGACAGCCCATAGATGCGGAGAAAATGATCCGACACTTGGATCATCTTCCTCCGACTCTATTAAAAAAAATAGATCAAGCAGGAATCAAGATTTATCTTTTTAATGGGAAATTAACTGATATTCCTACTGCTTCCTATTTAAAAGGAGAGAGTCCCCGCGGATATGCAAATCACAACGTGAAATGGGATAATGTCCCTGGAATAGGGGGATCGAAGTGGGTGCTCGCCAAAATTGGATGCAGCGAAAAAGGAAAAGGGCACGGTTCTGTTAGTTTGGAACTTCATGAACTCGGGCATTCGGTTGATCGCTATATTTACAACGATCCTTTCGGCGACCTGCGTTTCCATGCTATCTGGAAAAAAGAAGCCCCTGTTCTTTTTCCGCATCAATCTTATTTTATCGATTATCAGGAAGAATATTTTGCAGAAACGTTTGCTATGTATTATTTAAACAGCCAAACAAAGGCTTACTTGCGCCAACATGCACCAGAAACCTATCAATATTTCGTAGATATGGAAAAAAGCCATTTTTATGTTGCTGATATATCTGTTTGATCAACATGGTTTTGAAAAATTGGATAAAAAATTAAATAGCACATTCATTTGTCTCCCCACTGTGTGGGGATTTTTTTTATTAGGGACGGAGAAAAAAAGAAAAAACACTTTCGCTATCTAAGACAGACTCTCTGTGATATTATATGAAAAGTATTTTCTGATTAGACTCGCTTTTGGTACAATCAAATTGCAACAGGAAGAATCGAGGTGGAGTTCTTGAAACAATATTTAGAGTTAATTGAACATGTTTTAAACAATGGAATAAAGAAAGATGACCGGACAGGCACAGGTACCATTAGTACATTTGGCTATCAGATGAGAATTTCTCTGGAAGATGGTTTTCCTCTCTTGACAACGAAAAAGCTTCATTTAAAGTCCATTATTTATGAATTGCTTTGGTTTTTGCGGGGAGATACGAATGTTCGCTATTTGCAGGAGCATGGCGTAAGGATTTGGAACGAATGGGCCGATGAAAACGGCGACCTTGGACCGATCTACGGTTATCAATGGCGTTCTTGGAGGGGTGCGGATGGCCAAACAGTGGATCAAATTTCTCAAGTGATCGAGCAAATTAAAACAAACCCTAATTCGAGACGATTGATCGTTAGTGCTTGGAACGCAGCAGAAATTGAGAAAATGGCCTTGCCTCCATGCCATGCTTTATTTCAGTTTTACGTGGCCGACGGTAAATTATCGTGTCAATTATACCAACGGTCGGCAGATGTTTTTCTTGGTGTTCCGTTTAATATTGCTTCTTACGCTCTTTTAACGATGATGATCGCTCATGTTTGCGGCTTAAAACCAGGCGAGTTCATTCATACTTTTGGAGACGTTCATATTTATTTAAACCATCTTGAACAAGTTAAGCTGCAATTAACACGCGAGCCGCGTCCGCTGCCGAAAATGATCCTAAATCCGGAAGTGAAAAATATTTTTGATTTCCAATATGAAGATTTTCGATTGGAAGGATATGATCCACATCCACATATTCCGGGTGTTGTGAGCGTATGATTTCGTTAATTGTAGCGATGGATGAAAACGGCGTCATTGGCAATGAGAACCGATTGCCTTGGCGATTGCCTGAGGATTTGAAGTTTTTTAAGCGGACGACGATGGGACATGTGATTGTGATGGGGCGAAAGACGTTTGAATCGATTGGTAAGCCGCTGCCCGGGCGAAAAAATGTGGTGCTGACCAAAAACCGCAGTTTTCGGGCGGACAACTGCACGATTGTACATTCTCCGGAAGAAGTGCTGGCGATGAACGATCAGTACGGAGAAATTTTTATTATTGGAGGAGCCGAAATTTTTCGTATCTTCCTTCCTCATGCAAAACGAATGTATATAACAAAAATCCATCACCATATTGCTGGCGATACGTATTTTCCGGAAGTGAACTGGAGCGAGTGGCGGATTGAGGAAAAGAAAAAAGGAATAAAAGACGAACAAAATCCATATGATTATGAATTCCTTCTTTTTAGCCGATCTTAAACGATTTGCAGCGGTTTCTTCCGCTGCTTTTTTAATTTCTAAAAAATCGATCAAAAAAATCATTATTTTTATAAAATTTTTAAAATACTTGATTTTGTGAATATTGTACTTCATAATTTTAATACATAACAGCGTTTGAGCAAAAAAGAATGGGGGAATTTTTGTGAAAAGGAAGTGGAAAGGGATTCTAGCTGCAGGTCTAGTCAGTACCCTGCTTTTAAGTGGATGCGGCAGCAAAGAAACAAGTAGCGGAAAAAGCGGGTCCAAACAAGAGAAAACGTATTCGATCGGTGTTACGCAAATTGTGGAGCATCCTTCTTTAAACAATGCGTTTAAAGGATTCAAGAAAGCACTGAAAGATGAGGGGATTTCGGCAAAATATGATGTTCAGATTGCGCAGGGAGACCAAAATAACAACCAGACGATTGCCAACAATTTTGCGAGCGAGGGCGTTGATTTAATTTTTGCCAACTCAACTCCTAGCGCATTAGGCGCCTTAAATGCGACAAAAGAGATACCAATCGTTTTCACGTCGGTATCTGATCCCGTCGGAAGCGGATTAGTCAAATCGATGGAAAAACCGGGAGGCAATATAACAGGTACAACGGATATGCATCCTGAAGCGATACCGAAAACGGTTCAATTTATGGCGGAACAATTTAAAGGAAAAAAAGTGGGCGTTATTTACAATGCCGGAGAGCCGAATTCAGTGGCGCAAATCAATCAAGTAAAAAAAGAAGCAAAGAAATACAAATTGGAAATAGTTCCCGTTACGGTTTCGACTTCTTCTGACGTGAAGCAAGCGGCGGAATCGCTGGTCGGCAAAGCGGATTTGCTCTATATATTCACGGATAATACCGTTGTTTCGGCATTAGAATCCGTCATCAAAGTAGCGGATGACCACGATATTCCGCTATTTGTAGGAGAACTGGATTCTGTTAAACGAGGAGGTTTCGCTGCTTATGGTTTTGAATATTATGATATAGGCTATGAGGCTGGAAAAAAGGCCGCACAAATTTTAAAAGGGGAAAAGAAGCCGGGTGACATATCCGTTGAACCACCGTCAAAGCTGAAATTAGTCATCAATGAAAAGGCGGCGAAAGCCATGAATATTCCCATCAAAGACGAGTGGAAAAAAGAAGCGGAATTGATTCAATAATGTTTGATGAACGGCAAGGGTGAACAGAGCAGTTTGTTTGACTGCTTCTTGGAGGGATGAGCATGTTTACTTCTTTGTTTGGGTCTGTAGAGGCAGGCGTCATTTACGCCATTATGGCATTGGGAGTGTACATTTCTTTTCGCATATTAGACTTTCCCGATTTAACGGTTGACGGAAGCTTCGTGACTGGAGGTGCAGTGGCTTCCGTTATGATCGTTTCCGGAATAAACCCCTTTATAGCAACAGGTTGTGCATTTCTTGCCGGCTTTTTAGCTGGATGTATAACAGGCCTCTTGCACACAAAAGGAAAGATCAATCCGCTGCTTTCCGGGATTTTAATGATGACGGCTCTTTATTCCGTTAACCTTCGCATCATGGGAAAGCCAAATGTTCCTTTACTGGCTGAAGATACGGTCATCACGATCATTTCCAAGTGGTGGAATCATCTAGGAATCGACCAAGCGATCAACCATTGGCTGGAGTTGGCGGGTCTTGGCGCATATGTTCCGAAAACGTGGGGTATATTCATCATTATGCTAGTGCTGGCTTACTGTATGAAAAAATTGATCGATTGGTTTATGCGAACCGAAATTGGTTTAAGCATTCGTGCTGTAGGAGACAACGAAAATATGATCAAAACGTTCTCGGCGAACACTGATTGGTTGAAAGTGTTAGGACTTGGTCTTTCCAACGCATTTGTTGCTTTTTCGGGAGCATTGATCGCTCAATACAACGGTTTTAACGATATTGGCATGGGAATCGGGATGATCGTCATAGGCTTGGCGTCAGTCATTATTGGCGAAGCGATCATCGGCGACAAAACTATTATTCGAGCCACTGCGGCGGTTATCGTTGGTGCGATTATTTACCGAATCATTATTGGGCTGGCACTTCGCATTCAATTTTTCGATACGGGGGATATGAAGCTGATTACAGCTGCAATCGTAGTTCTAGCGTTAATCGTTCCACAATTGATTGAAAAGTATCGAAGACATCAAATGAAGAAGCAGCGGGTTTTGATGAGGATACGTGCAGCAACGGATCGAGGTGAAACAGATGCTGGAATTAAATCAAATCTATAAAGTTTTCTATGAAGGAACTCCTGATGAAAAAGTAGCGATACATCACCTTGATCTACAATTGAAAAAAGGGGATTTTGTCACCGTGATCGGCAGCAATGGAGCGGGAAAATCTACTTTAATGAATATCATATCCGGAAAGTTAGCTCCTGATTTGGGGATTGTACGTTTAAACGGAGTTGATGTCACCAACGTTCCTGAACATAAGCGGGCAAGGAAAATCGGAAGAGTGTTTCAAGATCCTATGGCGGGTACTTCTCCGTCCATGACCATTGAAGAAAACCTCGCTATTGCTTACAATCGTACGAAAAGACGTACATTATCGATCGGAGTGACTAAAAAAAGAAAAGAACTGTTTAAAGAAAAATTGCAAATGCTGGAATTGGGATTGGAAAATCGGCTGCAAGCAAAGGTGGGGCTTTTATCAGGTGGGGAACGGCAAGCCTTGTCTTTGTTAATGGCTACATTTACGGAACCCGAAATTTTATTGCTCGATGAACATACTGCAGCCCTTGATCCATCTAGAGCGGAACTGATCACCCACCTAACGAAAAGGATCGTCGAAACGTTCCATTTGACGACTCTCATGGTGACGCATAATATGCAGCAAGCTATCGATCTCGGCAATCGCTTAATTATGATGGACAAGGGACAAATTATTTTTGAAGCCGATGAAAAAGAAAAAAGGACATTAACGGTCGAAAAACTGTTGGAAGAATTCCAGAAGATAAAAGGTGAAAAATTGCTCAACGACCGCACGATTTTGGCGTAAACAGATGGCTGCTGCTTTTCCTTCGATAAAGAACATGGAGGTCTTTTTTCCAAATTTTTTTAAAAAGAAAAAGGCTAGTTGTATAATCAAATGCAACAAGCATAAAAAATGAAAAACCATAGATAAACCACGTATGATTAAGTCGACTAAAACAATATCGATACGGAGGATTTATCTATGGCAATTACTAATTCTACCATAGGAGCTCGGCATTTCAAACACTTAACGGCTTATGACCGTGGGAAAATTGCGGCCTTACACGCTGCTGGTAAGACTCAACAGGAGATTGCAGATTATGTTGGTTGTCACAAAAGCACCATCTCCCGTGAGTTAAGAAGAGGTACAGTGCCACAAAGAAAAAGCAACGGGAAAATTGTTCATGTCTATTTTCCAGACACAGGTCAACTTCTCTATGAGAGAAACAGGAAAGCCTGTGGCCGCAAGCTAAAACTAGACGATGCCATCGAGTTTATTAAGTATGCCGAAACTCAGATCCTTGATAAGAAATGGTCTCCTGATGCGGTATGTGGGAGAGCCAAACGTGATGGGAAATTCAAAGACAAAATGGTTTGCACCAAGACCCTTTATAACTATATTGATCTAGGACTTATAGGCGTTAAAAACATTGACCTACCTATGAAAATTACCCTGAACACCAAGAAAAAACGTAACCGGAAGAATAAGAAGATCTTAGGACGCAGTATCGATGAGCGACCAATTGAAGTCAATGAACGCCAAGAGTTTGGTCACTGGGAAATTGATACGGTTATAGGCAAGAAGACTAAAGATCAGGCCTTATTGACTCTTACTGAGCGCAAAACCCGTAAAGAAATAATTTTGAGAGTGACAGCCAAGGATAGTCTATCCGTTTCAGAAGTCATATCTCAGTTGAAAGTGTCTTATGGTAATCGGTTCTCTAAAGTGTTTAAAACCATTACGGCTGATAACGGTTCTGAATTTGCTGACCTCGGCCTTAGTGTTGAAAAAGATCTAACAGAGGTTTATTTTACACACCCTTACACATCCTGTGAACGAGGAACCAACGAGCGTCATAATGGCCTTATTAGGCGCTTCATACCAAAGGGGAGACCCATTTCCTCTGTGGCAGACGAAACCATTACCTATGTTGAAAATTGGTGTAACCATCTTCCAAGGAAGATCCTCAATTATCGTACACCTGAGGAGTGTTTCCAAATAGAGTTAGCTGGCTTAGCTTCTTAACCTTAAGCCAGCTAACCCAAAGGGTTGGTTTTTAGCAACTTGACAAAGAGCCTCTGCGGGCATGGCTACCAGCCATGAAGCCAGGTATACGGTACTGGCTGGGCCAACCAGGCTACCATGCCCGCCACTCCACGTCAAGTCGCGCAGAGTGTCCCGATTCTACTTAATCATGGGTTATCTGGTCTTTCAATACTTGTTGCATTTAATATTGCAATTTAAGTTAAAAAGAAAAAGAAAAAGAAAAGAAATTTTTTAGGTCATTATGCATTCTTTTAAGCTCAAAATGGAGTATAATAAAAATAAACGGGTTAAAAGAGGATGATATTTTGATACTCAAAGCGATTGAGTTTCAGACAAAGAAAGGCCAAAGGGTAAAAATCAGTGAAATTCCTGTATTGGAGGAGGATAACCCTTTCTATGTTGGCGTAAGAATTCGTTTAGAGACCATGATGACCAGAATCTACTATGCTCAGAATCCACGGCCGTTCTATTCGTTTCGCGATTACTTGAAAAAAGTTTTAAGATGGCCGGATTATGAACAACTATACGGATCCAGTATCCTGAAAAACAATGCATAATCCTATTTTTCAATTATACAAAATCAAAAGACATTTGCGGATATGATTCCACGTTTTGTGCAAATGAATCTACAAAGAGTGCAGGAAGCCATGCACTCTTTTTTGTATGTGCGCCCGGCATGTACATGAACTATAGGGTGTAAGTCCCGAACCCCGAAGACAGAAGTAGAGGTTAGCCAAGAGCAAGGGTGTCCGTGGTGACGCGGAATCTGAAGGAAGCTGGAGGCAAAACACCGGTCCGAGGAACACGAACCTCATATAAGGCTAGGTATGATTGAGTGAGTTTGCATAACAAAACAAAGCTCTTTCTGTCGAAGGTCATATCGAGTAAATGAGGCGGATAGATGGTGTGAAAGTGCATGTACTTACCCGGGGAGGTCTGGCGGATATGTGAAGTACTCTTCATAACCTACTTAGTGATAAGTAGCTGAACCGTCAGAAGTCAGCAGAGGTCATAGTATTAGTTGGTCTAGAACAACTAAGAAGGACCGAACAATTAAGAGAGAATAGCCCTTGGTATTCAGTGAGTCATGATGAACACAGAAAACGTAGTACCTCACTTGAGGGAGGAAGCGGTGAATCCCGTGGGAGACCTCTTGGAGGGTGGAGTGACCACTGGCATAAAGAGAACAGCTATTCACGGAAGTTATAAAGACTTGCGTCAATTATCTTAATTGAACCGCCGTATACGGAACCGTACGTACGGTGGTGTGAGAGGACGGGAGTTAATCGCTCCCTCCTACTCGATTTTGTCTGTATGGATAGATATATGGTATGAATTATTTCACCATTTCCTTTCCTTATTCATCCTATGAAGTATACGACATTATTTTGGCCATTTGGTAATGTCCTTTCTATGAAACGCAAGGGGCTGCTTTTAACAGAATCATCAATCAACATGGTGATTGTGTACGGCACAGTCGTTGCAATCGTAATGACGCAGAGCCTTTTCCGACGTTTCCGGATGAGTTTTGGAAAATGAGGAAATGTTTTGAATTGTTCATTCTTCGGTTTGAAACGAAGGGAGTGTTTTGGTTGAAAAGGTGGTTTGGCTGCATCGATTTGGAGTTAATACCCGAAATGGTACGGAAATCTTATTTAGGAAACTTTTTATCGTGTTATAATAAAGTGAAACTTTTCCGTTATGAACATCATAATATGTTATTTTCATAGTGGAACCCACAGCTAAGATTTTATCTGCAGCGAGGTGAGACCATTCAGTGAAATCGGCAGCCTATATTTTCTTCGCTTTTCTTTTGCTTTTTCCGGTAGCCGGTTGTTCCTATATAGGAGGATCCGAAAAAACGGTTCAGTCACAAACCGAAAAAGTGGTACCTAAAGATTTGAAGGTGGTTGCCATTGGGGATTCCTTAACCCAAGGGGTAGGTGACAGTACGAATAAAGGTGGTTATATTCCCTATTTGAAAAAAGACTTGGAAAAATTGAAAATGGTAAAAAGTGCTAAATTTCAAAATTATGGAATTAAAGGGACGAGATCAGATCAGCTGCTCGAACGCTTAAAGACAAGGCAAATGAAATCAGCCATAGAAAAAGCGGATATGGTATTTATTACAATCGGTGGAAATGATGTAATGAAAATCCTTCGAGATCATTTCATGGATTTAAACGCAAACGTGTTTCTACAAGAAGAAAAGCCTTATCAACAGCGGCTGTTTGCCATTTTCAAGACAATACGTCAATACAATCCTCATGTAGGGATCGTCCTTATCGGTATTTACAATCCATTTTTAGAATGGTTTTCCGATATAAGGGAAATTAATCAAGTGATTTATCATTGGAATGCAGCCAGCAAACAAGTGGTAAAAAAATTTCCTCACGCCGTTTTTGTTAGCATTGATGATATTTTTTACCGTCAAAAAGAAAATTTATTATTCAATGATCATTTTCATCCGAATGATCAAGGGTACCAATTGATGGCTAATCGGATCTATCAAACTATCAAAGGGAGAAAGCTAGAAGAATTAACAAATGGGAAAATAGTGTTAGAGAAAGAGGAGAAACAGTAAATGAGTGCAAATAAGTGGAAAAGAGCTTTTTTTCTTTTATTAGGCTTGGTCCTTTTCATCATCATCGTCTTCATCGGCCTTATTTTCTGGCCAGTGGATCAAGGAGAAATTCCTAAGGAAAAAAACGTAGGCAAAACGATTCCATTTCACTTGGAAACGAATAAAGAGGATCTGAATAAAGTGATTAACTCGTATATTGCGAAAGAAAAAGGAGACACTCCCATTGATTATTATGTGAATCTAAAGGACGATGTCGAATTAACCGGAAAATTAGACCTTTTTTCTACATCGGTTCATTTTAATATGACGTTTGAACCGAAAGCGTTGAAAAATGGAGATATCGTATTAAAACAAAAGGGAATGTCGCTTGGCGAGTTACATTTGCCGCCTTCCTATGTACTGAAAATTGCCCAAGAATCATATCATTTTCCGGATTGGGTACGGATATTCCCTAACCAAAAAATGATTTATGTCTCCACAAAAAGAATGAATCTGAAGAACAATGTCAGCATACGGGTAAATGAATTTAATCTTCCTAAAGATCGAATCTCGTTCACATTGCTCGTTCCCGTGCAATGAATGAAAAAAAGACGACAGTCATCAAAAAAGGAAAATGATTGCTCTCCTTTTTGATACAAGAGGAAAACTGACATGAAACCATACAAAACCGCTCCTTTAAATGGAGTGGTTTTTTAAATTCGCACCAACTGTTTGACGACAATCTTATACTACTACTAGTACCGTTTTTCCGTTCCTTTTTTGACAGACCGTTCTTAGTTTGTCTGAATGAAGAAAAGTATTGCGGAAAACACTTCTATTATTCCTTCCACATTAACGATCCATAAATCAATCACAGTGGTTGGAACTAATTTTTGGATAGGAGTGTTGGGTTGAGTTGAAAGCTGTAACCTATCAAGGGCCTAATCATGTAGAGGTAAAACAAGTAGAGGATCCAAAAAATCAAAAAAAGACGATGTGATTGTTCGAATTACAACTACCGCCATTTGCGGGTCAGACCTTCATCTCTATCAAGGAAACTCTTCGTTGCCGAAAGGTTACGTGATTGGTCATGAACCAATGGGCATTGTGGAAGAAGTTGGTCCTGAAGTGACGAAAGTAAAAAAGGGAGATCGGGTCGTCGTTCCTTTTAATGTTGCTTGCGGCCATTGCTTTTATTGTGAACACGGCATGACGAGCCAATGCGATAATTCCAATGAATATTATGATTCAGGGGGGTACTTCGGCTTTGGAGAAAAGTACGGAAACCATCCAGGAGGTCAAGCTGAATATTTAAAAGTCCCTTTTGGAAATTTTACTCCTTTTGTGATCCCAGAATCGTGTAAATTAGAAGATGAATCTCTTCTCTTTTTATCCGACTTGCCTACTGCTTACTGGAGTGTGGAAAATGCCGATGTGAAACCGGGTGATACCGTTATCGTTCTTGGCTGTGGACCTATCGGATTGATGGCGCAAAAGTTCGCCTGGATGAAAGGCGCTAAACGCGTGATAGCTGTTGATTATTTGGATTATCGCTTAGAACACGCAAAAAAGATCAATCATGTTGAGGTGTTTAATTTTGCTGAATACGATGATATGGGGGAATACCTAAAGGAAATCACCCGAGGAGGCGCAGACAAGGTGATTGACGCCGTCGGTATGGACGGAAAAAAACACCGATTGAATTCGTGGGGCAAAAATTGAAGCTGCAAGGCGGAACCCTTAGTCCTTTGAAAATTGCTGCAAAAGCTGTCAGGAAAAACGGTACGATTCAAATTACGGGAGTATATGGGGGCAACTACAATAATTTTGAATTAGGCGCCTTATGGATAAAAAATATTACCATTAAAATGGGGCAAGCACCGGTCATTCCGATTATGCCGAAACTATTTGAAAAAATAGTGAAGAAAGAATTTGATCCGAAAGAGATTATTACTCATAAAGTATCCCTTGACGAAGCACCCAATGCTTACAAAATATTTAATGATCATCAAGATCATTGCATTAAAGTAGTTCTGAAACCGTAAAGACAACGAAAGGCAGCATTCCTTTTCATAAGGATGGCTGCCTTTTAAAAACATGAATATAAAAAACTAAGCAACGTCTATTCAAGACAGTCTTAAACCTTTTGGATAAAAATTTTTGATGATTCCTTTTGCTTCCTTGCCCCAGCCTAGCGGGAAGCCATGAATGGTTAACAGTATCCAGCCCCGGTCTTTTCCGGTTTGAATCGTTTCTCCGTGCAAATAGCGTTCCCAAAGCGTTCCGTTTTGTTCGAGTTCGAAATGGTGCCGTACATCCTTTGTTTGGACGGCAAGCGCCAGAGAGTGGTGCGGCTCAAAACGGTTTTTCTTAAATTCTCCAATAGGAAGTCCTATTCGGACAGTCTTTAACGATGACAAATCCGGCATTCGTTCCGGCACAAAATATAAGCGGTCATTTTTCAAAAAAAGCCGGTCCCATTCGAAAGGAAAGTGAACAAAGGTTTGTTCGATAAATTGTTGAAACAGTTTGGCTTGTGCCCTAGGCAACTTTGCCCCTTTCATGATGGGGGCGGAATGTTCATTTCCTCCTGTTTTCCGTAATTTTGCAACGAAGTGTCCTTCTCCTTGGAGATGGTGCGGCCAAAGGCGAGCCGTCTTTGCAATGTCGGAAAAATGCGTCTTAGTCCATTCCGGACGACCGGGGGAAACACCATGACTGTGTGGAATCGGCAATATTTCCATCTCAGGAAACGTATTGACAAATTGTTCAATGGTTTGCTCGTTTTCCTCCGGAGAAAAAGTGCACGTCGAGTAGAGAAGAATGCCTCCTTTTTTCAACATGGCATAAGCGTGAGACAAAATTTCCAGCTGCAAATGATGACACGACTCCACATAATCGCCGCTCCAATATTGGCAGCTTTCCGGGTCCTTTCGAAACATCCCTTCTCCAGAACACGGAGCGTCCACGATGATTTTATCGAAACATTCTTCAAACTGAGTGGAAAGGTTTTCCGGGGTCTCATTTATCACGGCCGTGTTTGTCAGTCCGAAACGCTCGACGTTTTCTGATAATGCTTTGACCCTTTTGGCCGAAATTTCGTTTGATAGCAAAACCCCTTCGTTTCCGAGCCGTGCGGCAATGGCAGTGGTTTTTCCCCCCGGTGCTGCACATAGATCGAGAACCATATCTCCTTGTGATAGTTCGAGCTGCTCTGCCACAAACATGGCACTTGGTTCTTGTATATAATATAGGCCGGCTGCATGATAAGGATGCTTTCCTGGAGCATCTTCCCGGCGGTAATAATAGCCATTTTCCACAAAGGGAATTTTATTCATCGCAAACGGAGAAATTTCCTCCCATTGTTCGAAAGAAACTTTTAACGGATTAATACGCAGGCCGGATGTTTTTTCTTGTTTATAGGTAGCGAAAAATGCTTCGCTTTCTTCTTTCAGCAATGTTTTCATTTTTTGAAGAAAGTCGGAGGGC
The DNA here is from genome assembly GCF_001050115.1 of Bacillus smithii. Taxonomy (NCBI): domain Bacteria; kingdom Bacillati; phylum Bacillota; class Bacilli; order Caryophanales; family Bacillaceae; genus Bacillus; species Bacillus smithii. The sequence continues at coordinate 1,966,885 of NZ_CP012024.1, read as the reverse complement.
AGATAATCCATGAGAGGGCTCCTTTCTTTTGCCTAATAAGCCCCGGCTTGCCGGGTTTTCCCGTCGCCAAAGACAAACATAATGCTATTATGTTTTTTGGAAAAAAGCAATAGGAAAGCGGCGGGACAGCCGGCCGCTAATGGTCGATGATTAACAGAAAATCAACAGGTATCTCGCTGTTTGAGGAGCCCGTGCATATCAGCGTGTAAATCCGCCCCGGATCCAGGAGTATTTCCAGTATAGAAGAATAAGACCCGTTCGCCAGTTTGAAAGTAAACTCGGCAGTCATGGGCGTCATTCCGATATATTCGGTTGCCTCTTTAAATGAAACGTCTTGAAAAAAGAGGTCGCCGGTTTCGGTCACTACATCGATCGGCGGAGAATCAGGTGATAAATGAATAAAACGCAGCTTTGTTTCGTGGCGGGGAACAAAGGAATCACTCGGATATCGAATCAATTTTACTTTTTTCTGCATCCCGCATACGGCCAATAACACATGATCTCCAGGATATAATAGAATTTTTTCGCTGATTAATGGATCCCACGTTTTATCGGAGGGATATATGTCGACGAAATAAAGGCCGGGAGAAAAAAGTATCGTTTCGCTGATTTGTTGAAAGGTCAGCCGGCGCATAAGCATACGTTCATTTACATAAATGTCCAATTTCTGCGAATCGGGAGAAGCATGAAAAAAGCGGATATGCGCTAGAGGAGGAGAAGAGGCTAGCAGTTTCGAAGCTATATGATATTTTGGATAATTAGGGAAAAGCGTTTTTCGTTCTAAGTTTTGATCAGAACGAAAAAAATAGTTGCGATTTTTCATTTTTTCACCTCCACTTTCAAAGTCATTGTACGCCGGCGAGAAGTGTGATATGCCCGTCATTTAAACCTTTAAATGAAAATGAATTTCCACTTTCTCTGAATATGTAATGAGAAGCCTTTTAATTGGATATCACAGGTTAACGAAAACGTTGGATTGATCGGAAAAATTTTGTTTCTATTAAAAGAAATGGGAATCTTTCCATGTCCGGTTGCTTTGCTTTTCTTTTTAAGAAAAAACGCTAAAATAAGTAGCAGAAGGTATTTTGAAAGAAAACGAGGTGAAGGACCGATGACCAACGAAAAACGTTTAGAAAAAGCGACATTTGCAGGTGGCTGTTTTTGGTGTATGGTCAAACCGTTTGACCAACTGCCGGGAATTGAAAAAATCTTTTCTGGATATACAGGCGGCCATAAGCCAAATCCTACGTATGAAGAGGTTTGCAGTGGAACGACAGGGCATCGTGAAGCGGTAGAAATCACTTATGATCCTGAACTTTTTCCTTATGAAAAATTGCTCGATATTTTCTGGATGCAAATTGATCCAACCGATGACGGCGGTCAATTTTATGATCGGGGATCTTCGTATAAAACAGCCATCTTTTACCATAATGAAGAACAGCGTAAACTAGCAGAGCAGTCAAAAAGAAAGCTTGAAGAAAGCGGTAAATTTTCTCAACCGATTGTAACAGAAATTTTGCCGGCAAAACCGTTTTATCCTGCAGAAGACTACCATCAGGATTTTTATAAAAAATTTCCTCTCAGATACAACGCTTATGTGATCGGATCCGGGCGGGAACAGTTTATCAAAAACCATTGGGGGGATCATGAAAATGAAGAATAAAGAAGAATTAAAAAAACAACTTACTCCGATTCAATACGAAGTAACGCAAAATCAAGGAACAGAACCGCCTTTTCAAAATGAATATTGGGATCACTTTGAAGATGGCATTTATGTCGATATCATCTCCGGAAAGCCGTTATTCAGCTCGAAGGATAAATATGACGCTGGCTGCGGTTGGCCTAGTTTTACAAAGCCGATTGACGAAAAAGAGATGGTCGAAAAAGCAGATTTTAGCCATTTTATGATCAGAACGGAAGTACGGAGCAAAACAGCTGATTCGCATTTAGGACATGTTTTCAATGATGGTCCAGCACCGACAGGCCTTCGCTACTGCATTAATTCCGCCGCTCTTCGATTTATTCCGAAAGAGAAAATGGCCGAAGAAGGATACGCTGATTATTTATATTTGTTTGAGGATAAAGAAGAGAAAGGATGAACAGTCTTGTTTAAATGGCTATTCCGGAAAAAGGGGAAGCCGTCAAAAGAAATAGATGTTTACACACCTGTAAGTGGCAAAATCCTTTCACTTGAAGAAGTGCCTGATCCTGTCTTTTCTGAAAAAATGATGGGAGACGGAATGGCTATTGAACCTAGCGACGGAAGAGTAGTGGCCCCTTTTGACGGTGATATCATGCAAATATTTCCAACCAAACATGCTGTGGGAATAAAAGCCGCCAATGGGGCCGAAATCTTGATCCATGTCGGGCTGGAAACGGTCTCGATGAAAGGGGAAGGGTTTGAAAGTCATGTTTCCCAAGGCGACAAAGTAAAAAAAGGGGATCTTCTCATCACATTTGATCTAAATTTAATACGGGAAAAGGCGAATTCCACCATCACACCCATCATCGTGACGAATGGCGATATGATTGAAAACATTGCAAAAAAAGAAAATGATATTGTAACAGCCGGAGAAGAGGTATTGCTTACCGTTACAGTGAAATAACAGAAACGGATAAGAATGAATTTAGGCTAACACCCAATCCTGCCATGGGGCAAATGCATACTTTGAACTAATGTAAGAGAAAAAGCCCAATCAACGAGGAGTGAAAGGTATGCACGATCACCATGGATATGATTGCTTTTCAGGATATGAACCAGTAGGATATGGAGTTGGATCTGGTTATGGATACGGCAGCGGCTTTGGCTACGGATTCCCTTATGCTTATGGTTCTAGTTGCGGATACAACCATTGGTTTGCGCTCATCGTTGTCCTTTTTATATTGCTGATTATCATTGGGGCAACTTGCTACGGTACATCGAAATAAATCGCTAAATCCTTAAAAGGCGGCGGCGATGGCTGAATAGGTTGACAAAATGTTTCAACACTCAACCTTTACGAAGCCTTTCAATCTTCCGGGAGTTTGCTTTCGCGAATGTCGTTTAAACGGCAGGCCATGATGATGAAGCAGGAAATGATAAATAAAAAGTTTGAAAAATAGGAGAACACATATTAGTCGTATATAAGTGTTCTCCTTTTATCTTATATTAAAGTTGAACAAGTTGAAGATTAAATCCACTTTTCCATAAAACTTATTCATCCCTTTTGAAGTCCTTGCTTATTGTGTAAGTCTGTACTTCTTGATTGTTCAACTCAATCAAAAGGGTGAATCTTTTCACATCCCACTTGTTTAAAACGCCATTCAAGTTTACTACACCTCTTAATTCAATTATCTCTCTAACACAAAAAAACATTCTGGGTCTTTTTTAATTTTCTTCAGAACGGGTTAGAATGAATCCAAGTCATCTAAAATTACAAAAATTTTTAAATTTAAGACTATTTATTTCGGTATAATAATACTGTGTATTTAATAATTGTACAATTAGTGTTTTTCAATTATTATTAAAAACCGATTCGCCTCTAAAAAGACAATATTCGTTTATAAAGGCATTATTAATTATTATTTATAGTTTAATTACAAGGAAACGTTTTATTTACGAATGATAATTTCTTTATAAGAAATTATTATTCGTAATTTTGTTGACGAGAATGGTGGTATTTGGTAAGGTGGTGGTAGAAAGATCGGAGAAAGAGGGAGATCAATGTGAACCATAAATACGATGTCATTGTCGTTGGAGCAGGACCGGCAGGAATATTTGCCTGCTATGAACTGTCGTTAAAATTACCTCAAGCGAAAATTTTGTTAATCGATAAAGGTCATGATATTTTCCGGAGGCACTGCCCGATTTTGGAGAAAAAAATTGAAAAATGTCCTCCGGCAGTGGGCAAAAAATCATTTGCCGGCTGCTATCCTGCATGCTCTATTACAAATGGGTTTGGAGGCGCAGGGGCGTACTCGGATGGGAAATTTAATATAACAAGTGAATTTGGCGGTTGGATGACAGACTATTTACCTGATTCCACCGTACTGGATCTCATTCATTATGTAGACAGCATTAATTTGAAACATGGTGCGACGAAATCCATTACCGATCCTTTAACGGAGGAAGTAAAAGCGATCGAACGGCGAGCATATGCCGCAGGATTAAAGCTGCTGCGCGCTCAGGTTCGCCATTTAGGCACCGAAGAAAACTTAGCCATTTTAAAAAGCATATATGAATACTTGCGAGACAAAATTGAGATGGTTTTCAAAAAAGAAGTAGAAGATCTGGCTACGGAAAAACAAGGAGATCGTCATGTAGTAAAAGGGATCGTTTTAAAAGACGGAACGACGATTGCGGCTGAAAAAGTGGTGGTGGCGCCAGGAAGAGATGGATCGACTTGGCTTGCGAAATTATTGAAAAAGCGTCGTCTGAAAATGATCAATAACCAAGTGGATATTGGCGTACGAGTGGAAACTTCGAACATTGTCATGGAAGAAATCAATACCCATCTGTATGAAGGAAAATTTGTATTTAATACTTCTGTTGGCACAAAGGTTCGAACGTTTTGCAGTAATCCGTCCGGACATGTAGTAGTGGAAAATCATACGGGAACGATGTTGGCTAATGGTCATGCCTACAAAGATCCTAAACTGGGAAGCAACAACACCAATTTTGCTTTGCTGGTGTCTCATACATTCTCAGATCCGTTCGATCAGCCGAATGAATACGCCCACGAAGTATCCAGCCTCGCCAACAAGTTGTCAAACGGCGGAATTATTGTACAAAAATACGGCGATTTACGAAAAGGTCGACGTTCCACACTGAAAAGAATCAAAGAAGGTTTTATTACTCCGACTTTAAAAGAAGCTGTCCCGGGTGATTTAGGTTTAGTGCTTCCATACAACACGATGAAAAGCTTGATCGAAATGATCGAGGCGCTCGACCATGTTACACCGGGCATCGCGTCAGAACATACTCTTTTTTATGGAGTAGAAGCGAAATTTTATTCGGCTCGTCCTAAACTGAATGATCGTTTTGAGACGGAAATTTCTGGATTATATGCGGCTGGCGACGGGGCAGGTATTACGCGTGGTTTAGCTCAAGCCAGTGCTTGTGGAGTATGGATCGCGAGAGATATTGTGGAGAAACTTGGTTCAACCAAGCAAAATGAGAAAGTTCCTCAAAATGTATAACTTTGCATCATGTACAATATATCTTTTCTGCTGTCATTCAGAACCATCCATTATCCAAAAGCCGTTGAAAAAAACGGCTTTTGGATAGGTACTCGGTTTCCTTAGACAATTAACTAATTATTCTTTCATCCTGTTTATAAAGCTCCCAGGCTTCATCAAATATGGACATGCTTTTCAAATAATCGCCATTCATCTCTAAGTAATTGGAAATCTCATGATAATCTTCCGATTTTTTCGGAAAGCTATGGTCTAAGAAAAGATGATTGGCAAAACGGGAAATATCGTCCCTCGGCGGTTCTTCCCTATATTTCATCATGTAGTGATAGAATGATTTTCCCATCAAATCCCCCCTTTTTTGAAACCGTATAAGCACGGGATTGATTTTACGCATGGATCAAAAACTTCTTATCGAAACTCGACTTCCTAATATTTACTTCGTCCTGTAAATAGCCAACCTTTTCTGAAAAAGTAAGACTCTATTAGTACTGTTATTTGTTTGAACGAAGACAAGTTCGATTTTTTGATTCATTTTACTCCTCAATAGGATAAGTGGTCAATATGAAAACAAAAATGTGTGATGGCCCGTCGTAAAATATGAAAAGAAATTTTCATTTGGAGAAAAATTCCATAAGAATGACCTTTGAAAATGGGAAGATGATATGCTCTATGAACGATTTTTAGCGTGGGAAAAACTTAGGGAAAGGTTAAGCGTGAATGGACGAAAAGAACGGATGAAAAGTGAGAGGAAAGAAGTGAGCATGCCAAGTTCTTTCAGCATATAGTGTAAAAAAGGTATCTATAAGGAGATGGGAGGCCGTGAAAAAAAGAAAACGACCTAAATTTCAAATCGGTGATACGGTAGTGATTACCATATATGGAACGGTCGGCGTCGTAACCAATATGAAGCAATTGGATGGGGAAATTGTGTACGAAATTAATAAAAGCGAAGGACTGTTTAAAGAAAACACCCTTGCTTTTTTAACGGAGTATAAAGGAGGAGAAAATCATTTAGAACGGCTCTTCATCGAGTATAAATACTCTTTTGGAGATCTTGTCAGAGTAAAGGGATGCGAAAACGATTTGTTTAAAATTATAGGATGTCGAACGGAAATATGGCGATATAAAGAAGATGCATGGGAAGATATCATATATGAATTGACTCGTATACCTGACGGAGAATGGCTGGAAGCGCAAGAAGAGGAATTAAAGCTGGTAGCGGATCATGAGGAAGCAGAAAGAATTTTGAAAAAAACGGAATTATTGCTGATTTCATCGCAAGCGAAACGAAAAGGATTGCCTGCTCCTGAGTCCCCGGAAATATTAATTGATCGCCTGCTTGATGAATTGAATGATTATCAGCAGCTGTATCACTATTTTCAAGATGAATTTTATCGGGTGAAAGTCAAGGAAATAAAAGAAAAATTAAAACATGCCCAGTTACTTAGAAGCCAAAAATCCGAATGAGCAGAAAATGAGGAATCATAGATTGGATGAGCGTGAATAATATGTAATAAAAGGGGGCAAGCAGGAAATTTCTAGTATAAGAGAGAAACATAACAGAAGAAAAAACAACGGGCAGGGGGGCAAATGGATGAGAGAAACAGAAGTGTATATTGATACGGAAGAGATTGCTGAATTTTTTTACGGTGAACTAGTAAAAAGAGGGTTTATTCCTAACAAGTCCGAGGTAGATGAATTAGCAGATATTACATTTGAATATCTGTTAGCGAAAAGCATCATAGAAGAAGATGAAGACGAAGATGAAAGTGAATAGCCAGAATGTAAACAGATTATGTTGAAAAAAGCGAGTTGGAATTTTGCCTTCCACTTGCTTTTTTATTTTTGGCTAGTTGTATAATCAAATGCAACAAGCATAAAAAATGAAAAACCATAGATAAACCACGTATGATTAAGTCGACTAAAACAATATCGATACGGAGGATTTATCTATGGCAATTACTAATTCTACCATAGGAGCTCGGCATTTCAAACACTTAACGGCTTATGACCGTGGGAAAATTGCGGCCTTACACGCTGCTGGTAAGACTCAACAGGAGATTGCAGATTATGTTGGTTGTCACAAAAGCACCATCTCCCGTGAGTTAAGAAGAGGTACAGTGCCACAAAGAAAAAGCAACGGGAAAATTGTTCATGTCTATTTTCCAGACACAGGTCAACTTCTCTATGAGAGAAACAGGAAAGCCTGTGGCCGCAAGCTAAAACTAGACGATGCCATCGAGTTTATTAAGTATGCCGAAACTCAGATCCTTGATAAGAAATGGTCTCCTGATGCGGTATGTGGGAGAGCCAAACGTGATGGGAAATTCAAAGACAAAATGGTTTGCACCAAGACCCTTTATAACTATATTGATCTAGGACTTATAGGCGTTAAAAACATTGACCTACCTATGAAAATTACCCTGAACACCAAGAAAAAACGTAACCGGAAGAATAAGAAGATCTTAGGACGCAGTATCGATGAGCGACCAATTGAAGTCAATGAACGCCAAGAGTTTGGTCACTGGGAAATTGATACGGTTATAGGCAAGAAGACTAAAGATCAGGCCTTATTGACTCTTACTGAGCGCAAAACCCGTAAAGAAATAATTTTGAGAGTGACAGCCAAGGATAGTCTATCCGTTTCAGAAGTCATATCTCAGTTGAAAGTGTCTTATGGTAATCGGTTCTCTAAAGTGTTTAAAACCATTACGGCTGATAACGGTTCTGAATTTGCTGACCTCGGCCTTAGTGTTGAAAAAGATCTAACAGAGGTTTATTTTACACACCCTTACACATCCTGTGAACGAGGAACCAACGAGCGTCATAATGGCCTTATTAGGCGCTTCATACCAAAGGGGAGACCCATTTCCTCTGTGGCAGACGAAACCATTACCTATGTTGAAAATTGGTGTAACCATCTTCCAAGGAAGATCCTCAATTATCGTACACCTGAGGAGTGTTTCCAAATAGAGTTAGCTGGCTTAGCTTCTTAACCTTAAGCCAGCTAACCCAAAGGGTTGGTTTTTAGCAACTTGACAAAGAGCCTCTGCGGGCATGGCTACCAGCCATGAAGCCAGGTATACGGTACTGGCTGGGCCAACCAGGCTACCATGCCCGCCACTCCACGTCAAGTCGCGCAGAGTGTCCCGATTCTACTTAATCATGGGTTATCTGGTCTTTCAATACTTGTTGCATTTAATATTGCAATTTAAGCTTTTTTATTTTTTAAAAAAGGAGCGTTCCAAACAGGATTCGAAAAAGTACATCCTAAGAAAGAAAATGGAAAATAAAAAAATGAAACGAATCGACTCTTGAACCGTAAGATTAGTGAAAAAGGAATAGGGGGAAAAGGAATGGCCATTTTCACAAAAGTGTTGACAAGCATTGGAATAGGAAGCGCAAGAGTGGATACGAAATTAGAATATACAAGTTACAAAGCTGGAGATCCGATACGTGGTGTTGTAGAAGTATATGGAGGGGTTACTGAGCAAACAATAGATTCTATTTATCTTACCGTCAATGCAATGTATACTTTCCAAAAGGATGGTCATCCGTATACAGACACGGCGACTATTGAACAACATCAAATTACCGATCCGTTTTTAATGAAGGCCAATGAAACGAAAGTATTTCCTTTTTCCTTTACTCTGCCAATAGATGCTCCTTTAACATATGGTAGTACGCGTGTTTGGGTTCAAACCGGATTGGATATTAAGAATGCAGTGAATCCTCAAGACGAAGATTACATTGCCGTGCGTCCTAACCAAATGACATCCGCGGTGCTTGAGGAAATGGAGAAACTAGGTTTTCGGCTTCGAAAAGTAGAGTGTGAACAAACATTTTTCCGTACCAGCTGCAACTATCCGTTTATTCAGGTATTCGAATTTATTCCAGGGAGCGGAATGTTTTTAGGGAAATTGGATGAATTGGAAATCGTGTTTCTGGCACAAACGGAAGATCGGATTGAGATATTCATGGAGGTGGACCGTCGGGCTCGAGGATTGGCTGGATATTTAAGCGAGGTAATAGCGATAGATGAAAATCAAATCCGGTTTTCTGTCACAAATCAAGAATTGTCCGTTTTGAGGAAACTGTTGGAACAAAAGATCATGTGTGGTTTATCCCTTAAAAGGGGTAAGTAAGACAGCAAGGATTGAATATACGCTGGTGAATCATTTTTCATGGAAAGCCCGTATCAATAGCATCCATCCATACTTTTTGACAAAATTAGTGGAATTTTGATGAAGGTATCGACAAGGTGAATGTCAAAACCTTGTGTAAATGGATGGATAAATATTAATAAGATAGGGGCGAGGAAAATTGAGTAAATGGAAAATGTTGTTGCCAAGTGTCAAAGAGTACCAAGTGACCTTATTTCAGACCCCCCATTACGGAGATACACAAGGATACGAAGCTGTTTATCATCTCCCGATAAGAGCCAAAAACCATCGGGCGGCCTTGGAAACGGTTTTTCGTATTTTTAATGTATTTGATTTATTGCCGCCCGATTTTTCTGCCCGCTTTGTAGCTACAGGTGATATCGTACAAATTTCCAAAGGTTCAAATAAGAGTTTTTATCGACTGGAATCGGGCGGCTGGCGAAAGATTGAACGGAGTTTGGTTCACTAATAGGATGGAGTGCCTTTTTGGCATTCTCTCCTATTTTCGATCTTTGCCGGAATATTCTTTTCCATGCGCATCCTGTTCGGCTAAAACAGCTTCCGGTGGAACATGATTATTTTTTTTGGTCGCTTTTATTCTGCTGCGATGTTTTTTTGCCATGGTCCATATCCCTCCTGCGGCCTTTATTTGAATTCTTCCTTTTAAATGAAAGCAGCTTTGTCAATAGGATGCCCGTTCATAGGAATTTTTCTCATGGAATCATTTGCAGACACATCCAAAAAAGCTTAAAATAGGGATGATTGAAAGCGATAAAAGGAGGAATTCATATGAGTATACATATCGGAGCAAAAGAAAATGAAATTGCGGACACAGTATTGCTTCCAGGCGATCCTCTCCGTGCTAAATATATTGCGGAAAACTTTTTAGAAAATGCGGTTTGCTACAATGAAGTTCGGAACATGTTCGGTTATACAGGTACATACAAAGGCAAAAGGATTTCTGTTCAAGGCACCGGAATGGGAGTTCCTTCGATTTCCATTTATGTGACAGAATTAATTGAAAGCTACAATGTGCAAAACTTAATTCGCGTTGGAACGTGCGGTGCCATTCAAAAAGACGTAAAACTTCGTGATGTCATATTGGCGATGTCTGCTTCCACTGATTCTCAAATCAACCGTTTAACCTTTAATGGAATTGATTATGCCCCTACCGCGAATTGGGAGCTATTGAAAAAAGCCTATGATGTTGGAGTCGAAAAAGGTTTAGATCTAAAAGTTGGCAGTGTGTTTACAGAAGATTTATTTTATAATGACCACGCTGAACATGAAAAGTGGGCCCAATATGGAGTATTAGCTCTTGAAATGGAAACAGCGGCTCTTTATACCATTGCGGCAAAGTATGGAAGAAAGGCGCTTACTATTCTGACAGTCAGCGACCATGTGTTAACCGGTGAAGCAACGACAGCGGAGGAAAGACAAACAACATTTAATGAGATGATTGAAGTGGCATTGGAATCCGTGGTAAAAGAATAAACAAAAAGAATCGGTTATTTGGAAAAGAGAAGCCATAAAAGCTTTTCTTTTCGTTTTCCTATTCAACAATAAGAATGAAACATGATAGATAATCAGCGAATGGCAGAAAAACAGAAAAATCAGGTGGAACTATGAAAAAATGGATATTGACGATGGCCGCTGCCGTGTTGCTGGTCAGTGGATGCCAAGCGGGCGGCGAGGAAGCAAAAGGCACCAATCATCAAGAAAAAAATCACCAAGCGAGAGAATCTACAACTCCGAAAGCTGAGAAATTTACTTTCAACCAAATAAAAGAAGTCAGCGGGAAAAAGGTGATTACCAATCCGGAAAATGTGCTCGTTTTGGTCAATAAAGAGTACAATTTGCCTGAAGGTTACGCGCCGAAAGATCTCGTTAGACCGGCTGTAAAGTTTTCATTTGGAGACGAAAAAATTGAAAAAAGCTTGATGCGTAAAGAAGCAGCCGAAGCGTTGGAAAAGATGTTTGCAGCTGCAGCCAAAGACGGCGTTTATTTATATGCCGTTTCTGGCTACCGTTCTTACAACCGGCAAGTAGCGGTATTCAACAATGAAATGGCCAATTCTGGGAAAGCGAAAGCGAATCAGGCTGTCGCAACACCCGGACAAAGCGAGCATCAGACCGGATTGGCAATCGATATTTCCGGGAAAAGCGTCGGTTTTCTCTTGACGGATTCATTTGAAAACACAAAAGAGGGTCAATGGCTAGCGAAACATGCACACGAATACGGTTTTATTCTCCGTTATCCAAAGGGAAAAGAAGCGATTACCGGCTATCAATTTGAGCCATGGCATTATCGTTACGTGGGAGTAGAAGCAGCGAAGAAGATATATGAAAACGGCTGGACATTGGAAGAATTTTATCGGAATTACGGAAAAATGTAAAAAGGGGGGCCATCCCCCTTTTTTGGACGTCGAAATACGCCCAGGAGGACAGTACGCAAAAAATCATTTTCATGTAAAAGAATATACCGGCAGGCGGATGATCCTTTCATACAGGAGAATTTTTCTTTATTTAATGAAAGAAAAGTATTTCCCCAACGCCCTAAAACCTCTCCAAGTGGATGGAGGGGTTTTTTGAAGGCATTTCCGCCAATCAATCAGTCGTGTATCCCGCGGCTTCGCTTCCGATTTAAGCAGCTATGCACAAAGATAGGGATCATTCCCATCGCAGCTTTGAATTGGAGAGAGGATGCTGAAATTCCGATTCATTCGATCAATCATTCGAAAATGGTTCCCTACTAAGGTCAGCTTCTAAATAGGTTTTATCTTTCCCTAAATTTAAAAAGCTGTTAAAATAAAGTAGTTACAGAAAAATCATAAATCCGAAGAATGAGAGCAATGAAAGTGGTGACAAATGTGGAAGATGAAAAGCAAGAAAAGGAGCAGCAAAAGCAATCTTCGTCAAATTATGTGAAAATGAAGAGATTTCATTTTGTTATGCTCCTCTTTTTCATTGTTTTTATAACAGCGGGAATTACAACATTTGCTTTGGCATTTGGGGATGAAAAAGCGGTCGATGTCGGTGGTGCAAACCGTCCGGAATTTAATAAGCTTTACGATGTGTATGATAAATTAAAAAGTAATTATTACGAAAAAGTTGATGATGAAAAACTGATTAACGGGGCCATTAATGGTATGGTTCAATCTTTGGGTGATCCGTATTCTGACTATATGTCTAAAAGCGAAGCAAAACAGTTTCACGAAAGCATCGAGTCCTCTTTTGAAGGAATCGGAGCAGAAATCCAAGAAAAAGATGGAAACATCGTAATTGTTTCGCCTATTAAAGGATCCCCTGCCGAGAAAGCTGGATTGCGTCCGAACGACCGCATACTTTCCGTCAATGGTAAAAGTTTGCAGGGGATGAGTTCGACAAAAGCTGTCATGATGATACGCGGTAAGAAAGGCACCAAGGTTAAGCTGAAGATTCAGCGTCCGGGTGAGCAAGATCCGATCGAAGTGAGCATTGTAAGAGATACGATCCCTATTAAAACTGTTTATCCAGAAATGCTCGATCATGGTGTTGCCAAAATTCAAATCACAAGTTTTTCAGAAAATACGTATAAAGAGTTGAAACAAGCGATCGCCGAAATGAAGAAAAAAGGCATGACATCGCTGGTGCTTGATTTGCGGCAAAACCCGGGAGGACTTCTTGACCAAGCTATAAAAATGTCGAATATGTTCGTGCCAAAGGGGAAAATCCTGCTGCAAGTGGAAGACCGCAATGGACAGCGCGAGAAATTTATTGCTGACGGAAAGGACAAAGTAAATGTCCCAGTGGCTGTATTAATTGATGGAGGAAGCGCAAGTGCTTCGGAAATTTTTGCGTCAGCGTTGAAAGAGTCTGCCGGCGTTCCGCTGATCGGGGAAAAATCATTTGGCAAAGGAACGGTACAAACGACGGAAGATTTTAAAGACGGTTCTAATCTAAAATTCACTACCGCGAAATGGCTGACGCCAAAAGGAGAGTGGATTCATAAAAAGGGTATTAAACCGGATTATGAAGTCAAACTCCCAAGTTATGCTAATTTACCAATTGTAGATCCGGATAAAGAACTGAAAGAATCCGACCTTTCCAAGGAAGTGAAAGCAGTGGAGCAAATGCTCAGCGCTCTTGGGTATAACCCGGGAAAAGTAGACGGCTATTTTGACGGTGAAACAAAAGACGCTGTTGTGCGGTTCCAAAGAGATCAGAAGCTGCAAGTGACAGGAAAGGTGTCGGGAGAAACGACTATTAAATTGATGGATCAAATCAGAAAAGAAATTCAAGATCATGATACCCAGGTGAAAAAAGCAGTGGAAATTGTCACTAAAAATAAGTAATTTTCAATGGAAGAGCGGGAATTTCCCGCTCTTTTTCGTTCGAGTTGATCGTCTCATTATGTGAATGTATGAAATCCGATTGCTCCTGCCCATGTCCATCAATTTAACGGTGCCATGCAATAGGAATCATTCATGATGAGAATATTGACAGATGAAACGTATTTCATTTATCATTAAATAGTTCATAATATAAATTATTGGATGATAAATGGAAGGTCGATCATATTGAGACAAGAAATGCTAGTAGAATTGGAACAATTACTGCGTAAGAACTATCGAATGATAAAAAACGAATTAAGAAATTACACCGGAAAATATTTGAACAGCACAGAATTTATCGTCTTAAAAGTCATTCACGAGAATGGTCCTTTGAAAGCGTCGGATATTTCCAAGACCATTGAAGTGTCGGCAAGCCATATTACAGCTATTACAGATTCTTTAGTTGAAAAAGGCTTTATAACTAGAAAGCGTTCAGAAGTCGATCGGAGAAGAGTTGAACTGGAGATTACGGAAAAAGGAAAAGAAATGCTGAAATTTGCTGCTGAATTAAAATCTGAATATTTCCAAAAGAAATTCAGCCATTTTACGAATGAAGAACTGCATACATTTATCCAGTTATTAAAAAAATTAAACACTCCATGCGATCACTCCGATGATTCTGAAAATAAATGATACATCATTCATGTGTTTAAATATTCGTACAAACATTTTTGCAAAGAAAAAAGGACGATATTTGTTGCGACTACCATTCGATAAACAAGCATAAAGGAGGAAAGAACGTGGAGGATTCATACTTATTGGATATATTTTTATCCTTGTGGAACAAGCGAGAAGTGAAAGATGGCTCGAATTCTCCAACCGCCACTGTGAAAGAAATGATGAAGAGTGAACTATTAGACGAATTCAGTCACCCTCGCGTTAGGAAAACAAAAGAAGAAAAATATTTTTTAGCTGTGAAAAGGGTGATCGATTCGGATTTAAAAACTGAAGATCAAATTCGGCTGATCCGGCTTTACACGGATGTAATGGAGTCGTTCAAATAATCTTTACAATCGCAATACGTTTGCAAAAGAAGTTAATAAAGGGCTTAAATAGAAAGGTTGTCAACCCTTTATTTATGGAAATAAATAAAACGGATCCTAATTAAAAGAAAGAATGGCCAATTTCAGAATGAAAGGGATTATTTAACAAACTTTAATCTTCAAGGTTTACAGCCCCTTTTTGGATGAAAATAAATGGCTTTTTTTCTTTGGCCTGTCTATCTATGAATCTGTCATTTTCTTCCTCAAATATTACAAAAATCGCATGTTATGATGTAACCAGATCAGAGATTGAAAGAATCAAAGGAGGAAGATTAGATGAACAAAAAATCATTGATGGCAGTAGCAGTATCCTTTGGGTTATTGACTGCACCGCTTGCATCAAAGGCAAATGCGGCATCATTTCCGATAAATAGTGATAAAAATAATAACGTAGAATGTCAATTTGAAGTGAAACAATTTCCGATTTCAAAAAGCTGGTTAGATAATTGGATGAATCAGCAATATCAATATGCACTGTCGATTGCGAAACAAGCTGCCAAAGCTCAGCCGAATACAACGGTAACGGAAAAAACATCTCCATCCACTCCATCGGCGAAAACAACTACCGAAAAGAACAATACAACGGCTCCTGCTACTTCCAAAACAGGATCTTCATTAAAAGCGTACGAACAACAAGTAGTGGATTTAACGAATAAAGAAAGAGCAAAATATGGTTTACCACCATTAAAAGTAGATCCGACTTTAAGCAAAATGGCTCGCGACAAAGCCAATGACATGGCTGTTAACCACTACTTCTCTCATACGAGTCCAACATATGGATCTCCATTTGATATGATGAAACAATATGGAATCCAGTTTACAGCCGCAGGTGAAAACATTGCAGAAGGTCAACGCACTCCGGAAGAAGTGGTCAATGGTTGGATGAACAGTGAAGGTCATCGTGCGAATATCTTAAATAAAGACTACACTCATATCGGAGTTGGGTATGTAGAAAACGGAAATATTTGGACGCAAGAATTTATTAAAAAATAAATTCTTGAAGAGAGGTTTGGAAGAATCGTCAAAAAGTGAAAGAGAGGGTCCGGAAATCATTCATTTAAATGATTTCCGGACCTTCCTTTTTTGTTCTTATCAACACCGGTTTTAAGAAATAGGATTAAATTTGCATAATTTTTTTTCTCCGCTTACTATAATGATGAGAGAAGAAAATGATATATTGGGGCGAGGGGAAGGAATGAACAAAAAAACTGCATTGATTACGGGAGCGGCTAAAGGAATTGGAAAACGTACGGCCTACGCTTTAGCGCAGGCAGGCTTTAATATGACCATCAATTATTGTTCCAGCCGGCATGAAGCTGAACAATTGGCTAATGAATTACAGGAGAAGTTTGGCGTATCAACGATTGTTGTCAGCGGTGATATTACAAAGCCGGAAGATTGCCGTCAGATTGTGGCACGAACGGAAGAGCAGTTTGGCAGTGTGGATGTTTTGATCCATAACGCCGGTCCTTTTATCAAAAAGCGAAAAAAGATGGAAGAATATGATGATAGTGAATGGCAATACATAGTGAATGGAAATTTGAACAGCGCGTTTTACTTATCTAAGCTGACTCTTCCTGGAATGAGAAAGAAACATTGGGGGAGGATCATCACATTTGGCTTCGATAGGGTCGAGACCGCGCCCGGTTGGATTTATCGCTCGGCGTTTGCCGCTTCGAAAACAGGGCTTGCTTCTCTGACACGAACGATTGCTCTGGAAGAAGCGGAAAACGGCATAACGGCCAATATGATTTGTCCGGGAGATATTACGGGCGATTGGAAAGAAAAAGAGATTCATGAGGCAATGGGCGTAAAGGATGATACAGTTCCTGTTGGTCGTCCAGGCACGGGGGAGGATATAGCGAGGATGGTCGCTTTTTTATGTTCAGAGCAGTCTGATTTTATAACAGGTGCGATCATTCCTGTAACGGGAGGAAAAGACGTATTGGGAAAAGTATTTTATGAGTAGAAAACCAAGAAAGGAACGTACAACGGGAATATCGTTTCAAAGAAAATGGCAAAGACGCAGACCGAGTCAGGATCTGCTTCTTTGCCATTTTGCTTGTGGAGAATAGATTTTCTTTTGCACATAAACAAGACGTGTGAACAAGGTGACAGCGCCAAATGCAAGCCCTGTAATTAACCCGATCCAGTAGCCAAAAGCTTGAAGGTCCGTTGTCTTTGCCAGCAGGAACCCTAATGGGAGGCCAATAATCCAGTAAGAAACGAGTGCCATAATAAAACTAAGATTGACATCTTTATATCCGCGCAATGCGCCTTGCACCGGAGCTTGAATGGCGTCTGAAAGCTGAAAGAATGCTGCAAAAGCTAGAAACTGAGTAGTTTGTTGAATGACCGCTGGCTCATGTGAATACAGCAATGCAATTTTATCCCGAAAGATAAACAACGTCACACCGGATATAATCGATAGAGTTACAGCAGTAAAAATTCCAAGACGGCTGTACTGCTCCGCATCATGGAAGCGATTGGCTCCAACTTCAAATCCTACTACGATTGTAAGCGTCATAGAGATGCTCAGTGGGATCATATACAACAACGATGCAAAATTATTGGCAGCCTGGTGAGCTGCAATGGTGACAGAACTGTATTCACTCATCATCAGCGTGACGGCAGAAAAAATACTGGTTTCGAAAAAAATGGATAACCCAATAGGCAACCCAATTTTACAAAACTCTTTCCATTTTGGAAATGAAATGCTTGGGAGTCGACGAAAAACATTGTACGTGGAAAAAGGCGGCCGTTTATGGATGATGACCGCGGCAATGATCGTGATCAACCAATAAGTAACGGCCGTTGCGTACCCGGAGCCCACTCCCCCCAAGGCGGGAAAGCCTCCTTTTCCGTAGATAAAGAGATAGTTAAAAAACACATTAATGGGCAGCGCAAGCAGCGTAATCACCATGGAAACCTTTGTTTTCCCTAGAGAATCGATAAAACTGCGGAGTACATTGTAAACAAAGAGCGGAATGATTCCGAAAGAAAGGGCGATCAAATATTTTTCTGCTACCATCCGTACCCGGCTCTCTAAATTCATTCCATTTAGTATAGGATCAAGGGCAAAACTGCCGACGATGATGATGGATATGCCTAAGGCGATGGCTATGTAAACTCCTTGAATGATGGTAAAAGTAACTTCTTTCGCGTTTTTGGCCCCCAAAAATTGGGCGGTAATCGGGGTAATAGATAATAAAATTCCACCTAGTCCAGTGTATATTGGAACCCATATCGAGGACCCTATTGCGACTCCTGCAAGATCGCTGGAAGAATAGCGGCCCGACATCATCGTATCAAAAAAGTTCATCGAATAAATGCCGATTTGCGTCACAAAAATAGGGATTAAGATCATCAAAAATTGTTTATATTTTTCTTTGAGGCTGTTCGTCTCTTTCATTGCTGCATTCCTCCAACTCCAACGATTTTCCCGATTTTGATGCAAGGACCGTACAATACGATTATATGAAATAAAGCGCTGATGACAACTTAGAAAATGCACTAGTCCGAACATTTTTAAAGAGAAAATCTATGAATCATTCATTCTATAGGTACTCTAACCGTCTATTTTTTCTCAAAATAGACTGTTTTTTGACGTGTTGGCGTCCATGATAGTCATATTAAATATGATGAAAAAACTCATCTTTTTTGAGACAAAGAATGCGGCCGGGAATATCCCCGCCCGCATTCTTTAGGCGTTCATCGCTTCCTCATTATCATCATGGGATTGTTGCCGCAACAAATGCAAAGTGTAAAGGTCTTTTGTAATTTCAAATAAATCATAGACGGGTGCTTCTTTATTAATGGATTGATACAGATGAGGACGAGTTTCATTTGCTTTCAGCGCATACGGCAATTTTTCGGCGGCTTTCAGGGAACGGATATTTTGCTTGCGAATTCTCATATAAATGGTTTCAATTCCTAGCTGATAAAACAATTCTTGAAAGAAAGCATCTTTTGCTAAACGATTATATCCTTTTCCGTGATATGGCTTTCCGAGCCATGTGCCTAAAAACCCGGAGTGGTTTTCAATATCATATAAATTGATCGTACCAATGGGGTTTCCCCATTCGTCAAGAATTGTTCTGGATATGAGTTCGCCGCGCTCCTCTGCTTCCATCATTTGTTTGGTTAAAAATAAAAACTCTTCTTGTGAATAAGCTTTATGGCGAACAAACGGGAAGACATCTGGATGCTTCATCAATTCAAAAAGTAATGGGGCTTCCTGCAGGTCTCTTTTCTTTAACAAGTAAAATCCCTCCTCAAGAGGGCAGAAGTCAGGAAAATCGATTCTTCCACCCTCGAAATTTTTCATAAACTTCATAAAAAATTTCGGGGTGGGAATCGAACCCACTAGAACCAGTCAAGACTGGTGGCGCACCATTTGCCTTCCCTAAAACTTGCTTTTTGAAATGAGAAATCATCTCTCATGATATGGCCTATTCGTTGAAACTGGCTTTATCTTCCGTTCACAAAAGCATAAACGGCATGTGTCCGGAATGACATCAGCAAGCTGATTGTATATTACAAAAATAAATTGTATTTGAAAATAGTCATTTTGTTAAGTTTTTATGTCCATTTTATAAATTTTTATTGTTTTCAGTCTTTCGTTCGTTCTTTTTATGGTTTTGATCATACAAGAACATAGGGGTGCAAGGCAAGAAATGAACACTTGGAAATCATGAATTTTTATCTAAAGAGCAAGCTATAATGGGGGCAGCGAAAGAATATCGACATGACGGTTTTAAATAGTGTTTCTCTACTCCTGTATTAGCCTGTCACCTAAAACTGGCCGGTCGTTCCATAACCGGAACGAATTCGTATTGATACGGGTGAATAAATTTTATTAAAAAACCTTCCATAAAAAGCGCCCCCGGGTATTTCAGCGGAGAACAACGAATGATTCCGGGGGCACAGCAACGCGAAGCTAATTGATTTTCGTACTTGCAAAAGTATGAAAAGATGAATCTCACTTTCGCTTTTTTTCGTTGCGACTGCCGTATGAAAAAAGGCTTCTATGAACGTTTTTTCTGTTTGAAAGTTTTCCATCCTAAATAGAGGACCAAACTGATTACGGCCAAAATCGCAATCGGGGTCACATATTTTCCGGCAACGGATTTCACTGCTTCCCAGTGGGTGCCAAGCTGCATTCCTAAAAGCATGAACAATATAGTCCACGGTATCATGGCAGCTAATGTGTAAAGCAAAAATAATCGCAATGACATTTTGGAAAATCCGGCCGGCAAAGAGATGGCATGACGCACTACAGGTATAAATCGAGCTGTGAAAATCACGAAAGGCCCGTATTTGTTAAACCATCGTTCCGAAGCATCTATATGAGATTCTTTGATGAATAAATATTTTCCGTATTTTTGAAAAAATGGTCTTCCTGCATATTTACCTAACCAGTATAGAAAAATTTGGGCAATCGTCCCGCCGATTACACCTGCTATGAAGGCACCAACAAACGACAATTTTCCTTGGGAGACTAAAAATCCTCCATAGCTTAAAACGATTTCGCTTGGAATAATTTCGATCATCAATGCTAGAGCGATTCCAAAGTAGCCAAGATTACCTAAAAAAGTAATGACCTGATGAGTAAACTGTTCCATTCTTTCTCTCCTCTGTAAAACTTTCATATACTGCCACAATAAATTATAATACTTACCATTCAATCATAATAGTAAAAAATAAAAAAGGCGAAAAAAGACGGAAACAGTTTGATTATGATTACAATATTCCAACCGCTAACCGTTGGAATGGTTTTAATCAATAGTAGTTTTTCCTCATTTTTCTGCACTCTTAAAAAAGCTTGTTAACGAACAAAGCCCCATTCGAACGGGGCAACTTGCATACATAAAGGAAACGATGGAGGGAACGCTAAAAAAGATTCCAGTTCGTCATTTGTCCATCCGAACGATGAGCAATGGAGCTATCAATCGGAATGAAGCAATCGAGGCAGACGGACGGATAAAGAAAAAACGGACTTGATCGTTGGATAAAGCTGTGATAGCCATCAACGTTCATTCAAGTTGCTTGCAATTATACTTGGAGAATGATAAAATTTTTATCAAAATCAAAAGTACATGGAATGTTTATACATTATCATGGCCGAAACGCCTTTTGATTAAGTAGGATATGAGCAAGGAGAAAAATTTCATATGTTCCTTCGGGGCAGGGTGAAATTCCCGACCGGCGGTGATGAACATGATGTTCAAAGCCCGTGACCCGTGCGCCTTTTCGGTGTACGGTGGATTTGGTGAAATTCCAAAGCCGACAGTGAAAGTCTGGATGGGAGAAGGAGGAAGCGTTAAAAAAGGAGTATTTTAACGCTTATTTCGCAATGAATTTAAAAGGCCCCGCAATTTTTGCGGGGTTTTTCAATTGGAAATTCCTTACTTCACAAAATTCATGTTGGACAAGGTAGGATCATTATTCTGCTCGCTTCTTTTTGACAAGCAAATAGACGGCTATTCTGAAATATGAGGAGGGTTGCTCCCCAATGCTGAAAGAAGACTATATGAAATTCGCGTTGAAATTGGCGGAGAGTGTAAACGGCCAGACATCCCCCAATCCTCCTGTAGGCAGCGTGGTTGTGAAAGAAGGTCGAATCATCGGGATGGGCGCTCATTTAAAAGCCGGCGAACGCCATGCTGAACGGATCGCCTTGGATATGGCAGGATCCGAAGCGGAAGGCGCCGATGTGTACGTAACTTTGGAGCCTTGCTCCCACTACGGCAAAACGCCCCCATGCGCAGATTATTTAATTGAAAAGCGTGTAAAAAGGGTTTTTGTCGCTACTCTGGATCCAAACCCGCTCGTTGCAGGAAAAGGGATTCAAAAGCTAAAAGATGCCGGAATTGAAGTAGAAACAGGCATTTGCGGTCAAGAAGCCAAACAGTTATATAGACCATTTTTCCATTTCATTCAAACCAAAACCCCGTTTGTCACTATTAAAACAGCCGTCACGGCAGATGGGAAGATTGCAACTGCTGCTCACGACAGCAAATGGATCACAAGCGAGCAATCCCGCCAGGATGTTCATCTTCTTAGAAAAAATCATGATGCTATCCTTGTCGGCATCCATACCGTTCTTCATGACAATCCCCTCCTTACCGTTCGATTGCCCCAAGGTGAAAAGAATCCTATACGCGTCATTTTAGACACCCACTTGCGTATTCCAAATTATGCAAATGTTATAACCAATAAAGACAGCGAAACGATAGTGGTTTGTGGCTGTAATGCTTCCGAGAAAAAAGAACTTGATCTAATCCGTTTAGGTGTTACGGTCATAAGGCAAAAAAGCCAAGATGTTTCTATTGCCGAATTGCTTCAGGAGCTGGGCAGACGCGGAATCATGACGCTTCTGGTTGAAGGCGGTTCAGAGGTCAATGGATCTTTTCTTCAAGAAAAGGCTTTTCAGCGATTGATTTTATACATGGCCCCAAAATTGATTGGCGGTAGAGAAGCTCTTACATCGTTTTCTGGAAAAGGAGTAGAAAAGATAGCGGATTCCCTTCCGTTAACTTTTGAGAAAGTAGAAATGGTAGGCCCGGATGTGAAAATAACCGCATCGGTCAAAGAATAGAAAAGGTTTGAACGAAATTCCATTGTGGTTCAAAAGGAGGGACGTAAGTGTTTACAGGGATCGTAGAGGAAATAGGCGTTGTTGAACAAGTGTTAAAAGGCAGTCAGTCTTTGGAGCTATTGATTCGAGCAGAGAAGATTGTAGAGGACGTACATCTTGGCGACAGCATTTCGGTGAATGGAGTTTGTTTAACCGTAACATCATTCAGCGATACAACGTTTTCGGCTGATGTGATGCCGGAGACATTCCGCGATACTTCGCTTCGACAGCTTGTTCCCGGCAGCAAGGTGAATCTGGAGAGAGCCATGCCGGCAAACGGCAGATTTGGCGGACATTTTGTCAGCGGACATGTGGACGGTGTGGGAACGATTGTTTCAATACAGCCGGTCGATAATGCCCTGTATATGACCATTTCAGCGCCGCCGGAGCTTTCGCGCTATTTTATGAAGAAAGGATCGGTTGCGATAGACGGCACCTCACTCACCATTTTTCGCACAGGGAATGGATTATTGACCATCTCTCTCATTCCCCATACACAAGAAGAGACGATTTTAGCGTCCAAAAAAGTAGGGGATCTCGTGAATATAGAATGCGATATGTTAGCCAAGTATGTGGATCATTTGATGAGCATGGGATCGCGTTCATCAGAATCTAGAATTTCTCTGGATTTTTTGAAAGAAAACGGCTTCGCCGATTAAAGAAAGGGTGATTGAGTATGTTCGCTTCCATTGAAGAAGCTGTGGAGGATTTAAAGGCAGGAAAGGTAATCATTGTCGTGGACGATGAAGATCGAGAAAACGAAGGCGATTTTATTGGATTAGGGGAAAAAGCAACGCCGGAAATGATTAATTTTATGGCAAAAGAAGGCCGGGGCCTGATTTGCGTTCCGATTTCGGAAGAAAAAGCTCGCCAGCTTGAGCTGAAAATGATGACCAATCAAAACACGGATTCGCTCGGAACGGCGTTTACCGTCAGCATCGATCATATCAGCACCCGAACAGGAATCAGCGCATTTGAACGTGCCAAAACCGTTCAGGAGATTGTGAACGATGACACGACACAATATGATTTTAAAAAACCCGGCCACATCTTTCCGTTGATTGCAAAAGAAGGCGGTGTCTTAAAACGGGCTGGCCATACGGAAGCCGCTGTAGATTTGGCAAAATTGGCAGGAGCGAAACCCGTTGGAGTCATCTGCGAGATAATGAATGAAGATGGCACGATGGCAAGAGTGCCGCAGTTAAAAGAAATCGCTGAACGATTTTCTTTAAAGATGATTACGATACAAGATTTGATTGAATATCGGCGCAAACAAGAAAAACTGATTAAAAGAGAAGTGGAAATCGAGCTCCCAACGCATTTTGGCCATTTCCGAGCCGTCGGCTATTCGGAAGTGCTCACAGGGAAAGAACATGTGGCGCTCGTAAAAGGAGATATCGACAACGGAGAGCCCGTACTTGTGAGAGTTCATTCTGAATGTTTAACGGGCGATGTATTCGGTTCTTATCGCTGCGATTGCGGTCCCCAGCTTGCCGCTGCCCTTGAACAAATTGAAAAAGAAGGTCGAGGCGTCCTTTTGTATATGAGACAGGAAGGAAGAGGAATTGGCCTTCTCAATAAATTGAAAGCCTACAAGCTTCAAGAACAAGGTTTTGACACAGTAGAGGCAAACCATAAATTGGGATTTCCGGCTGATTTGCGCGATTACGGGATCGGAGCGCAAATTTTACGAGATTTAGGTGTGACGAAAATGCGTCTAATGACGAATAATCCGAAGAAAATTGCGGGATTAAAAGGCTATGGATTGGAAATAGTCGAGCGGGTGCCGATTGAAATGCCGCCGAAGAAAGAAAACGAAGCGTATTTGCGGACAAAAATGGAAAAAATGGGCCACCTGCTTCATATATAATCGTTGTGATACAGATAAATAAAGAGGAGGAACTGTTATGGCAAAAGTATTAGAAGGAAATTTAGTAGGAACTGGATTAAAAATCGGAATCGTCGTATCTCGTTTTAATGAATTTATAACAAGTAAGTTAGTAAGCGGAGCTGAAGATGCTCTTGTACGCCATGGTGTAAATCGAGATGATATTGAGGTTGCGTGGGTGCCTGGAGCATTTGAAATCCCATTAATCGCCAAAAAAATGGCGGAATCCGGTCGTTATGACGCCGTTATTGCTTTAGGTACCGTCATTCGCGGGGCTACTGCTCACTTTGATTATGTAAGCAGTGAAGCGACGAAAGGAGTAGCACAGGCAAGTTTGCAAACAGAAGTTCCGGTTATTTTTGGCATCTTAACCACTGAAACCATCGAACAAGCCATTGAAAGAGCAGGAACGAAAGCAGGAAACAAAGGTGCAGAAGCAGCTGTGAGCGCCATTGAAATGGCTAATCTGTTGAAACAATTAAATCAATAACTGATCAAGCGTATGCAAGCGGCGAAGAAGCCATTTCTTTTTCACATGAAAAAGCCAGCTCCAAACAAGTTTCTTCGCCGAAATTCTCAATTGCCCTTCTTGATTGTTTGTAATATGATAACTTTATTAACCTAGAAGACGGAGGGGTTCGGAGTGAAGTTGAAATTTACGAAATGCCATGGATCCGGCAATGATTTTCTGTTGATAGACGAAGAGGAGCTGGACTATTCCTTTACAGATAAAGATCGTCAAAATTTGGCTATCGCTTTATGCGACCGTTCAAGCGGCATCGGTGCGGACGGCATCTTATTTGTCCTCCCAAGCGAGAAAGCAGATGCAAAAATGCGCATTTTTAATGCCGATGGTTCGGAAGCTTCTATGTGCGGAAACGGTTTGCGTTGTGTAGGGCGTTATGTATGTGAACGGCTAGGAAAAGATCACATTGTCGTTGAGACGATGAAAGCGGATCTTCATGTTCAAAAGAGCAAACCGATTTTTGGCGACATTCCCACTTATACAGTGGAAATTTCACCCGTCTTGTTTCAATTGGACGCATTGCCAATGAACATCGATAAGGAACAATTGATGAATGAAAAAATCCCTCAATTGTCCGATCAATTGATGTTTTCCGCCGTGGCAGTGCCGAATCCGCACTTAATCAGCGTGGTGGATACGGAACACCTTTTCACAAATGAACAAAAGCAAATTGCTGAATATGTGAACGGACCAAATGATCTCTTCCCGGATGGGGTGAATGTCAGTTTCGTAAAACCGTTGGAAAAAGGTACGATCTATGTTCGTACATATGAACGGGGTGTCGGCTTTACGAATGCTTGCGGCACGGCCATGTCAGCTTCCACTTTGATCACATGTCTGCTTGGCTACAATGAGAAGGAATCGGAAATTCAGGTCTATAACCCCGGTGGAAAAGTCCGTTGTGCCGTTCATCAAAAAAGCAACGGCGATTACTATATGGATTTAATCGGAAATGCCACTTATTTATATCATGCCGAGATCGACTTGGATGTCAAGAAACCGGAAACTTTTACATGGATCCATAAAACCGAATTTGAGGAACAACAGCAGTACGAAGAGCTGGAACAGCACGCCAAAGACTATCTCTCTCAGTTTTTGAAAGTGGAAATATAAAAAAGAGTAAAGGGGCCGCCCCATTAGTCAGTAAAATGACTCGGGGGGCACCCTTTTTTCATGTAAGCTTTCTATCGAACGTTGTGGGATATATGCGAAATTCACTCGCTTTCCGCAGGCAATCCATGAGCCTTCTCGCTTACCCCCGCAAAAAGGTCTCACCTGACTCAGCTTTTACTAGCAGGAGGCTCGCTTAATTCCCAATTATCACAGTGTAAAAGCATCGTCTTTTCCATAATGATGTAAGCGCACCTTAATACTGTGTTTGTTTCCGAAAGAAGGAATCCGACGAGAAAATAATTTTTTTATTTGGTCGGTTTTTCTTGATTAAAAGGTCTTTTTTTGTATGAAAATCAATCGTTTCCTAATCAGCAATTGGAATTTCTGGCTTGTCCTTTTTGTATAAGCCAGTCTTTTTAATCCAGTTGAGGCAATGCGTTGATAATTTCGGCAAAGGGTTGATCGACTTTGGCTTCGAAAAAGGAGGCAAATGGACATAAAGTTGTTTCCATTCGTTTCAATACCCAATCGATCGTGCATTGGCTTGGTGTGAATTGATCGAGTTCTTCCCAGTATAAAGGACAAGCGACAAGACCTTTCTCGTTTCCTCTGGCTGAATAAGGTGCAATGATTGTTTTTCCTTGTCGATATTGAACGTAATCGATGTACAAGCGTCTGCCTCTTTTTTTCTTTAAACGTTCGATTGTGAACATTTCCGGTTTTTTCGATACGAGGTAGCGGGCAATTAGTTCCGTAAACGATCCCGTTTCGGCAAATGTAAATGTCTCCGGAAGCGGTATATATACTTGCAGACCTTTATTTCCTGAAAATTTGACAAACGTTTTCAAGTTTAGTTGATCAAAAATTTCTTTCATATCTTTTGCAGCCTGAACGGCCAATGAAAACTCTTTTGGACTAGGAGGGTCCAGATCAAAAACAATTTCGCTGACATAGGAGGAATGGATGGAATGAAAGGGGACATGAAATTCAATGGCCAATTGATTGCCGAGCCAAATCAGTGTTTCCAGGGAATTGCAAACAATATAATTGATTCCGTCCATTTTCTTCGTTTCGACAAAATCCGGTGCATAGTCCGGGCAGTTTTTTTGAAAAAAAGCTTCGTCCTCTACTCCATGTGGATATCGGATCACCGTTAATGCTCTATCCTTTAAGAAAGGGAGCATTCTTGGAGCCGTTTTCCGCAAGTAGGAAAGGTAATCGAGTTTTGTATAACCGCAAGCAGGCCATATGGGTTTTAATGGGTGGGTGATCTCCACTTGCTCAGGAATATGGAGGCTATCAAGGCGAAATTGTTCCCATGTACATTCCTCAGGTGTGGTGGAAAATAAAAATTGATGAAAATAAGGTTCTCTCAAGCCCTCTTTTTGCCACTCTAAATAAAATAACTCTACACAAATCCCTGGCTTTATATAATATACGTCTTCTTTTTTTTCAAAAGCATTTTGACGAATAATTTGATTTAAGGCTTCTTTTTCTTTTTTCGGAATTCCCGCTTGAAAAAGGCCGATAGGAAAAATGTTTTTATCCTTGTAAACAGCTATATTATAGTAGCCGTTCGCTTCATGAAAAGCCGTCACGAAGCAACGGGCTTTCTTCCAGTTTTTGATTTTGATCCAGTTTCCGGACCTTTTTCCTTCCCATATAGAATCCTGTTTTTTTGCTACAATTCCTTCTCCAAAATGGAGAGATACAAAATCTTTTAAGGTCGACAATTCACGGAATGATGGTATCATTTGAATTCTCGATTCGGCAGAAGGTTTCGGAGACAAGCTCCAACCGAAAGATTCGAATACTCGATAAAGTTGTTCTTTCCGTTTTTCAAAAGGTTGGCTTTTTATGGATTGTCCTTTTATTTCCAATAGATCAAAAACGAGATATGTACAAGGGAAAAAGGATGCTTTTTCCGCTATTTTAGAAGGGGACCGCATTCGACCTCTTATTTGCACGACAGAAAAATTGGATTTACCCTCCGATTGTAATGCGGCCAATTCCCCATCGAACACGAGTGGCAAAAATGAAGAAGCCTTTTTTTGAAACGGCTTCAAAAAATTTTTGATTTCAGGAAATAAGGGCAAAATATTTTGGCCGTTACGACTGAGAAGCTGAACGGTTTCTTTCGTCCATATTAATTGGGCGCGAAAGCCATCATATTTTGTTTCAAAAAGCCAGTTGCCTTTTTCGGGAAAAGTCATTTTTAGTTCAGGCATCATGAATTGCATGTGGTTTGCCCCTTTCTTGTCTATTTGTATCTTTTGAACGGCCGTTGTTTTTATACATAGCAAAAGTTAAAATGTATAACGTTTAAACAGCGGCGAAAAATAATAAAAAACGAAAAGAGGGTTTGTATGCATACAATTTGGAAAGGGAGCATCAGCTTCGGACTCGTGAATATCCCGATTAAATTGCACGCCGCGACTGAAGATAAAGATATTTCGTTAAGATCTTTGCATAAGGTGTGTCATACTCCAATCAAATATGAAAAAGTTTGTCCAGTCTGTGAAACGGAATTGAAACCAGAGGATATTGTCAAAGGATATGAAGTGGCCAAAGGAAAATTTGTCGTGTTAGAAAATCATGAACTGGAAGAATTAAAAAAGCAAACGGAGGAAAAAGCCGTTGAAATTATTGATTTCATCCAACTAAGTGACATAGATCCCATTTATTTTAATAAAAGTTATTATATGTCTCCCAATGAAGGGGGAGCAAAAGCGTATACGCTGCTTCGAAAAGCTCTTTTGGAATCAGAAAAAGCGGGGCTGGCTAAAATTGTGATGCGTTCTAAAGAACAATTGGCCGTCATTAGAGTTTATAATCATACATTGCTCATGGAGACGATCCACTATCCAGATGAAGTTCGAAATGCGGAGGAAGTTCCGAACGTTCCGGTCAAAGACAACATTACAAAAAAAGAGCTTGATACCGCTCTTTTACTGATTGATCAGTTGACAACTCCATTTGAGCCGGAAAAGTATGAAGACGAGTATCGCAACCGTTTGATGGAATTGATCGAATCAAAGCGGACAGGAGAAGACTTTGTTACACCAACTACTAAAGAACCAAGAGGGAATGTCACCGACTTGATGGCCGCGCTTCAAGCGTCGATCGACCGGACGAAACCGAAGACAGCTACGCCAAAACGGAAAAGAGCGGCGGCGAAAAAGAAAGCGTAGCTAGTCGTATAAATATGGGGGAACGTAAAGATGAATCAAAGAGAGAGAAACCGATCAGCGGCTTATTTTATTACCATAACCGTTTTGTTTCTCTTTTCCGTTTGGACATTTATTGAAATTGTGGACGAACTGAAAAGACATAAAATCGAACATTTTGATACGGCTATTATCACCTTTGTGCAATCGTGGATTTCGCCTGATTTAACGGCTTTTATGAAAGGTATCACATTTTTTGGATCGGCCAAATGGATTACAACATGCGTTATCGTGGTCAGCTTGTTGTTATGGCTGAAAAAAGAAAGGCTTTACGCTTTGTTTTTCGCTCTAACCGTTTCATTAGGGACTGCATTTAACCATATATTAAAACAAATATTTGAAAGAAAACGACCAGATATTCAGCCGTTGATTCATGAAAGTGGATTTAGCTTCCCAAGCGGCCATTCCATGGCTTCTTTTGTGATGTACGGGGCGCTTGCTTTTTTGCTGTTTGAACTTTTGGAGCATAGACCTGCGAAACGGTTTGGAGCGGTTATGGCCTTCTTGTTTATTCTGCTGGTCGGACTAAGCAGAATTTATTTAGGCGTCCATTATCCTAGCGATGTAATTGGAGGATATGCAGCCGCTGCCATTTGGCTGATCTTTTCTTTGTTTATTTTTCATTTAGTAGAATTTATCGTAAAGAAAAAATTTCATAAAAGGCCTTCGGATCGTGAGTAATGGAAAGGTGGAGCATGATTGGAAAGTGAAAGTATGAGTAAAATTATTGTGGGCAAAATTTAACCCCCTCATTTGTTGAGGGAACGTTAGAACGCTCAACAAATGAGGGGGCCACCAAGCGAAAGCGCGGTAGTTAATAAGCAAATAACATGAAAAAGAGGGTTACTCCTTGGTAGAATCTTAGTCAACCAAAACTAAATCACAAACAAAGGAGTAACCCCTCATGCAAAAGAATAACACAGTATATCCAAATTTAAAACAGATTGAGCAATTAGTTTGGAGGCAATTACAGGAAACCTTCTCAAAGGTCATGAAAACACTATTAGAGGACATGGACAAGCAGATTGCTGAAGAACGAAATAAAAAGCGTTATCGTCTACTCGATAAGCGTATCACCACTATTATCAGTCTTTTTGGAGAAATAAAGGTGAAACGGAACTACTACCGAGACAGGGAGAAAGGTGAATATGTCTATCTGCTTGATCGCTCTTTGGAATTCGAAGGGACCGGCTCCTTTAGTCCGCTGATAGAAGAAGCGGCTCTAGAGCTTGCCATTACAGGGCCATCCTATCGAAAGGCAGAACACACGCTTGAAACACTTTTAGGATACCGAGTGATTAGTCACGAAGCTATACGTCAACACCTGTTACAGATTGAAAGTATCCCAAAAGAGCGACAGCCTGTAAACTATCCTGTCCTATTCGTGGAAGTGGACGGCCTATATGTGAAACGTCAAGGAAAAGGAAAACGGGGCAAGGAAGAAAAAATTGCAGCGGTTCATCAGGGCTGGGAAATCAACGGAAAACGAGTAAGTTTGAAAGACAAACGCCATTTTATTCACCGTGGGAACCAGCCATTTTGGGAGGCGTTTGAGGATTTTCTCATTGAAAACTTCGAGTATGACCCAACTGTCCATAAGCTAGTAATAAACGGGGATGGTGCCGGATGGATTACAGCCTGTCGAGACCATTTTAAAGGCAGGGCATTCTTTTCAATTGACCGTTTCCACGTGGCAAGGGATATTCGCAGCTTATTCCGTAAGCATCCTCGCTATCGCCAAATGCAAAAGGCACTAGCGTCCTATGACAGTCAGAAACTACTTACGGAATTAAACAGTGCTGTTGGAACACTAGAGACAGAGGATCAGGAAGAACGTCTTGACCAATTGATTCGTCAACTAGAAAAATATCCTGAAGCCCTCGGGGATTACCGGAAGTGGCTCCAAGAACAAGGTATTGACACCAAAGGAATGCGTCCAATGGGAAGTGCCGAGGGAACGATGAGTGTCTTCGCAAAAAGGCTCAAAAATGGACGTAGCTGGGTAGAAAAAGGCGTAAGTGCCATGATTACTGGATTGGTGGCTTTCCTAGACAATCTGGCATTGAAAACATTATTTGGGAAAGTCGAAAGATGGACAGAAACCAAGGAGGAAAAGAATCCACCAAAACATTACGTAGAAAAGGTGACAAGTACAATTGGTGAAGTCACAAGAGACAATCTCCTATACCTAAAAGGTAAGGCAAATATTCCAGTGTACAAGACTTTAAAGGAGTTGGCCGGATTTTAAAAAAGACAAATTTTTTATCAAGAGAGTACCCTAAAATGGTGAATCCGCTTTCATTGTTAGGGAGAAAAAAACTGCCCACAAATACTTGACTCAATCAAAGTGAAAGCTAATCTTACATTTTGCTAGATAATATGATATAGTGATGATAGAATTGAATATATTTTCATTTACACTGGGGGAGCCAAAAATTGGTTTGGCTGAGAGTAAGGCCCGTAAAGCCTTTAACCCTTTAAACCTGATCTGGGTGATGCCAGCGTAGGGAAGTGCTTCTTTTGACGAAAACTTATTGATGTTGTTTTCGTTATTTGAAAAATAAAACCCGGACCCCAGTGTTTTGCGCTGGGGTTTTTTGCTGGCTTGTAAAAACGATTGTGAATGTACTGGAGGCGTTCAAATTGAAAACTGCATTAACCATTGCCGGCTCTGATTCAGGTGGAGGAGCAGGAATTCAAGCCGATCTTAAAACGTTTTCCGCACTTGGAGTATACGGCATGTCGGTCATTACGGCTGTGACGGCACAAAATACGAAGGAAGTTCGATCGGTTCAAAATATAGATGTAGAAGTGATTCAAGATCAAATAGAAGCGGTTTTGGATGATTTGCCGGTAGATGGGATCAAAATTGGGATGTTGTCTACAGAGGAGATTATCAAAACCGTCTCTAAATGCCTGAAAGAGGTTCGCAATATACCGATTGTATTAGATCCGGTGATGATATCCAAAAGCGGACATCCTTTATTAAGAGACGATGCTGTCTCCGCGTTAATTCAATATTTGCTCCCGCTCAGCTATATCATCACACCCAATCTTCCAGAAGCAGAAGTATTGGCGAATATGAAAATTACGGATCAAGACGACATGGTGAAAGCGGCCGAAATCATTCTGGAGAAAGGTCCAAAGTATGTTTTGGTGAAAGGCGGGCACTTGGAAGGAGAAGCAGCTGACCTTTTCTATGATGGTGAACAATATCGATGGATAAAAGGAGAACGGATTCAAACGAAAAACACCCATGGGACAGGCTGTACATTGTCATCTGCGATATGCGCTTTCTTGGCTCGAGGTGAACAGCCTTTTACGGCAGTTGAAAAGGCCAAAGATTATATTACGACCGCCATTCGCCACAGCCTGGAAATAGGCGGGGGGCACGGACCAACCCACCATTTTTATGATTTATATCAAAAAGCTGGATTATTATAGAACTCTGCAGAGGAGAAGTGATGGACGATGAAAGAAGAAATCGCAGCATTAATGGAGCAAGTTCGATCGAAAAATCCGCTTGTTCACCATATTACGAATACCGTCACGATCAATGATTGTGCGAATGTGACGCTGGCCATTGGCGGATCACCTGTTATGGCCGATTCCCCAGAGGAAGCGGCTTCTATGGTTAAGCTTGCTCAGGCGTTGGTGATCAATATGGGAACGTTGACAGAATCTACTTTTACCGCCATGGTGCGTGCATCACAAGAAGCCAATCGTCGGCAAATTCCCGTTGTATTAGATCCGGTTGGAGTCGGAGCGACGTCGTTTCGCAATGAAAAAGCAAAAGAATTTTTGCAAACAGTCGATCCGCAAATTGTCCGCGGGAATGCGAGCGAAATTTCCTCATTGATAGGCGAAGAAGCGCAGACAAGGGGAGTCGATGCCGGGAACGTTAACGAAGATCTTGCTCTCTTAGCTTCACGGGCGGCAAAGCTGTTAAAGGCAGTAGTTGTCGTCAGCGGTCCAGTGGATTACATCTCAGACGGAAATCGGACAATTGGGATTCAAAATGGTCATCCGATTTTAACAAAGGTGACGGGAACGGGCTGTATGGCTACTTCTTTAATCGGAAATTTTGCCGGAGCAACGAACGACTACTTTTACGCGGCGATTGCCGGGATTTCAGTGATGGGAATCGCAGGAGAGTTGGCATACCGCTCTTTTGGCGAATCACCGGTGGGTACTGGAAGCTTTCATATTCGCTTAATCGATGAAGTTTCTTTTATGAACAGTCGTACTTGGCAGAAAGAAGTGAACTTTGTTGAAGTTTAATGTCAAACAGGCGCTTTCTTTATATCTGGTGACCAGTGAATCAATGGAATTGGAGGAATTATTGAATAAAGTTGAAGCGGCCATTCAAGGCGGTGTGACGATGGTGCAGCTGCGAGAAAAACAATCGTCAGGCAAGCTTTTTTTGAAAAAGGCGCTTGCCTTGAAGTCGCTGACAGAAAAATATGAGATTTCGCTTGTTATCAATGACAGGGTCGATATTGCGCTGGCTGCGGGAGCGGATGGTGTTCATGTCGGACAAAGCGATCTGCCGGCAGCCTATGTGAAAAAAATCGTTCCGCCTTCCATGTTCGTAGGGGTTTCTTGCAGCACCGTAGAGGAAGCAAAAGAAGCCGAAAAACAAGGAGCCGATTATTTAGGAGTAGGTGCTGTTTTTCCGACGAATAGCAAAAAAGACGCGGAACGGTTGGAAAAGGGAATGCTGGAATCCATAGTGGAGAGTGTGAACATCCCCGTTGTTGCCATTGGCGGAATAAACCTGGAGAATGTTCAGCAGTTAAGCCATACAGGTATCGACGGTATCGCTGTTGTTTCAGCTATTCTATCCAGCAACAATCCAAAATTGGCAGCAGAAATGCTAAAAAGTGCACGCCTAAAAGGATAAACTGGCAGTTGAATAGGTGAAAAACCCGTGCAGAAAACGAATGGCACGGGTTTTTCTATGTGCATTTGGCCTAATGCAGTCCGTTAACAAGAATAGAGAAACGACTCTTGAATTCTTTTAAATTTTTGTTAACAAAATTGATTGTATCCGCCCCTTTGATTTCATTAGTCAATGGACCGATTTTTAAGGGGGTGGATTTTTTCGTGACTTAACATAGGTCATTATCTGAAGTTTTTAACAATAGATAGGAAGGTTCTGCAAAATTTCGTTCACTCAATGATTGCCAACTGCTATCACTATATATAAATGTTACATGTATAGGTTGAAACTCCTATTTTTTTATAGAGTAGTAATTAAATTTAAGTCTTGTTTGAAATAAGATGGACAGTATGCTTTCAATTATTTAAATTTTGCATCGGGATCAAAAATCGTTTCTCTTTCCACTTTGCATATTCTAGTAGTGAAACGTTTATACCATTCTGTTTTCCCTTTTTCTTGAGCTATTTGATGGCGAACGTTTTCTTTCCAGTTTTGGATAGAATCCAACGAATCCCAATAGGAAACAGTAATGCCTAATCCGTCCTCGCCTCTTACACTCTCTGCTCCTAAAAACCCTTTTTGTTTCGAAACTAATTCCAACATTTCATCAGCCATTTCGTCATATCCTCTGTCGACCTCAGTTCTTTCCGAAGTGAAAATGACAGCGTAGTAGGGGGTTTTTGATGTTTTAAAAAGATTCATTTTGTTTCCTCCTAGTATTCTGCTATTCTTTTTATCATTTTATCTGAAATGACGGAACATTGTGAGATAAAAATAAAAAACAATGAACACTCATCAAAAAACATGGAAAAGGGTGACATTGCAATTTTCCTAAGAATGATTATCATTATAAAAAGGTGGAGTCAGGCATAATCTCTTTTCGATGAAAAGATTGATGGGAAAAAGTCATGTCTTTGCAGTTTCCCAATCTATTTAATAGAAAGTGGTGTGGTGTTGAAGAGAATTTTATTAAAGAGAGCATTCTTTCATTTGAAAAGAATTTTCAATTTGTAAATTAATGGGTGTTCAGACGGGTTTGTTCAGATTTTAATATGGGACTTTTGAATCGTTCGTTATTCTGAGCTGTTTAAATTTTTTTCAAGAACACGGAAAGATGATGAAAGCGTTTAATATATCTATTTTACGCCTTAAATCGGGTTTTTAAATGAGAAAAATTTTCTTTTTTTGAAGCTTGTCAAGAAGTGTTACAAAATAGTGAACTTGAAAAATAAATGAACAATTTTGGCGTACTTTATATTATATTGATATTGTAAATAATATTTATTGTCGTCTCTTGGGATGTTCTTCAGACGTAAAATTGACAATTTCATAATTTGGGAGGAGTTGAGACACACATGATTCAAAAATGGCTGAAATGGCTGAAAGTCCTTCCAGCGGCGATTTTTGCTGTGATGACGCTGGCCGGTTGTGAAAACTATGTAGTTCTCCAGCCGAAAGGACCTGTAGCCAAAACAGAGTATGACTTGATTGTATTTACTTCTTTAGTCTGCTTAGGAATTATCCTTGTTGTCTTTGCGTTGCTTTTCTACATTATATGGCGTTACCGCGACAAACCGGATAACAAAGCACCTTATCAACCGGAATGGGACGACAACAAAACGCTAGAAATAGTTTGGTGGTCTATTCCAATTGTGATCTGTTTGATTTTAGGTTACAGCACCTACAAAACAACATTTGCACTGGCAAAGGGTACTGATTTACACGATTCTAATAAGCAGCCAGTGACGATTCAAGCTACGTCATTGGATTGGAAATGGCTGTTTACTTATCCAGACGACAAAGTGGCCTCTGTCAATGAAGTCGTGATTCCTGCCGGAGTCCCTGTCAAATTTGAACTGACAAGCGATGCACCGATGAATTCTTTCTGGGTCCCGTCGCTTGGAGGACAGATCTACACGATGCCGGGAATGTCAATGGGACTATATTTAAAGGCAGACAAACCGGGCGTTTATTATGGTTCCGGAGCGAACTTTTCCGGTGAAGGATTTGCTCATATGAAGTTTAAAGTAATTGCAAAACCGGAAAATGAATATAAACAATGGGTAGCTCAAGTGAAAAAATCATCCCCGGCTTTAACGGAAAAAGGTTATGAAACACTTTCAAAACCGGGATTGACGGATAAAGCTTTTTATTCTTCTTACCCGAACGGTTTATTCGAAAAAATTGTGAAGAAAAATGGCGGAGATTTCTACAAAATGCACCATATGGATACTTATAAAACACACCCGGATTTTGGAAAAGATTCCGAGAAGGATGAAAATGGTGGCTCCGACATGAATATGGATATGTCTCATTAACCATTGATGACTTTTCGATGATTCTGATCGCCTTTTAGAAGGAAAAGGAGGAAACGATATGTGGGAGAAAATCAAAGATTTCTCTTCCGGGTTCTTCGTAACGGGAGAACCGATGATATACGGGGCAGACGTTGCGATCGTATTAGTGTCATTGGCCATCGTTTATGTGCTGACCCGTTATAAAAAATGGGGTTGGCTTTGGCGTGAATGGCTGACAACTGTAGATCATAAAAAAATTGGGATCATGTATATTATCGCTTCCCTCTTAATGCTTTTCCGAGGAGGAGTCGATGCTTTATTAATGCGTACGCAGTTGGCGATGCCAGGTCTGCATTTTCTTGATTCAAACCACTATAATGAAATTTTCACGACGCACGGAACGATTATGATTTTATTTATGGCGATGCCGTTGATGTTCGGATTGTTTAACATCGCCGTTCCGTTACAAATCGGTGCTCGTGATGTTGCGTATCCGTTTTTAAATGCAGTAAGCTTTTGGATGTTTTTCTTTGGAGCACTGCTGTTCAACTTATCGTTTGTTATCGGAGGTTCGCCGAACGCCGGTTGGCTAAGTTATCCTCCACTTTCTGAAATTCCTTACAGCAGCGGTCCAGGTCAAAACTTCTATGTTTGGGGTATCAATATTTCAGGTATCGGAAGTACAGCAACTGGAATTAACTTCTTAGTCACCATTTTGAAAATGAGAGCAAAAGGCATGAAGCTTATGAAAATGCCGCTCTTTACTTGGTCGGTGCTTGCTTCCTGTATTTTAATTATTTTTTCGTTCCCGGTATTTACGGCTACGTTGGCCATGTTGTATATTGACCGCTTCCTTGACGGACATTTCTTTACGATGACCGGTGCTGGAAACCCGATGATGTATATCAATCTCATTTGGATGTGGGGACATCCTGAAGTTTATATCGTTGTGTTGCCGGCATTTGGTATTTTCTCAGAAGTGGTTGCAACTTTCACCAAAAAGAAAATTTTTGGATATAAATCAATGGTCTTTTCATTAATTCTGATCAGCGTCATTTCTTATTTCACATGGGCTCACCACTTCTTTACAATGGGTGCAGGGGCCGATGTAAATACGTTCTTTGCTATTGCGACGATGGCGATTGCCATACCGACAGGGGTTAAAATATTTAACTGGCTGTTTACGATGTATAAAGGTCGCATCGAGTTTAGCCAACCAATGTTGTGGACAATCGGCTTTATCGTGTGCTTCGTTATTGGTGGAGCCACTGGGGTTATGCTATCCATTGCTCCAGCTGATTACCAATACCATAACAGCTACTTCTTAATTGCCCACTTCCACAACACGTTGATCGGTGGAGTTGTGTTCGGTTATTTAGCTGGACTGATTTATTGGTGGCCGAAGATGTTCGGTTTTAAATTGAATGACCGCTTAGGCAAATGGGCCTTCTGGTTCTGGAATATCGGATTCTATGTATGTTTCTTGCCGCAATATGCACTTGGATTTATGGGAATGACCCGTCGTCTTTACACATACGGCTGGGACCGCGGCTGGGCATCTTTAAACTTCGTTTCGACCATCGGTGCATTCTTGATGGGTATCGGATTTATTTTCCAAGCCGTGCAAATTATTTACAGCATCAAACATGGCGAAAAAGATACAACTGGAGATCCATGGAACGGACGTACGTTGGAATGGTCTATTCCTTCACCGGCTCCGCATTATAATTTCGCAGTCGTTCCATATGCACCTGAACAAGATGCATGGTGGGAAATGAAGAAAAAAATGCAGGATCCGGATTACAAAAAAGAAAAAGTAGAATTAGAACCGATTCACATGCCAAAAAATACTGGAATTCCGTTTATAATGTCTTTCTTCTGGTTTATAGCCGGCTTTGGATTTACCTTTGAATGGGTTTGGATGATCGTTGTCGGCTTAATTGGAGTAGCCGCTACGATGTTCGCACGTTCCTTCCAATACGATGATGATTACTATATACCGGTCGAAGAAATTAAAGAAACGGAATCCGCCATGGGGAGGGTGGTATGATGTCCGCGATTACATCCCAACATGATCATCATGTGGAAGAGCTGGAATCCATGAAAGTAATGGGATTCTGGATCTTCCTCGTGACGGACTGTTTAATTTTCGGTACGTTGTTTGCAACGTATGCCGTATTAGTTAACCATATAGCCAATGGTCCAAGCGGAAAAGAAATATTTGAACTTTCCGGAGTAACATGGGAAACGTTCATTCTATTAACAAGCAGTTTTACAAGCGGTTTGGCTATGCTTGCCATGCATAAAGGAAATAAGAAACAAATCATTAACTGGCTGATTGTCACTATTTTGTTAGGAATGTCTTTCGTCGGATTGGAAGTGCGGGAATTTGCTCATATGGTAGATGAAGGGGCAAGCATTTCTACGAGTGCATTTTTAACTGCCTTTTTCACATTAGTCGGTACACATGGATTGCACGTATCCTTAGGGATCTTGTGGATGATAGGATTGATCATTCAACTTTTCCAACGCGGTTTGAATGTGAAAACGAAACGGAAACTGACGGTGATCGGTCTTTATTGGCACTTTCTTGATGTCGTTTGGATCTTCATTTTCACGATTGTGTATTTAATGGGGGTGATGTAACATGGAAAATCACGGCTCACTCAAATCTTATGTGACAGGGTTTATTTTATCGATTATCTTAACCATCATCCCGTTGTTATTAGTGACGAATCATGCATTCAGCAAAGGGGCGCTTGTCGCCGCTATCATTACGATGGCTGTTCTGCAATTTGTCATCCAGTTAGTTTTCTTTATGCATATCCGCGAGTCTGAGAAACCGCGATATAATGTTTTTGCACTTGCGCTGGGCATTGTTTTTGTCATTACCATTGTAATAGGTTCTATATGGATTATGACATTTAACAGTGTCGTACAATAAAAATAGAACGTAAAAAAAGGGTCTAGTCCTCCAACAACCTGCCATTATTTCAAGTGGATAATGATGGTTCGGAGGGCTGGACCCTATTTTGTTGGCGATGGACAGCTTATCTACTTGTCATGAATAGCTGTAACACTTTTCTTTAAAGATTCTCATCATCTGTTTTATTTTCAATTTTTTTGTGATAAACTTCAACTGGATTGTTACTTTAGCAGGATCGAATTTGATGGATATGAGGAGAGAGATATGAAAGAGAATGGCCATTCCACATTGGAAATTATTGAAGTATGTTTACTGGCGGGAAAAATTATGCTAAGAAGCGGAGCTGAAACGTATCGTGTAGAAGATACGATGTCTCGCATCGCTGCTTCATGTGGAATTCAAAACGCTCATTGTTTTGTTGCGCCAACAGCCATTATTTTTTCCATGGATGGAATGGAACCGACCAAACTTGTCCGTATTTCGGAGCGTTCAACGGATCTCCATAAAATAGCTTTAGTGAACAATGTATCAAGAAACATAAGTGCCGGGAAATTAACGATTCGAGAAGCTTATGCACTATTAAAAGAAATGGATCAAAACGACTTTACATTTCCTCTATGGGAACAAATTCTGGCGGCCGCGATTTCAAGTGGCTGCTTTTTAATCATGTTTCAAGGAAAATGGAACGATTTTCTAGCTGCTTGCATTGCCGGTGCCGTCGGGTTTTTGTTTCTTGTGTACGTTCATCGATTTATTCAAATCAAGTTTTTTGCCGAATTTTTAGCGTCTCTCATGATTGGTCTCAGTTCTGCTTTTTTTGTCAAAATAGGAATTGGACACCAATTGGATAAGATCATTATTGGTTCGGTGATGCCGCTTGTTCCCGGATTAGCCATTACCAATGCATTGAGAGATTTAATGGCAGGACACCTTGTTTCAGGATTATCAAGGGGAGCGGAAGCCTTTTTAACAGCGTTTGCGATCGGAACCGGAATAGCGGTTGTGTTTACGTTTTTATAAAAATACATACCAAAGACAAAGGCTCGAAGATTTTAACGAGAAGAAGTGGCTTCATAAATAAGGGGGAAAAGAGATGCTGGAGCAAATGGTTACGAGTTTTATTGCCTCCGCCGGTTTTGGAATTATATTCAATGCGCCTAAAAGCTCCTTGTTTCAGTGCGGCTTGGTAGGGATGATCGGCTGGATTATTTACTTTTGGTTAGTAGAAATGCAGTATGATAGCGTGTTTGCTTCTTGTGTCGCATCCATATTTGTCGGGGTGATCAGCTACATTTGTGCCAAAATGTATAAAACACCGGTCATTATTTTCACTGTCGGAGGAATCATCCCTTTAGTACCGGGAGGGTTGGCCTATGATGCGATGAGGCATTTCGTGCAGAATGACTATAATATCGCTCTCCAATTGGCGGCAAAAGTCTTTTTGATTTCAGGTGCCATCGCCATGGGTCTCGTATTTGCGGAAGTTGTCAACCTGATTATCCGGAAATTCCTTAGTGTTAAGCAAAAAGCAAGATGGCGTGTTTTATACAATAAGGACACGAATATCGAAAGCTGAAAGCTATAGAATGAAAAATTTCCGTAAAAAGAAAACCGTGAATGTAAGATTTTGCTATTTTATTGTTCCATCTGGAGCGTTGGACAAATGTCCCTCCTTTTTTTACTTGATCTAATGAATGGCGGATTTATAATGAAAATTCTTTTTTTACTTTTTTCAATGAGGTCCATCATTTCCGGATCATCATATATCGACCCATAAAGTCTTGATTTCATTTATTCACGTCTTTTACGAGACGTGATTTTTTTATATCCTTTAAGTCAATTTGAATATTCGAACCATTTTCCTCTTTAAAAGACTTACAAAGTAATCCTCCATCGGTCAATCCATACAAATGCTTTCAATGTCTTATACAATTTGTTGCTGACAAATTGAATTTTCCGTCCAAATCTAACTAAAATGGCAAAGCGTATGACTGATAAAACCAAAATTTTTGCATGAGTTGATAAAGCGAAGATTCCATTCATATAAATGAATGACAGGCATAAACCATGCAAAATAGAAAAGAGCCCTTAAGATCAGCGGAGATGGATGAGTAGGTCTTTAAAAAACAGCAATAGCCGTTTTACTTTCATTATCTTTGATGAATTTCAAGCAAATACGTCCGTTTGTATACTACGTGCCATTCCGTGAAGAAGGGCATATGCAGAGTTTCAATAAGAAAGGGGCGGGAAGATGGCAAACATACAGCTTTCAGGCGAAAAAGTCATCAACTATATTAACGGAGAATGGACTTCTTCAAAGAAAGCGAAATTTGTAACTATCGTCAATCCGGCTGACGGTCAACCGATCGGTGAAGTATTGCAGTCTTCAAAAGAAGATGTGGATTTGGCTGTCCAAGCGGCGAAACAAGCCCAAAAAAAATGGTCACGTGTACCGGCTCCGCAACGAGCGCAATATTTGTATCGGGTTGGCGAGTTGTTGAAAGAACGAAAAGAAAAGCTGGCTAGCATCCTCACCCAAGAAATGGGAAAAGTCATTGAGGAAGCTCGCGGTGAGGTCCAAGAAGGAATCGATATGGCCTTTTATATGGCAGGAGAAGGAAGAAGATTGTTTGGGCAAACCACGACATCCGAATTAAATGATAAGTTTGCCATGAGCATCCGTGTTCCGATTGGTGTCGTTGGAATTATCACTCCTTGGAATTTCCCCATTGCTATTGCTACGTGGAAATCGTTCCCTGCCATTGTTGCCGGAAATACGGTCATTTGGAAGCCGGCTACGGAAACGCCGCTAATGGCAAGAGAATTGGTGAAAATCTTGGATGAAGCAGGTTTGCCAAAAGGAGTGATGAATCTTGTTTGCGGTTCTGGTTCCGAAGTCGGATCAGCCATCGTAGAACATCCTGATATCGATGTCATTTCATTTACCGGTTCCAATGAAGTAGGGCGGACGATTGCAGAAAAAGGCGGAAAACTTTTAAAACGTGTTTCGCTTGAAATGGGCGGAAAAAATGCGGTGATTGTCATGGAAGATGCTGACTTGTCGCTGGCAGTGGAAGGAATCATATGGAGCGCCTTTGGTACGAGCGGACAAAGGTGTACAGCGTGCAGCCGGGTGATCGTACATGAAAACGTAAAAGCCGAACTGGAAAAACGTCTGCTTCAAGAAATGAAAAAACTGACGATCGGAAATGGATTAAACGAAGACGTCAAAATAGGGCCTGTTATTAACAAAAGTGCATTAAAGAAAATACATGAGTTTGTAGAAATGGGTCAAAAGGAAGGGGCCGACTTGCTTGCGGGAGGTTATATCGTTAAAGAAAAAAATCTCGACGGCGGAAATTATTATGCCCCTACTTTATTTACGAATGTTCGGCCTGATATGAGAATTGCTCAAGAGGAAATTTTTGGACCGGTGCTTTCCATCATTCCTGTTCGAAGTTTTGAAGAAGCGGTGGAAGTGAATAATAGCGTTGCTTATGGATTATCCAGTTCCATTTATACACGAAATGTCAACCGAGTGTTTGCCGCTCAGCGAGACTTAGATACGGGCATTGTGTACATTAATGCCGGAACGACCGGTGCGGAAATTCATCTGCCATTCGGCGGCACAAAAGGCACCGGCAATGGTCATCGCGATTCCGGTGTGGCAGCATTGGATGTGTTTACGGAATGGAAAAGCGTGTATGT
This sequence comes from Bacillus smithii, assembly GCF_001050115.1. NCBI lineage: Bacteria > Bacillati > Bacillota > Bacilli > Caryophanales > Bacillaceae > Bacillus > Bacillus smithii. The sequence goes on along the minus strand of NZ_CP012024.1, from coordinate 1,923,865 downwards.
CGATTTTAGCGGAAAATTACAGCGAGCTCAAATCGATGTGGAATCATGATATCGCTTGAAGTGAATTAGGGTGGGAAAAGAACGTTTGTCATTTCCTTTTTTATAAACTGTTCTACCAGTTTTTGAATTATACAAAATGTGAAAAACCTCATTGCAAACCTTTTGGGCCAAGAACTCTACAATTTACGTACCGTAAAACTTTGTGGCAGCTGCAGAGGCAAATTCCATGCTGACAGTTTTTGCACACTTTAAGATAAATACCATTCGCAAGTAATCGGGTGAAATCCGGGTCGAATTTTCAAAAGATCGAAAATGGCAATAAGCATAAAAGAGAGGCGGGAAATGATGAAAAAAGTTGGATCGATTATATTCGTTTTCCTTCTGGCGATTGGATTAACGGCATGTGGCCAAACCTCGGAAAAGTCGGGAAATGGCGGCACCAAAGAAAGGACGGTTATGTTTGCGACAGAACCTGCTATTGCCCCATTCTCATTTAAAGAAAATGGCCAGTTAAAAGGTTTTGATATTGAGATTGTTCAAGAAATTGCGAAAGAGAAGCATTACAAAGTGAAATGGAGAGAAATGAAATTTGACGGTTTGATCACGTCACTGCAGTCCAAGCAAGTGGATGGCGGAGTGGCAGCCATTACAATACGTGACGACCGAAAGAAAGTAATCGATTTTACCGAACCATATTACCAATCTGGACTGGTCTTAGTGACGAAAAAAGAAAGCGCCATCAAATCATTGAAAGATTTAAAAGGAAAAATGATCGTTGCGAAACAAGGTTCTTCCGGTTTGGAAAAAGCCAATGAGCTGAAAGCGAAGTATGGAGCCAATGTCAAAATATTAGAAGATGAACCAACTCTTTATATGGATGTAGAAAAAGGTCGTGCAGATGCGTTAGTGAACGATTTGCCGTTTGTTATGTCTAAAATTCATTCAGGAACGGCTTCCCAACTCAAGATCGTAGGCAAAAAACTAACGACAGAGGATTACGGCATTGCGATTGCTAAAGATGAACCACAACTTTTAAAAGACTTTAACGACGGGTTGGCGGAATTGAAGAAAAACGGAAAATACGATCAATTATATGAAAAATACTTTGGAACCAAGCCGAAATAAAGCAAGGGTGCACTCGCAGCACCCTTTTTCAAGTCAATGATGGAAATTTGTATCTTTTATTTTATAGTTCAAAGATGGAGAAGAGCGTGGCGATAGCTGAAGGAGGGAATATGATGAATGGATTTTTACTTGTCATGGATCAGATGCCGCTTTTATTGAAAGGAGCATGGAAAACCATTGAACTAGCGATATTTTCGCTTTTCTTTGCGGCCATTATCGGTCTCGTGTTCGGATTGTTCCGAGTCTCTCGGTCAAGACTATTGCGGGCCATTACCAAATTTTATGTCAGCTTAATCAGGGGAACTCCCCTTTACGTCCAGCTCATTTTCTTTTATTTTGGCGTTTTTCCATTGATTATAAAAGGATCGATTGAACCTACAACGGCCGGTATTTTTGTTTTGAGCATAAATGCGGGGGCGTATTTGGTGGAAATTTTCCGCGGCGGGATAGAATCTATTGACCGTGGACAAATGGAAGCAGGGAGAGCTTCGGGATTGAGTTATTGGCAGACGATGAGGCATGTAATTCTTCCGCAAGCAGTGAAACGGATGATCCCCGCCTTCTTGAATCAATTTATCATCAGCTTAAAAGATACTTCTTTGTTTGCGACTATAGGAGTGGCGGAATTAACGTATACAGCTCAAACGATTTATTCGATTATTTTTAAAGCGTTCCAGTTTTTGACGGCGATCGCAGTTATGTATTGGATCATCATCACCCTTTTAACGTGGATGGCCACTTTTTTGGAAAAAAGATGGGTGTCAGAATAATCTTAGAACTTTTTTATCATAAAACTTAGTGTGCTGTTAGGATTGTTTTTCCATTCAATTTGAATGAATGTGTAAATTTTTTTCACTCAATGCCTTACAGAAACAGGCTCCTAGCAATCTCATAAGTTGAAAAATCTGAATTTAGATTTGGTACGGTTTTTTGAAAATACGGCCATTGTTCCCTAAAAGAACGGAAAACAATGGCGCTCTTTATATTTTCCACGAAAGTCCGCCGTTATACTTTATTCCTTATCTATTAAAAGTTTTTCCTTCCCCGGGCGGCCCCCCATTTGTTCCATAACCCAATTACAAGCATTGAAATTTCCTGATGAATAAATGATGCAAAATCTTTCAATCTGCGTTATTCTTGGAGTGGGCCATTAAGATAATCAGATAGTAGAGATAATAGTTTGTCGTGGCAGAGAAGAATAGTGAAAGAGAAGGAGAGAAAAATGGTGAAAGCGATATTAACCGTAATCGGAAAAGATAACATTGGTATTATTGCGGGGGTTAGCCAGCAATTAGCCGATTTGAAAATTAATATATTAGATGTCAGTCAAACGATTATGAACGGTTATTTTACAATGATGATGATGCTTGATCTATCCAAAGCATCGGAAAGTTTTGAAACGATCAAGAAAGCGCTGGCTGAAAAAGGCGTAGAATTGAATGTACAAATCAAAATCCAGCATGAAGATATTTTTAACTCAATGCATAGTTTATAAGTTGGGGGTTTACGATGGAAACAAATAAAATATTAGAAACCATCCGCATGATTGAAGAAGAAAAGCTTGATATTCGCACCATTACAATGGGAATTTCTTTACTGGATTGTATTGATGCGGATGGGAAGAAAGCACGTGAAAAAATTTATGATAAAATTACGCGGAAAGCGGAACATTTAGTCAAGGTAGGTCAGGAAATCGAGACCGAATACGGGATTCCGATCATCCATAAACGAATAGCGGTGACACCGATTTCTTTAATTGCCGGAGCAACAGATGAAAAAGATTATGTGGCTTTTGCGAAAACACTCGATGAAGCGTCAAAGGCTGTAGGTGTTAATTTTGTTGGTGGTTTTTCGGCGCTTGTTCAAAAAGGTTACCATAAAGGGGATCACATTTTGATTCAATCCATCCCCGAGGCTTTAGCCACCACGGAAAGAGTATGTTCTTCTGTAAACGTTGGTTCAACACGGACAGGCATTAATATGGACGCTGTTAAAGAAATGGGAGAAGTCATAAAGAAAACGGCGGAATTAACAGCCGATGAACATGGCTTAGGCTGTGCGAAATTGGTTGTGTTTGCGAATGCTGTAGAAGATAATCCGTTTATGGCAGGAGCGTTCCACGGTGTCGGCGAAGCGGACTGTGTCATCAATGTCGGCGTCAGCGGACCCGGAGTGGTAAAACGGGCATTGGAAAAGGTAAAAGGAGAAAGCTTTGATGTTGTCGCGGAAACTGTGAAAAAGACGGCGTTTAAAATCACACGCATGGGCCAGCTCGTCGGCCAAGAAGCGTCCAAACGTTTAGGCGTGCCGTTCGGAATTGTTGATCTGTCTTTGGCTCCTACTCCGGCGATAGGAGATTCGGTTGCCCACATCTTGGAAGAAATGGGTCTGGAATCAGTGGGAACGCATGGTACGACTGCGGCACTTGCCCTTTTAAATGATGCCGTCAAAAAAGGTGGGGTCATGGCTTGCGGTCATGTAGGGGGACTAAGCGGAGCGTTTATTCCGGTGTCAGAAGATGCTGGTATGATCGACGCCGTGAACAGAGGTTCTTTGAACTTGGAAAAATTAGAAGCAATGACCGCTATTTGCTCGGTTGGTCTTGATATGATTGCCGTCCCTGGAGATACTCCTGCTGAAACGATCTCTGCCATGATCGCCGATGAAGCAGCGATTGGGGTAATTAACAACAAAACGACGGCGGTAAGGGTGATACCGGCACCAGGTAAAGCGGTTGGCGAAATGGTCGAGTTCGGAGGTCTGCTCGGGCGCGCACCGGTTATGGCCGTCAATTCTTATTCCTCCGCTGATTTCATCGCCCGCGGCGGTCACATTCCGGCACCGATCCATTCATTTAAAAATTAAATGAATCAATACAAACTATATTCTTTTTGAAGAAATCGTTTGTTTCTTTCTGGTCTCATGATTGGATAACTAGTGAGTAAAACATTCCGGTCAATGGGACCGTTTTTCCGCTTCCATGATCTACTATAAATGATGGAAGCGGATTTTTTTAACTAAATTAGGGGATCTTAACACGGATGAAAGTCAACCCGCTGTCTTGGTACAATGTACACAAAAAATAAACGAATTTCTGATCTTGAAATTCAAAGGTGCAAGCCATTAATAAAAAACCCCGTATCCACTAGAGTGACTTACAGCTAATCGTGTAAAGATGAATTTTAAAACAGCCAAGCTGCTTAGATGTTTCATTAAATCGGGATTAAGTTCAACATAAAAACATTATGTTAACTCGGAATAAGGGATCTACAACCGATTCGATATTGAACTACCGCTTAACTCTTTTCTTTTTCTTACTGTCGAAAAAAGCTCTCCTAATGGGGGACGAACGATTTGGATCATGATATAATTAGGCTACAATATGGCATTTGCACTGCCTTACAATGATGAATGAGGTGAAAAGATGAATTCTCACGAGATTGATTATGAATTGCATGGCGATGATATGCAATGTGTTGAAATTGAGCTGGATCCGCAAGAAAGTGTGGTCGCGGAAGCAGGCGGTATGATGATGATGGAAGACGGCATCGAGATGGAAACGGTATTTGGAGACGGCACGGAACAAAAAAGCGGATTATTCGGCAAATTAGTGGGTGCCGGCAGACGTTTGCTTACGGGTGAGAGCCTGTTTATGACCGTTTTTACCAACCAATCATCCGATAAAAGGAGAGTTTCTTTCGCTGCTCCCTATCCTGGAAAAATTATTCCTCTTGATTTAACTCAATTCAACGGCAAAGTCATTTGTCAAAAGGATGCTTTTTTATGCGCGGCTAAAGGTGTATCCATTGGCATTGAATTTCAAAGAAAACTTGGTACCGGCTTTTTCGGTGGAGAAGGATTTATCATGCAGAAGCTGGAAGGCGATGGGCTTGCCTTTCTCCATGCCGGAGGAACGATTATCAAAAAAGATCTTTCTCCCGGAGAATTGTTGCGGGTGGATACAGGCTGTTTAGTCGCTTTAACTCAAGATGTCGACTATAATATCGAATATGTCGGAAAAGTGAAAACCGCTTTCTTTGGCGGTGAAGGCCTCTTCTTTGCAACCCTTCGTGGACCGGGAACGGTTTGGGTGCAAACATTGCCATTTAGCCGATTGGCAGACCGAGTTCTAGCCAATGCTCCTAGCCATGGCGGAGATTCGACCGGTGAGGGAAGCATACTTGGCGGACTTGGACGACTGCTGGATGGAGACGATTAATCACCTCTTTTTGAAAGAATTCTAATCACTCGTTTACCCACCCGTAATGGGTGGGCTTTTATTTTATGAGGATCAACTTGTTTTCGTTTATAAAAAAATCTTTTTTGTTTAAATTAAAAAACTTTCTGCGAATTTGATATATGGTTCTTTCGGATAAGAATTATATAATCCGATGGAGAGGCGTACGGGATCTCCGAAAAAGAATCGTTCAAACTGAGTTTGCCGTGAGCCGAATGCACTCATGCATAAATCCCAAGCTAATCGGAATACCTTCACTCGATCTTCCGCTGAGGAATTGGCTCCTTGAAGATATTGGTCTAAAAATTTCCGGATAGACGACTCGAAATCTTTTTCGGTCGGAAGTGCGATCAATCCACTGCCGCTCAATAATTGAAGAATTTCCACCAGTCTAGGATAAACGCGTGGATAATAATGAATAGCGGCTTGCAGCGGCTTTACATCCGGTACCAATGTTCCCCATTGATTCAACTTCGCGTTTTCCCGTGAGGATATTTGGAGTCCTTTCATAATTTCAAGAGCCGTGATGATTTCGCTCACTTTCTCTTTCACATGCTGAAACTCCCCAATTTGAATGGATTCGATAATCAGTTCGGCAAGACCAAGAATAAATTCCGTTTTAACAATCATTCGAGTGACTGCTTGATAAAGAAGGAGAGTGTGAAAATTCGTATCTTCAAGCATTTGAAAAGCGATTTGCAAATCTTTATATAAAAATACCCTTTCCCAAGGAACCAAGACATCATCGAACACCACAAGAGAGTCCATTTCTTCAAATCGGGAACTTAATGGACAATCGAACCGAGAATCGCCGCCTGTGAATGATTGGCGGCAAATAAATCTTAATCCAGGTGTATTGGAGGGAATGGAAAAGGCATAAATAAAAGATTCATCGACGAAATTGCCCCCTGATGGAAGAACAAGAATTTCGTCCGTTATACCGCCTTGAGTAGCCAGTAATCGCGCTCCCTTGATGATCAGACCATCGCTTGTTTCTTTTACCACTTTCGCCGCAATGATGTTCTCATCTGAGTCTTCAAAGTAAGCAACAGAACGATTGACTTGTGGATTGATGAATGTATGCGTAAAAGACAAATCATTCTTGCATGCGGTTTGATAAAGATTTTTTATGTTCTTCCCAAACATAGACTCGTTTTTGCCGAATAAGTCGCTGGCCGATGCCAAAGCCATAATGCCGGTATTGACGTAATCGGGCATTCTCCCCATAAGGCCGGCATTCGTTTTTGACCAAATTCTTGTAGCCGCCTCTCTTTTTTTTAAATCTTCAATGGTCTTTGGCTGATGAAAGGAAAACCCGATTTTATCCGTGGAGTCTTGCGGCTGGACCGTCAATAAATTGGTCAAGTCAGGATCATGTTGAAGATCGTAAAGAGCTGCTTTACTTTGCAGCACTCCTTTAAAAGCGGGATGCTCGGTGATTTTCCCTTTTACCCGTTCCCCATGAATCCATACTTCATTATTTAATGCATCAATTCGTTTGAGATATTCATCACCTGTAATCACCATTTTCCTACACACCTTTGTCGTAAACTATATTCATATCTTATGCAGACAGCTTTATGACTTGTGAAAAACGAAGGGAGGATTATTTCTGAAGGATCGAGGAATAGGACAAGCGGAGTCTATCATCGACATTTGACGACGGGGCTTATAACGTCGTCTAATTCCATTCAAAAGGAAAAGAACGAGGAATAAAAAAGCAAAAGTGGAGTTTATTTTATGAAGGAAAGTCGTATCCCCATTTCTTTTACAGAACCTTTTCATTTGTCGTCGACCTTATAAAGCGCAGAAACCCCGGGGATCGACGACATTTTTCAAATGTAAGAAAAAGAGAGCAAATGAACGAAACAGAAAGTAAATCAGAGAAATTTTGATTTCTTTTCCAATGGAAAAAAGTTGTTTCCCAAAAAGCCAGTTTGTTAAAATTTCTTTAAATTTAATCATTTTTGGGGTTTAGATCTTACCTATAAGGAATTGAAACTTTCCATAAGCATCTTCGCCTGTAATTAAGGTTGGCAGTTTAGAACTTACCTACGAGGAATCGAAATCGCTTCCACCCTCTCTTCTCCCAGTCATAAATATTTGTTTAGATCTTACCTATAAGGATTGAGATAGACGCAAAGAATTCGATAAGATGGTTTATCTATGGTATTGAATTTTTCAGACGTTTTCTGTGAACGTCATTATTAAATTGGATAGGGAGGATGTTGTCGATATGGAGCGAGTAATGTTGAACGGTTCACAATCGAAACATTCTATTAATCATTTATAAACGTTCGCCGCAAAATGAAAATTTTTATTTCTAATCCTTGATTTTGGGAATTTCGCTGCTATATGGGTATAATGTGGACAGTAGAATTTTTACGGTACATTCTGCGGTGCCATTATATCCAAACGGAAAGGGCAGATTGTCGATGAGTTTACTGGATGAGAAAAAATTCACAGAGATTAGAAGTCGATTGGAAAAAAGGGTAGTGACATTGCCGGACGGTACGACGATTCCATGCTTAGGGCAAGGAACATGGTATATGGGGGAAAAGCCGAAAAGGAAAGCTGAAGAAATAAAAGCTTTGCAGCTCGGAATTGAATTAGGCATGAAACTGATTGACACAGCTGAAATGTACGGAAATGGCGATTCTGAACGTTTAGTCGGTGAAGCCATTAAAGGACGCAGAGACGATGTTTTTTTAGTTTCGAAAGTATATCCTCACAATTCGGGGATGGACAAAATTAAAATAGCTTGCGAAAACAGTTTAAAGCGTCTGGGGACAGATCATTTAGACTTATATCTTTTACACTGGCGCGGACGTGTTCCTTTAGAAGAAACGATTGAAGGAATGGAAAGATTGCGGAAAGAGGGGAAAATTTTAAGGTGGGGAGTTTCCAATTTTGATACGGATGATATGGAAGAGTTATGGAATACCCCTAATGGATCGAATTGTTCGACCAACCAAGTGTTATACCATTTAGGTTCCAGAGGAATCGATTTTGATCTCTTGCCGTGGCAGCGAGTACATCACATGCCGATCATGGCATACAGTCCCCTGGCTCAAGGAGGTTCTTTAAGAAAACAATTGTTAACGGATCCTACTATTCGTGAAATTGCAAATAAATATAAAGTGAAACCGCTGCAAATTGCACTGGCTTGGACGATTCGTACAAATGACGTGATTGCCATTCCGAAGGCTGTGCAGGAACAGCATGTGATCGAAAATGCAGAAGCGGCAACGATTGAATTAACCAAGGAAGACCTAGATAAATTGGATAAGGTGTTTCCGAAACCAACTAAAAAAATGCCTTTGGATATTATTTAAAAGAACTCATTGTGGAGTTCTTTTTTGTGGAAAAATTCGCTTTCGCATCTTATGTTGCATGATGAAAATCCGCTAATTCTGAAAAAGAAAAATATTAGTCGTATATCGGCCCATCGAATGTTGAAAGAAAATAAAATTTAAAAAGTTCTCGATCTCATTGTATTTTTTGTCGTCGACCTCCAATAGCGTTTACTTCCCGGGAGATCGACGACAATTTGATTCGAGAAGAAAACAAGAGAATGGAGAAGAAAATCGAAGAAAAGAAAAAGATTGATAAACTTTTACTGTAACTTTAAAATGGAATTAACAAAAAATTCACGATTATGAAAATGTTGCTGCATCAACGTTTTTTGGGGTTTTTATCTTAACTATGAGGAATTGAAACTACATTTTCATACATTGATCCTGGTCGCGTAGCAAGTTTTTATCTTAACTATGAGGAATTGAAACTTCGATTATACAAAAAAGGCTGGAAGCGAGAAGCGATCGTTTTTATCTTAACTATGAGGAATTGAAACTGCTGTTGCCCATTTCAAAGATGGCGGTTATCAATTCGAGTTTTTATCTTAACTATGAGGAATTGAAACAATAATCCAATACCAATAGATAAAGGAGTAAGCACGTTTTTATCTTAACTATGAGGAATTGAAACTTCAATTGTTAAAGCCGAGCGAAGAAACGTCGAAAGGTTTTTATCTTAACTATGAGGAATTGAAACTTCGTATTTTTGGGACAATATTCGCAAGCCCTTCAAAGTTTTTATCTTAACTATGAGGAATTGATTTAAGAGAGACGAGTTTCTTAAACACTTTGATAGATAAGTTTGTGACATGTTTGCTTTGTTCAATGGAGCTATATAGTTTTTGTGTGTTCTCTGATTCATTATTCAGTAAAAAAGTGCAAAAACATAAATTGTATAATGCTAATAACAATTCAGATGTTACTATTTGAATCAGAAATTCCTTTTAAAGGAGTTTTTTAGAATACACGAATGCAAAAGATTCAAATAAATGTGACAGTTTTGCGTTGTTACACTATCCTTGACACCTCGTGCGGTGTTGTCAATAGCCGTTTTTGTAACTAATTACAGATGGCTTGATCGAACGTTTGCTTCAGTTATTATCGATTAATTGACCGGCTTTTTCAAAGCCTAATAATTTTATTCCATTGACGACCAGGTATGGCCTTTTCGGGGAAGGCATCTTACCTGTCAGGAATAAGGAAAGGATCGTTCGTCATACAAGCAATAGGGATGGTAGTAAAAAAGGGATTATTTTGAAATAAAAGTTATATCTGTTTTGGTTTATAAAGGCAGAGACGAATTTATTTTTCGAAAGAAGGGTTACTATGCGATTAACGGTGGCGATGAAACCAAAGTATCATGATGTCCTGTTGCCATTACATTATCAGTATTTGCTTCAAGGGCTGCTCTATCAATCTTTAAAAGATAAAACGTTCGCAACGTTTTTACACGAAATCGGATTTCAAAAAGGAAAAAGATCATATAAATTATTTACTCAACTTTCGCACACAGAAATATTTAAGCATTGCTTGATATAATTAGGTATAGTGGCCAACCATTTATTCATTTGATTTTTAAAGATGTCCATGTTCAAAGAAACCTCGGCTTCCGCCAAAGTTTGGAAAAGGTCAATAAGTGATTGAAGGGCAGTAATAAAATCTATGTCTTTTACATCTTCGCAAAGGATGTAAAAAAGGTTGCCAATCGTCTTAGGATCCTCCTCTTTTCGCATTTGCCAAGCAATGAGAATATATCGTGTAAAAACAATGGTTGTATGGCTAATTAACATGTCGTAGGAACGTCCCTGGAATTCTTTCTCTAAATTTAAAAGGGATTTATTGCATTTGAAGAAGACTTCAATGTCCCAACGCATGCCGTAAATACGAATGATCTCTTCATTTTCTAATGTTGTATCTGTGCTGAGAATGGCAAGCCATTCGCTCCGTTTATTACGGTTTCGTACAAATAGAATTTTTACTGGAATTCCATTGTCTAAAGTAGCATAAACGGATCCGCGAATGTCTTTTTTACCCATGTGAGGTTTTGCCAATTTGTAAAGTTGATTCAGTGTGAAACGTTCACCATTGTAAACGTATCGCTGCTTTAATTGCTTCACCAAGCCAATGACAAATAACCCTTTGTTCGTAATCTTCTCAATTAAAGGCGCTTGTGTAAACCAGGAATCCATGAGAACATAGTCAGCTATAATCCCTTTTTCAAGCGCATGATCAAGTAAAGCTGAAGCCACGTCCGGTTTTGATTTCAGAGCTTCCTGGCGACGCTTATAGCCAGATGTTCGTTTATCAATATTGGTATTGATTTCTTGCAGGCGATTTTCCTTTTTCGGTGAACTTAGAAGAGCAAAATCAATGGGAATAAAAGTAAAACTATCGGTCCAGCCAAGGGTAAGCATTTGAAACCCTTTCAAGTACTGATGGGTAGAGTGATCAAAAACCTTAGCCAACAGTTCAACCGACTTACTACGGTTTCTTGAAAAGACAGAATCATCAATCACAAAAGCTGTGACACGATCTTTTGAAGTTAATGGTTGAAGCAGACGGATCATTTCACTGCTTAATGAAAGCAGAAACTTTCTCCAATGATAGGTTGGTGTATTTAAAAAGCGATAGACTGTATCCTTTCCGGGCAGATCCTGAGATCGTTTACTCATAAAAGCACGAAACCAGTTCTTATATTGGAAGACTAAAAGAAAAATCAGTTTGAAAACAGTAAGACAAGAATACCCGGAAAGTTTCGTAATATTCGCTTTTCTTAAATGATATCCAATATTTAATTCGGAAAATCCTTGTTTAATTTCTTTTGGTAATTGCGCAAAGTAGTCTTTATTCGTTATCATAGTGGTGACACCTTTCTTTTGGATTTGGTTTCGTCACCAATATTTTACCAAAAGAATAGGTGTCTTTCTTTATGTTTTAAAAAATGTCAAATGATAATTTTGTACTTCCCAAAACCATTTACATCAAGCATTTAAACAAGATTTTGGACTGCGAAAGCTGAGTTATTTACTTTCAGCCGACTTTTTGGCCAGCATAAAATTCAATTGAATTCAAAAACGATATTGTTCGATGATGAAATATCGTGGCATATTTCGACTATATTGCCTGAATTGACGCAACAGTTGGGAGAATACTTTTTATTGCAGAATGAAGTACATTTAGGCGATCAATGTCTGGAGATACAAAGTATACAATTAACGGATGATGAAGTGGCAAGTTCGGAAGTAGAAATAGAGATGCTTTCCCCTTTAACAGTCTACAGCACCTATGAAACGGTGGATGGCAAGCGGAAAACTCAGTTCTTTGATCCATATGACGAAGTGTTTTCTCATTTAATTGAAGTGAATTTTCGTAACAAGTATGAGGCTTATTACGGAGAACCGCCAAAAGAGCGGTTGTTGATCGAACCATTGCATGTCACTCAAAAACATAAAGTCGTTACGACTTTTAAAAACTACTATATTACTGCCTGGCTGGGGAAATTTCGCTTACAGTCATCTCCAAAAAATTTAACCTTCTTATTACAAACGGGGATAGGCGGAAAAAACTCTCAAGGGTTTGGGATGTTTCGAGTCGTGCAAGAATTGTAAAGATGAATTTGTCGTCGACCCCCAATCGTGCAAAAACTCCAAGGGATCGACGACAAAATGTGTTTATAGTACAACTAGGTAAAAATGCAGAAAATATCAGTGGTAAGAGAAAATAGATAAAATTATTCTTTTACGATAAAATGAAAAACAACAAACTCTATATTTTATGTCATCCCTTGATTTATCAACTATTTTTGAGGTTTGTATCTTAACTATGAGGAATTGAAACAATTTCTGACTTTCGATAAAGTCAGCAACCGCTAGGTTTGTATCTTAACTATGAGGAATTGAAACAAGTACAGCTCTCCAATTTCACCAGGAGCAACCGGCGTTTGTATCTTAACTATAAGGAATTGAAACTACAGACATCGGTCCGATGGAATTATGAGAACATTGGGAATGTGGTAGCCATTAACAACAAAACTTTAATTGTGCACGGGGCTGTTTTCTCAACGATTGATGTTTTTATCTGGATTTATAAAATGATGATATATTTGCGGACGATAATATGAATAGCATTAATATCAGGAATGTGGTCTTTCAACTTATTTGTTTTGGATTATTGGTGTTATTCGTTCTGTTCATCGTGTGGCTTTTCCGTTCAAATAAAAAACGCATCCGACAACTCGATCGGATTGAAAAGAAAATCGAAGAGATGGATGAACAAATTAAGAAAGGTCATAACGGACGGCAATAGTGACCGTTTTACTAAATATTGCTTTTGAACTTGAAAACGATGTACGAGAAATTAGTAACAAATCGGATGCAGAAAATGCCTTTGTATTTTCAATATTAAATACAACTAGCTTGGTAAGATTGAATTTATATGGGGGCGTTTGTGAGTAGCTAATTGTAGTATTTAACATCAGAAACTTTGCATTAGAAGTTTTGTAAACACAGCGCTTTATATTGAATTTGGGCCCAGTTTTGTGGCTTTTTTAAAAGATGTAACAAACCAAATGCTGAAAACAACAAAGAAATGACTAGATAAAGCGAAAGTAAAATTTCATACCTTTTTTGAACTTTTCATTTCTCACTTCTCCTTTTCCCCTTGTAATAAAGCTTTGAAAATGATAACAAAAACTAGAAAAACACCAAATAAAACAGTTAAAGTAGTATTTTCTAAATCATAAATATAATTCAAAAATAATACAATTGCTAAATATATCATACAAAAAATGTAAAATATCTTTTTAGTCATAGAAGATGGCCTCCATTTTTAGTTATTTTATTAACCTTTCTGTTGGTTCTCAGCTGGTTATATGAAGGTATTCATAGATTTATCCATGTTTGCAAGTATGTATTTTATTACTTCATTTTTTATTGCCCTAGAGAATCAATAAGCTGAATGATTACACTTAAAGTATGTAATCATAAAGCCGTTTTCTAGGTGTTTTTTATGTCAGCATCTTCTCCTGCATCAAGGTCTTGAATCTGTCTTTTACCACTATAAATGACGTCATTTCCTACTCTTTGTTTTGACATATCCCCACTCATTTCCAAATCTGTTATAATTATAACAAATATTTAAAAAATCAGAACTTTTGTTATAAAAATTAGCTTATATTGTAATCGCTTTACCTTTTATCAACTATAAGATACCTCAATCATCTCGAAGAAAAAGGGAAAATGTATGTTTTTCTTATGTGCCATATTAAAAAACTTATAAAAACATTAACCATTTCCTGAGTCTATCGATATTACAGTCAGTCCATGTAAAACTCTTTACTCCAAAAATTGTGTATTTGGCAATTAAAAAAGGCATCAAATGGCAAATAGGGTTATTCACTTCTCTGTATAAAATTCCAATATTATGTCGCTTGACATGGAGCCTCTGCGGGTATAATTTTCGCAAAGGGGGTAAGCCATAGGACTTTGCAAGGCACACAAGCCTATCCTTCCCGCCACTCCATGTAAAGCGGTGAATATGCAATAAATAATGCATACTCTTAATTGCCAAACACTACATTTCTTAATTGCCATCAACAAAAAATTGCTTGTTTTAACCACTTAGGAAAGCTGTATGTGGCGTCTATCAGCGGTAAGATGACTGAACGGAAAGGTAGTGAATTAAGGGAGAATTAAGTAATAGAGGTGTCAAACAAAAGAAAATTTATTATTAAAATCGATAAAGGAGCGCATGGCATGAATTTAAAAAGGCTCATTCAATTCCTATTATTATTGTTCATCCCTTCAACTTCTTACATTTATGTTCAAAGTGTTGGCAGTTTAACGGACGAAGCTAATTTAGTGATTACTCTTTCCTTGACGATATTATTTCCTGTTTTGTTTTGGCTTTTTTCTAAAAGGAAAATCCTTTCTATTTTTTCAGGATTTTTTATTGGTTTAATATTGGCCTTTCTTATTATCCCATCTACTGATAGACAATATTTTCATTACATATTAAAAGTAGCAGCGCTGGTAGAAATTTTATTTTTGCTATTTGTCGTGAATAGTATTCGATTGACCATCAAAAAAATGAAATCTTTAAAAAATGACACGCACTTAGATTTTTGGGAGCGACTGGATGATTCTATGAGTGGTTGGATCGGAAATTCATTCGTTCGCGGTGCGGTCATCATGGAATTTAAAACATTCTATTATTCTTTGATTGTATGGTTTAAAAAGCCAAAACCCCCAAATGGCCTTTTATTCAAATATCATGAAAAAACTATGTTTAAGACGTTTATTATCGTGATCTTACTTATACTTCCTTTAGATGCGGTTGTATTCCATCTGTTATTCATGCAATGGAATAAATTAGCTGCATGGATTTCCACCATCATCAATATTTACGCTTTCTTTTATGCAATCGCTCTCTATAATTCAGCCAAGTACCTGCCAATCGTTGTCACATCTAATAAACTCATCATTCATAGCGGGTATACGGGAAAAATGATGATCGACATCGACAATATTCAATCTTTAGAAACTTTTAGCATGAAAGATGATGTTATGTTTACTAAAACCAAAAAAGGCGTATTTAAAGCAACAGTAGGGATTGATGAGCCGGAATTGGAATTAAAATTAATAAATCCTGTTAAGTATTTTGGACCTTTTGGCATACAAAAACACGCACATACAGTTTTGTTTAGGGTAGACGAACCACAACAGTTTAATAAAATCATTCAAGAATCAATGGATAAACATGAATGTATTGAAGAATATAGAAAATATTAGGACGAAAACCATGATAAAGACAATAGAAAACTAAAATCGAACGAAAGAATATTCTGAAATTATAAGTGGGTTGGAAAAATACTTAAAAAGTTTTTCTGGCGTGAGAAAGGCAAACATAGAAGACTTATTCGAAAACATTAAGTTTGATATTTCAATCTTTGAAATTGCCATAAGTATGAAAGAGAAATTCCTTTCCGAATTTCTTCATTCATGATCTGCGCTCATAAAACGATCATCACTCAAAAAAGGTCGGCGATTTCCAATGGGGTCAAAACATTGGCAGCCGACACAGGATATTTAGGCAGTAGTCCGCCGTCAGTAGAATCATGGTTGGACATCTTGTTATTTTGATTCGAAGGCTTATCATTGCAGCAAATTAGGAAATTCCCGCTGCTTCAGCCAAATACTCGACTAGATGCAGCACACGGACAGACGAAGATAATTTCTCACGTTCAATTCCGAGCTTCATTTGCAGCAAACATCCAGGGTTGGTTGTTATAATCACTGATGCATCGGAGGCTTTCATATTCTTCATCTTTTCATCAAGAATACTCATGGATGCATCAAAATGTATGATATTGTAAATTCCCGCAGAACCGCAGCACATGTCAGCTTGGTTCATTTCAATAAAATGAACTCCTGACACGCTTTTTAAGAGATCTATTGGTTCTTGAATCACTTTTTGAACATTTGTCATATGGCAAGAGGGTTGATACGTTACACGTTCTTCTTCTTTACGTGCTTTGAGGTTCGGAAGTCCTCCGCAAGCGATCAATACCTGGCTGATATCTCTTATTTTAGCAGAGAACGTGGAGGCTTTATCAGCCCATTCTTTTTCATCCGCAAGCAAATGGTCATATTCATACAGCATAGCTCCGCATCCTCCCGCATTGTGAACGATGAAATCCACCTCTTCCTGTTCAAATGCAGCGATATTTTGTTTGGCAAGGCGCTTAGCTTCTTCTAATTCTCCGGAATGTGCATGAAGGGCGCCGCAGCAAGTCTGATTCGGTACGACGATCACATCGCAGCCTGCTTCGGCAAGCAGTTGTACAGATAAGCGGTTAATGCGATGAAACATGGAGTCCATGATGCAGCCTGTAAAAAAAGCCACTGTTGCTTTTTTTTCACCTTTGGATTTTATTTTGACGAAATCTTGTTTGCGTTCTGAAGGTGAAACGGTTTGCGGGATGATTTTTTCGAATTCATCCAGATGATAGGGCAATTTTTTTAAAACGCCTGACTTGCGCACGACTTTTCGCATTCCGCTTTTTTCATAAAACCAAAATGCATTTCCTGACCATTTCATCATGTGACGATTTGGAATGGCTTTGTTCAGCAATGCTTTCCGCAGCAAACGGGCCGGAACGGAAAGCTTCTTGCGTTTGGCCATTGCTGCTCGAGCGGCTTCAAGAATGGATCCATATTCCACTCCGGTTGGACAAGCCGTTTCGCACGCACGACAACCAAGGCATAAATCGAGAGGTTGTTCCAGCGCAGATAAATCGGTTATTTTTCCTTCACCGACCATTTTGATGAGATGGATTCGCCCGCGTGGCGAATGTGTTTCTTTTCTCATGGTTACATATGTTGGACAGACTGGCAGACAATAGCCGCATTGTACACACCTGTTTGTTTTTTCATATAGAAATTCTTCTTTCAATTGTTCCAAAGATGATTTCATTTTAAGTCAACTCCCATTTCTGACCCTCTTCAGGGAAAATTTTTCCTGGATTCAAAATGTTGTTTGGATCCCATGCCTTTTTGATACGCTTCATCATGTCCAGACCGATGGGACCTAACTCCATTTCCATGAAAGAAGATTTCATTGTCCCGATGCCGTGTTCACCGGAAAGCGTCCCGCCAAGTTCGACGGCTGCGGTAAAAATCTCGGCGACGGCCTGTTCTACACGGCGCATTTCTTCTTGATCATTTTTATCGCAAATGATGTTGGGATGCAGGTTTCCATCCCCTGCATGACCAAACACGACAAGGTGAACCTTATATTTATCGCGAATTTCTTGCAATTTTGCGCACATTTGAGGAATTTTGCTTCGTGGTACAGTGGCATCTTCTGAAATTTTTGTCGGTTTAATCCGTGCGATTGCCGGTGAAACTAGCTTTCTGGCTTTCCAGATTTCCATTTTCTCCGCTTCATTTTGGGGAATGTGGACCGACCGTGCTCCCACCGCATGGCATAGTTCAGCGACTTTTTTGATTTCATCTTTTAATGCTAAAGGATGGCCGTCCAGCTCAATCAGAATGATGGCTTCAGCATCTGTTGGTAATCCTAATGGTTCATATTGTTCGACGGCTATGATGGAGGCTTGATCCATCAGCTCCATTTTGGCAGGCAAAATTCCGGATGATAAAGTTTTGGAAATGGCGCTGCCGGCATCAACAAGGCTATCGAATACTGCCATAATCGTTTCAGAAGCGGGTGGTTTGGGAAGAAGACGCAACACGGCTTTCGTAATAATCCCAAGAGTGCCTTCTGAACCGACAATAAGTTTCGTCAAATCGTAGCCCGTTACGTTTTTTACTGTGCGTCCTCCAGTTTTTATGATGTTTCCCTCGGGGGTAATGACTTCCAAACCAATCACATAATCTTTTGTCACTCCATACTTTAAGCCTCTTGGTCCGCCTGAATTCTCGGCTAAGTTGCCGCCGATTGTCGATACGTGCGCACTGCTCGGATCCGGAGGAAACATGAATCCTTTTTGTTCAGCTGCCTTATGAATCTGGGCGGTTAAGACTCCCGGAGAAACGACAGCGACCAAATCTTCTTCATGAATTTCAAGCAAATCGTCTAATACCGATAAATCGAATACCATGCCTCCTTTAACCGGCAGGGGACCGCCGCTTAAAGATGTGGCTTGACCGCGAGGATAGACGGGGATTTTTTCGCGGTTGGCAAGTTTCACAAGTTCAGCCAATTCTGCCACGCTCTTTGTTTGAATCACCACATCGGGTAAAAAGGTTCCGAAAGAAGCATCGAATGAGTAGCTAAAACGATCGCTTTCGTCTGTCCATACTTTTCCGGTTTTTACGATTTTTTTGATTTCTTCAATATGACGCGAAGTGACTACCTTCATTTGAATCTCTCACTTTCTGTACGGTTATATGTTGTAATCCTTTAAGAGCAGACTCAGTTTTCTTTCTGCATTTTTTAAATGGATAAGGCATTGGATTTTAGCAAGTTCTGGTTCTTCCGCTTCGATGGCTAATAAAATATTGCGATGTTCTTCGTGGACAGCTTTGCGTTTTTGTTTTAATTCTACGTTCGGGCGAAGTGTGATCTTTAAAGTTTTTTCGTAAAGTGAGGATAAATTTTCCAGAGTTTGAATCAATACGGGATTGTGAGTAGCCAAAATAATGGAACGATGAAATTGAAGATCCGCTTCGGTTGAACTCGTTCCCTGTTCGTTCGATTCGTTTTCCATTCTTTCTAAAATTTGCTTCATTTGCTCAAGTTGCTCAGGTGTTCGTCTAAGTGAGGCTAAATAGGCTGCTTCAGGCTCTAAAATTTTTCTCATTTCAAAAAGATATTTAATACTTTCTACATCATCGCTTTCGATTCGAATTCTCTTTAATAAGGATGAAGTGGTCGATTCTTCTACATAACTTCCTCCTCCTTGACGTGAAGAGATGACACCGGCAGCACGAAGCATGCTTAAAGCCTCGCGAATCGGTACTCTGCTTACACCATATTGAGCGGCTAATTCCATTTCAGTCGGCAGCTTTGAACCAGGAGGAAACCTTCCTATTTCAATTTGGTTGAGTAATTCACGCGATATGATTTGCGAAACTTTTTCTTTTTTGGACATCATCTTGCTCCTTTCCATCATTGAAATCATAATTTGTCTAACAAGTTAAAAATTTGTATAACAATTTTCATAATATAAATATTTTAATTTTTAGAAAATAAACAATTTACAATTAATTTATTGAAGATTATAATAAACAAAAAAGACGAAAAAAACAATATAACAACATCAATTTGTTATATAAATTTGTATTACAAAAACAGAATAGCAAAACCTGTCATTTAGATTGTTTTTTCACATCTAGAGTTTCAGAACCAATAGAACATGATGCCGTTCCTGCATTGCTCAAGCGCTGTTTGAAGGCTTGATAATGTGCGATGGGACGACGAGAGGCTGTCAGGAAATAGACGAATATTTAGAAGTTAAGCATGTTTTCATGGATGAAAAAAAGGTGAATTACCCTTTTTGCTAAGGAATTTACTATATAAAGAGGGATATACATGTATGATTTTTCGATCATTGGCGGTGGAATTATTGGATTATCTACAGGTATGGCACTCGCAAAACGTTTTCCAAATTCAAAAATGGTGGTAATAGAAAAAGAAAACGAATTGGCTCATCATCAAACAGGTCATAATAGCGGCGTTATCCATTCGGGCATTTATTACAAACCGGGCAGCCTCAAGGCACAATTCGCCCGTAAAGGCAACAAAGCGATGGTTCATTTTTGTGAAGAACACGGTATTCCATACGAAATATGCGGCAAGGTGATCGTGGCCGCAGAAGAGAAAGAACTTCCAATTATGAGGGAGCTTTATGAACGTGGTTTGCAGAATGGATTGGATGTAAAGAAAATCGGTCCTGAAGAATTGAAAGAGATCGAGCCGCATGTAAATGGTACAGGAGCTATTCGGGTACCGAGCTGTGGAATTGTAGATTATCGAGGTGTATCTGCTGCATTTGCACGCCTCATTCAGGAAAGAGGAGGGGATATTCGTCTTGGTGTGAGAGTGGAAAACATCGTAGAAAATATGGATCATGTGACGATTGAAACAAACCGGGGGACCATACAAACACGTTTTCTCATTAATTGTGCCGGTTTGCACAGCGATCGTATGGCTAAAATGGCTGGCATGAAAACGGGGATGAAAATTGTGCCGTTTCGAGGCGAGTATTATGAGCTAGTGCCGGAAAAACGGTATCTTGTCAATCATTTGATTTACCCGGTACCAAATCCCGATTTCCCGTTTCTTGGGGTTCACTTTACCCGGATGATGAACGGAGAGGTTCATGCAGGGCCAAATGCGGTTTTGGCCTTTAAACGTGAAGGATATACGAAAAAAGATATAAACCTTAAAGATCTTTTGGAGATTTTAGCATATCCGGGTTTTTGGAAGATGGCGATGCCGAATATGAGAGAAGGCATGAAAGAAATGGTTCGTTCCTTTAGCAAACAAGCGTTTTTGCGGAGCTTGCAGCGACTCATACCGGAGTTGGCGGAGAAAGATATCGTTCCTGCTCAGGCGGGGGTGCGAGCGCAGGCTATTATGCAGGATGGAAGCATGGTAGACGATTTTGCTATTTTCTCAGGGAAAAGGTCATTGCATGTATGCAATGCGCCATCTCCTGCAGCCACGGCCTCCATTCCAATAGGCGAAGCCATCGCCCAACAGATTGTTGAACGGTTTCAACATCAAAAAGACATTGGTCTATAAAAAAGAGGAATCAATCTGAAAGGATGATCAGAACAAATTCATCTATGTAATAATTGTTCGTAGAAAGAAGAAAAAATTTAATATATTGACATTGTCTAAGGAGTTGCGGATGTAACGAACGTCGCTTTTTTGTCCATATGTTGAGGCTGACTCAAAAAGCCTGAGAAGATGATTTTTTGAGTCAGCCTTATTTATTAAAAAAGGTGCAAATAATCTAGAATATTTTTTCCAATAAGAAAAACAGTAACAATGATAAATAAAATTCTTACATACGATGCCCCTTTTTTAATGGCAAAGTTTGAACCTACTAAAGCTCCGAAGATCATAGCAATCCCCATGGGAATGCCATATGCAAAACGGACAGCATCCAAGTACAGAAACATGATGAGCGCAGCAATGTTGCTGCCAAAGTTAAGGACTTTGGCGTTGCCGGCAGATTGGATAAAATCAAATCCGATGATTAGAAAAGAAAATAGCAAAAAAGAACCTGTACCGGCACCTACAAATCCATCATAAAATCCAATCAAGAGAACGACTAATGCAAAAAGGATGCTTTTTTTCAAATTCATCCCTTGATATCGAGAGTCTTTGCCCCAATCTTTTTTTAAGATCGTGTAGATGGCAACGGCAATAAGCATCACTAGAACCAACGGTTTTAATATTTCTGATGATATATGTTTTACAACAAATGCACCTAAAAAAGAACCTATAAGAGTTAAAGGGAAAAGCTTAGATACAAGCGAAAAATTTACTTTTCCTGATTTAATAAACGAGATTGTGCTCGTTAAAGCCCCCATTGTACTGGCTAATTTATTGGTCGCAATGGCTGCGGAAGGGGGCAATCCTGTAAACATTAAAGCCGGAATTGAAATTAATCCCCCTCCGCCAACTACTGAATCTACGAAAGAAGCTATAAAACCGGCGAGTACTAAGAAGCCCAATATGTAAAAGTTGATATCGTCCATATGCATTCCTCCTAGAATAATGAAAAGCTATTGATCTATCTATTGAAAGATCAATAGCTGATTTATTTTCAATAGATGTTATCGGCGTTCTTTATCTAAGAAAATCGTTCGTAACGAAAAAAACAGATATTTCTCCAATTGAGGTTAGCCACATATCATTATGGAGACTGTTCCAAATCCCTTAACCGGATCCGTATAATATCCATGAACATTAGTAATTACTATAGTGGTAACTAAAATGATCATAACAAATGAATGTACTTTTGTGAATAAAAAATACAGACAAATATCAGGAAATAATTACACTAATAATTAGAAAAGAACTTTTATAAAGGATTGGCCGTCATACAGGGGAATCATTTACTAAATCGTCCGTTAACGATACTATAAAAGTAAATTTTGAATGGTTTGAAGAGGATGGTTTCAATATGGATAAAATTTCACAAGAACTCCAGCTGCTTGGTTTTAATCAATACCAGGCGAAAGCCTATGTATCTTTGGTTCATTTAGGGATGTCCAGCGCTTACCAGATTAGCAAACATTCAGGTATACCTCGATCGCGCATTTATGAAGTATTAGAAGGATTAGAGAAAAAAGGGATAGTGGTGAAAGAGGATGTAAACGGAGCTGCACAATTTTCCCCATTACCGGTTGATGTGTTTTTAGAATCGATTAAAAAGCAGTGGGATGTCACCTTTTCATCGATAAAAAATGAATTAAAACGGTTTGAGAAACAAGAGATCAAAGCTGATAAACGTGTGATAACGATAAAAGGAGAAGAAAACATCCTGTCATTTTGTCGTATTCTGATTCGGCGGGCCAAGCACCGAATTATATTGTCCATTTGGGATTTTATGTATGAACAACTAGTAGACGACTTGCGGGAGAAACAGCAAACTTGCAGTCTTAAGGGCATTGTCTTTCAAGTTGAAAATCCTTTAAAAGACTTGGTGGTACATCGGAAGACAGATTATGTAGAACAGATTGGAAATAAGAAATGGTTTATCATTTCTGTCGACGGAAAAGAAATGATTTATGGCCATCCGGTAGAACAAAACGGCAATGCCTTCTATACGGATGATGATGTGCATGTATCGTTATTGGAGAATTACATCTGGCATGATGTACTGGTCAATCGATTGGTTCAGGAGAGCAAAGAAAATTTACAACCTTGGATATCTGCAGAAAGAGAGAATTTTTTTAAGATGCCAAGATAATTTTTTATTTCTAAAATAAGAACAGCTAGTTGTTCTCGAATGAAATCAGAAAACGAATATACAAAAACACCGTTCGAATAATCGAACGATGTGAAATAGTGGTTTCATTTTAGGATTTAAAGAGCATCAAAACGCTGTGCAATAACCGTCGAAAATTTGACAATCGCACTGATTCATATGATGAGGTCAACCAGATATTTTTGGTTGACCGGATATGCGCTAGAATGATCTTTATTTCAAAGCATAATGAAGGATGGAGTTGTTAGTCATTGCCCGACATTGGTTTTGGTCGCTGCCCACTTTCAATCGTTTTTAAAATCATTTTGATTTTTTAGCCACTATAATATTCGTTGACATCCAAGGACCTGTCCACCAGCCTTTCCAACCGGCAAGCGTATGACTGACATTGGCGGCAGAAAGGTCCTTTAATACATTTAGATATTCCTTCGTTCTAACAATATCCACTATTACCAATGTTCCTCCTGGTTTCAAAACTCGAAAAGCCTCCCGTACGGCTTTCTCTCTGCCTTGCTTATTCTTAATATTATGAATCGCCAGGCTGCTAAACACATAATCGTATATGTTGTCTTGAAAGGGAAGGGCCATCATGTCGGCTGTATGAAGGACAATTTTGTCAGCAACGTTTTCAATTTCGGCATTTTTTTCTGTCGCCTTTCTGTCATTGCCTGATTGATCCACTTTGCGCCATAGGTCAATACCTACCGCTTGTCCTTCTTTCCCAAGCTGTTTGGCCGCCATAATTAATACCGTTCCATGTCCACATCCCATATCGAGTATTTTGGAGTTTTCCGGAATATTGAGATTGGAGAAAATATTTTCCCATATTTCGAATTTTCCTTTCATCGATGTGTGCAAAAAGAAGAAAGCGCAGGTCAGCAAAAAGAGACTATAAACCAAAAGCCAGAAAGCCCAAATATGGGATCGGTAAATCAATACAATACTGGAAATCAACAAAACAAGACCAATCAAAGCATAAGAAAGTGGGATAAAGGGTGCATCAATGCCATAATTTCCTTTCCTCTTTAAAGAATTCATTCTGATTGCTCTCCTTATGAAACTTATTGGATAGGTGAATTCCTCGGTATTTTATGCTAATCCAGAAGAGACTGTGTAAGATTGAAATACAAAATTCATCAAACGCGGTATCTGTTTTTTTATAAAGATGATCCCGCAGACAATCACACAGTCAAACGAAAAAGGGGGCATCGAAATAAAACTTTCCCTCGTTTAGATCTGTTGTAACCTATCTAAGGTTTAGTAAAAGGTAATCGCTTCCCCGGTTAATGTTCCATCCTCTGTCAAAATACTTGAGTGATTTCAAAACCATCATGGCACGACTTAGCTGTTCGTATGATCAAATATTCGACTAGCGGAAAAAAGTTCCTTCTGGCGATCAGAAAAAGTTTCAAAAATCAATTTGCGGTTTTTGGTAGGAATCGAAAATATTGAATTGCTGCTTACTGATAAGTATTGTATTGTTGAAAGATAAATAGTCATGTGGGGGAAAAGAAGGATGAATGAACAATTGAATTCCTATATACAAAATCTTGTTTCATTATATACCAGCCATGCAAACGCTGAATTCGCTGAGTGGTCAAAAAAATACATGAAAAACCAATTTCCGTTTTTGGGCATTCGAACTCCTATTCGAAGGAAAGTGACGAAACAATTTGTGAAAGAACATGGTGTACCGTCAAATGAGAATCTTGAGAAAGTGATTCAGATACTTTGGGACATGCCCGAGCGCGAATACCAAAGAGCCGCTCTTGACTTGATAGAAATGAAAAAGAAAAGCTTACGCCCATCGGATATGACGTGGTTGGAAAAATTACTCGTCACTAAGTCATGGTGGGATACAATCGATGTACTTTCCCCACATATCATGGGATATTTATTTCAAACATATCCTGAACTGATTTCACGATATCCTGACCGTTGGATTGAAAGTGAAAATATTTGGCTCCAGAGGTCTGCGATATTATATCAACTTTTTTACCGAGGGAAAATGGATGATGAGCGTCTCTTTCGTTATATCTTAAGAAGAGCGGGCAGCAACGAATTTTTTGTTCAAAAGGCGATAGGATGGGTGCTGCGTGAGTATGCCAAAACCCGACCTGATAGCGTAAAAAATTTTGTGGCTCGTCGTCATGAACTCAAACCGTTGAGCAGAAGGGAGGCATTGAAACATTTTGACAATAATAAATAAGACGACGAACACGTGCGGAACATTTAAAAAAAGCCGTTTGGTTCGAGCGATAGAAAGGGAAGTCGGTCCAAACGAAGACTTGTATGAAACAAAAAAAGCAGATAAAAAGCAAAAAAAAGAAGAACCTTGACAGAAGAACAGAGTTCATCGTTAGCTGATTTTTCAGTACCCCTATGTCTTTATACAGCGATGGTTGATCGTTCATTTCATCATGTTGGCGAATTTTAATAGCCTTTTAATGGAACGGTTTGCTTCATATAAAACAATGTCTTTGTCGACGGTTTTTAGCTCCTTGTTTTCCATGACAATTTGTCCGTTAATGATAGTTGTTTCCACATCATCTCTCGAAGCAGAATAAACAATACGAGAAATGGGATCGACATCATAGGACGGATAAGTATGAAAATTGTTCAAATTTAAGATCACTAAATCTGCCTTTTTTCCAACTTCAATACTGCCGATTTCATTTTCTAGACCGATTGCTTTGGCCCCGCCGATAGTCGCCATTTCGAAAACGCTTTTTGCATTCATGACAGTCGGTCCATGGGTAGGTTTTTGAATAAGTGCCGCCAGTCTCATTTCATGAAACATATTTAAATTATTATTACAAGGTGCTCCGTCTGCGCCTAGACTTAACGAAATTCCCATTTGGAGCATGTTTGGAACGTCTGCGATTCCTGATGCTAATTTTAAATTGGATCCTGGGCAATGACTAATATGAACACCTTTTTCCTTGATGATTTTCTTTTCTTGTTCATCCAGCCATATACAGTGGGCTAATATTAACCGTTCGTTTGCCAGTCCTAGATGGTCAAGATACTCAATATTTTTCATGCCCGTTTCTTTTTGTACCAGTTTAATTTCCTTTTGATTTTCTGATGCGTGGGTATGAACCTTCACATCGTAGGTTTCCGCTAAGTTTCGAACTTCTACCAGTAATTCCTTCGTGCATGAAATGACAAAACGGGGGGAGAAGGCGTATTGAATTCTTCCGTTATCAAAAAGGTTCCACTTTTCTAGTAAATCGACACTTTCTTGGATGGAATCAGATGTCTTTTCTTGTAATCCGATTGGAACATCTTCTCCTTTATCCATCATCACTTTTCCCGATAAAGCCCTCATTCCGCTTTTGGCGATGGCTTGAAAAGCAAAATCTGTATGATGGACTGTTTCCATATCGACAATGGTAGTGGTGCCGCTTTGAATAAGTTCTCCGATGCCAAGCATTGCTGAATAATAGATGGATTCCTCATCGTGAGCGGCTTCCAATGGCCATATCCGCTTTTTCAACCAATCAAGTAGCTCTAAATCATCCCCTTTTCCTCGAAAAAGAGTTTGGCATAAGTGAATATGGGTTTGCACAAATCCTGGAATGACAGTACGATTTTCCGCATCGATGATTCGATCAACATGATCTGGATTTAATTCTGGACCGATCGAGTGAATCGTGTCATTTTTTATAAAAATATCGCCTATCATAATGTCATTAGCTGGATTCATGGTAATGATTTGAGCGTTTTTAATGAGCAAATTTTTCATTCGATCTCCTCCGTTTTGGTGGTTTGATATATTCTTTTTATTGGTTTGTTCACTTGGGATGGCCATTTCGGCCATGAGTAAAAAAAGAAACAAATCGAATTTACCCCAATTATATAGATATAGTAAAAAGAAAATTAAGAAAATTCAATAAACGTGTAATATATCTTTACATAATTTATGTTAGAAAATTTGGTAACAGAATTTTCTTAGTACGACATTTTGCAATATGAAAATTTCGAGAAAGATCGATCAGCCAAGAAACATACGGCATACGGATTTTGTTTTATTAAAGGATTTCAAAGAATCATAAGGAGAAAATGTGTTTCACTGTTCTCTGCAATTAGCAAGGTTCGTTTTACTGTATAACAGATGTTAAACAAAAATCCAATGGATATTCATGTTATAATTTCTTACATAAAGTGTAGACCATCTTCCTTAAAATGGTTATAATATTTAAAAAAATCAAAAAATAAATTTGGGAATTTTTTGCTTTTTCATATAGTGGAAGCGACCAACATAATTTTTCGAACAATGAAGTGCTCGTTATTTAGGAGAAGCTTCTGATTTGCGGAAATAAGGAACTTCTGATTGATGGCCAAAAAAGATCATCCGTCTTAAAAAAGAGTGCATTGAGATGATTTTGTTCTTTTTGCCATCGGCAAAGGGAAAAGGGTATCCACTTTTCTATGAACCAATCATTGTCCAAAGAATTACTTGATTTTGTTTTGACAAAACTCCACGACTGATTAAAGCTGGCAAATTGCTGTAGAAAAATGTATAACGAGCAAAATGATATGGAAGTTGCAGTTTTCCTTGTCAGCGCAAATGATGATGAAATGGCGTTTCGATGATCTAAGTAGATGGAGAATCATTCTTTGAT
Organism: Bacillus smithii; assembly: GCF_001050115.1. NCBI lineage: Bacteria > Bacillati > Bacillota > Bacilli > Caryophanales > Bacillaceae > Bacillus > Bacillus smithii. The sequence goes on along the minus strand of NZ_CP012024.1, from coordinate 1,896,049 downwards.
TAGGATCGATCAAAGAATGTCAACCGTCGAGAGAAGGAAGGATCTAAACATGAGTATAAGAATATTGGATGCAAAAGTTTGGACTCCCACGGATTTGAAAGAAGCATGGGCATTACGGGAACGATTTCGGTTGCAATCAAGCTTTGTGGCGGGTGGAACTTGGCTGCAAACCCAATGGGAAAAAGGAATGCCTTATCCCTCCCACTTGATTAGTTTAGAAAATATAGCTGAACTCGAAGGGGTCGATCAAAGAAAGGTAAATGGGAAGCAGTGTTTGTATATTGGGGCTTTGACAAAATTGGATACTTGTGGCCACCATCCTGCTATTCAAAAACTCTGCCCTTTGTTATCTGTTGCGATTCAACAAATTGCGGCTCCGGCTGTTCGCAATTTAGGAACGATTGGCGGAAATGTAGCTCATGGATTAGGCGATGCCATTCCTGCTCTTTTAACGATGGATGCGGAAGTTTTGTTCTTTGATGGACGAACTTTAAAATCGGAAAAATTGGAGCATTGGCTAAAAGGAAGAAAGAGAAATCAAGAAAGTCTTCTGACAGGCATCATACTTCCGGAATCCCAACATTCTTCATTTAGCAATCAATTTTTTAAAAAAGTCGGGAGAAGAGAAGCTTTTTCGGGATCTGTTGTAACAGTTTCAGGAGTGATAAGTAAAAATGAAGCGGGAGTGATCGATTTTGCTAGATTGGTTGCAGGCGGAGGAGAGAACACCCCTAAGCGGCTGCAAGAAACCGAACAGTTGCTCATCGATCAAAAGATCAATTTTTTATTATTAAAAAATGTATATAAAACAATACTTCATGAATTTCATCCAAATTCTGATGTTTTTTATTCAAATGACTATCGAAGGCGAGTAACAGCTAATATCATTGTTTCCGAATTAAGCCGATTGGGGGAAGCATCGTGAAATTCACTTATTCTAGCAATTTACAGAGATCCGCTATACGACCAGACGGAATCGATAAAGTAACAGGGAAATTAAAGTTTTTAACGGATCTTTCTTTTTCCAATATGCTTCATGGGAAAATTTTACGAAGTGCGTATCCACATGCCAAAATTATTTCCGTCTCTACCAAAAAAGCGGAGGAGCTGCCGGGAGTACGCGCTGTGGTTACTAGTAAAGATGTGCCGGGACTCAATCGATTTGGGTTAATTTTTCCTGATCAACCGGTTTTGTGCGATGAGCGGGTTCGATATGTTGGAGATGCGATTGCTGCTGTGGCGGCAGAGACGGTAGAAATTGCAGAAAAGGCGCTTCAGTTCATCGAAGTAGAATATGAGCCATTGCCCGTTATCAGTGATCCAGAACAGGCTCTCCTTCCTTCAGCACCTCAATTGCATCCTAAAGGAAATATTCTTCATCAAGCTTCCTTTCAAAAAGGAAATATAGAAGAAGCATTTCAAATCTGTGATGTGACGGTGGAAGAAACCTATGAATTGCCGCGTCAAATGCACGCCTATATGGAAACGGAGGGAGGAGTGATTGTTCCGGAAGAGAATGGCCGGATTACGGTATATGTCGGAACGCAGCATGGATATAATGATCGATTTCAATTAGCCCGAATTTTAAATATTCCTGAAAGCAAAATCAGAGTGGTTTCCAGTCCGATGGGCGGTTCTTTCGGCGGAAAAGATGAGTTGAATATTCAGCCGTACGGTGCATTATTGGCGCTCAAAACGGGATGTCCGGTGAAAATTCACCAAGATAGGCGAGAATCTGTCAGATCTGGACTAAAAAGACACCCGATGAAGATTACGATGAAAACGGGTGCCTGCCGTAATGGTAAAATTCTTGCTCATCAAGTACGAATGATCGCAGATACGGGTGCTTACGCAACATTAGGTCCGGCTGTATTAGATTTTGCAGTTGAGCATGCAACAGGACCTTATGTGATACCAAATGTAAAGGTTGAAGGGGTGAGCGTCTATACAAACAATGGTGTGGCTGGAGAGTTTAGAGGATTTGGCGGAAATCAAGTGACTTTTGCGTTGGAAGGGCAAATCGACCGTTTAGCGGTCAAACTTGGAATCTGTCCAATAGAATTGAGGAAAAGAAATCTCCGCAAAGCAGATGATCCGGGTCCTGTAGACCAACAGATTGCACCGACGGACGGAGCAGCACAAGTTTTGAAAGAGATAAGCAAATCTCCCATTTTAACCAAAAAAGATACTGAAAATAAAAAAAGTATCTATGAAAAGACGCGGACAGGTGTAGGAGTCGCCATTACGATGCACGGTGGTGGACTAGGGTTTGGGCGCTTAGATCCAGCTGGGGGAAGAATATCGTTAAATGAAAAAGGAAAAATTGAAGTTGCCTTCGGTTTCGAAGAATTTGGTCAAGGATTATTAGCGGTCATTCAGCAGTTAGTGATGAAAGAAGTAGGATGCTCAGCAGATGATATCCAAATCACGATTGGCGATACGTATTGCGTTCCACGCTCCGGTTCTTCTACAGCATCACGGGGAACGAGCATGGTGTGGCAAGCACTTCAACGGATGAAAGATCCTTTTAAAAAACAATTATTAGAAAAAGCCTCTCAATGCATCAAAGTGCCATCCACTCAATTGTATGTAGGTCCTGGTGGAATTTGGTCTTTAGATGGATCGAATGCCAAGCCCCTCATTACTTACCGGCAACTAGCCGACAAAACAAATGATGATCCCATCCAAATCGAGACGAAATTTCCTTTTCCTACGACTTCTCATTCCATTCCTGGCGGGCATTATTTATATTCTTTTGCCGCTTGTGCGGTAAAAGTCGAAGTAGATGAATTAACGGGAAAAGTGCGAGTGAAAAATCTGGATCAGGTAGTGTCTGCAGGTCCGGTGATTTATCCAACGGGCTACTTAGGACAAATTGAAGGAGGCTCAGTTATGGCATTAGGATATTCATTACTAGAAGAAGCAATCATGAAACAAGGGAGTTACGTAACAAATAATTTCGACTCCTATCTTATTCCTACCGTAAAAGACATCCCGACTTCTATGGACATAACAGCTATAGAAGAATTGTGCGAGGGAGATGAATATGGTCCGAGAGGCGTAGGTGAAATCGGAACGGTGGCGGTTGCACCGGCGATTGCAAAAGCGATTCATGACGCGATTGGCTTGTGGGTGACGAAGCTGCCTGTATCTCGTGAGGAAATTATAAAAGCAGTCCATCAAAAGGAGATGAAAGAATGGCTGACCAAAAAAATATAGATGAAGTGAAGTCTCCGTTGGAGGAGAAAATAAAAGTCTCTCTTTTGGTTAATGGACATGCAAAGGAACTTCAGGTTCATGCAACGATGCGCCTTGTTGAAGTATTAAGAGAGGAGCTTCTATTAACGGGTACAAAAGTTTCATGCGGAATTGGCCGTTGTGGCGCTTGTTCAGTCATTATGAATGGAAAATTAGTCAATTCTTGTTTAGTGCGGGCCTATCAGGCTGATCGAAAGGAGATTATGACGATTGAAGGGTTGGGAAAGAATGGACTTCATCCGATTCAAAAGGCTTTTTTAGAAGAAGGAGGCTTTCAATGCGGATACTGCACACCGGGAATGATAATGGCTGTGACCTCCATTTTGTATCAATATGAAAACCCAACTGTGGAGCAAATTTTAGAAGGATTATCAGGAAATCTTTGTAGATGTACCGGTTATGGCGGCATAATCAGAGCGATTCAGAAACTCACGGAATCATAAGGAATAAAAGTTTTCCTGCAAGTTCGCAGGAGATCTTTTTATTTTGTCGGTTCCATCGCGAAACAACATAACAAAAGGGGCTGATTCAGTGAAATGTGGAATCAGCCCTATATTATTTTTTAGCTTCCTCGATATACTTGGTATCCCCATGGTGATATAAGCAAAGGAATATGATAATGAGAATTAGATTGAGAAATTCCAAAATGAACGACAACTTTATCTAAAAATAAAGGTTCGTCCAACGTGAGGCCTTTTCTCAGAAAATAATCACCGACGTAAAATAGAAGCTCATATTTCCCTGGAACGATTTCTTGCGGCTCTAATAATGGGCGGTCAACACGGCCATGTTGATTCGTGAAAGTCGTTTGCAGCAGCTGTTTTTCTGTTTCTGATTCATGACCGATCCGGGACAACTTTATTTTTACATTTTCAGCCGGTGTTCCGTGTGTTAAATCTAAAATATGTGTTGTTAACCCGATCATTTAAGTGCTCCTTTATGATCGGGTTCATCAGAGAACATAAGAATGTTTTCGTGTGGCAAGTCTTCTTGGGTGACAGTAAAGCATTGAAATCCATATGGCGGTCGCGGTTCTGTATATACTTTCCCTTTTGATTCAGGAATTTCCTCCACTATTTTATCCCATGTATGATTTTGAGATTCGAAGTAAACTTCTTGAAGTTGAGGGAATCTTTCTAATATTCTGCGGCCGATTAAATAAATTAAATGTTGGATGGAAAGCGTCTCGGTTTCATGAAATACGGAAGTGGCGATGTCGCGAATTTGTTCAGCTGCAACATAATTTTCTGGATTCATTCCAAATGAGTCTTCCGTGTTTTTGTACTTCCATTTGATGTTTAAGTAAACAAATAGAGGGCGGTTTGAATCCTCTGGAAGAGTTGTGTATTCGTCACGAATAAAACCGACAAAGGAATTTCCGCTGACTTTTATTAATTGAAGATCAGCAAGTCCGCTTTGTTGTTCAGTAATGTTTAGGGTGTTATCTTCATTACGAACCATATTCAAATAAGCGGTGGCATATTCATTTCGTGATTTTTTAAATACTAGCTCACTAGCTGCTCTATTTCCATTCTTTACTGCAAAAGTTGTTTCAAAGGGAATTTCCTCTCCTATCAACGAAATCTTTTCAATATGAGAATATTTCTTCAAAAAAGAAGTAGCTACATATTCTAAAAAACCTTCTATCGTTGTTCCTGTATAACTAGCTAAATGTTTTTGTATAAAGTTTTTCATCGAGTCTGTTGCAACGACTAAGCTGTTATCCCCTTTCGTAAAGGAGCTCAGCAATTTTGTTCCTCCTACTGAGATTTTTACATTTACTCCAAAAAGAATATGATCTCGACCGGAAAATGGAGATTCAGGAATCGTTCTAACTCCAGTAAGTGGTTTTAAATAGGTGCGATAAGCAAATACGTCACCTTTTCCATAATACATCACTCTTTCTTTGTGTTTGGTCATCGAATTATTCTCTCCTTCACGAAATATTTCTTGCAAACGAAACATTGCGATTTTTTTAATTTCTTCCAATGCTTGTTTAAACTCCGTTTGATGATTATTTTGTAATCGTTCTTTGATCGTTCTAAAAATTTCTTGTTTGATTTTTCCTCGAACGGCCATTACAAATGGAAATCCAAATTTATCCTTGTATTTTTGGTTGAGTAAAATGAGATGATTCTGTTCATCTTTTGTTAATTCATTTAATCCGGCATGTTTCTGTTCCTCTTGAGAGAAATCGGTTATTTTGACGTTGGTGCCTAGATGCGGATGCATTTGAATTAATTTTAATTGTTCGTTATCCGAAGCGGTTTCGACAATCTCCACCATTTTATTATATAGAGATTGAAAGGAAGAGTATGGGCGATTGGGTTCTGCTCGTTCGGCCACCCATGATGAATTCTCAAAAACTCCTCCTAATAGATGGATAAATTCGGAAGCACTCATTTCATTTAATTGTTTTAATCGCATCATTTTCCCTCTTTTCTATGATTCTATGGTCGTTTCTAAAGTGCTGCTGACAGTCGGCTTTTTCTTGGATGAAAGATTAAAAAACAAGTTTAAAATAATGGCGGTCAAGCTTCCTGTTACAATACCGTCTCCTACAAGGATTCGCATGAATTGCGGCAATTTTGAAAAGAGATCAGGAACCACTGTTGCACCAAGTCCTAATGCAACGGAGCAGGCTACTGTTAATAAGTTGCTTTGTTGTCCGAAATCTACGGAACTAAGCATTTTAATGCCTGAAGAAACGACCATTCCAAACATGACAATCATGGCTCCTCCTAATACAGGAGTAGGGATAATGGTTGTAAAGGCGGCGATTTTAGGAATGAACCCAAGTAAAACAAGAAGGCTGGCAGCGGCGATTGTAACGTTTCTCGTTTTAATATTGGTCAGTTGGACAAGTCCGACATTTTGAGCAAAAGTGCTGTAAGGAAATGCGTTAAATAAACCGCCTAAAATAAAGGACAAACCTTCAGCCCGGTATCCGAGGACTAAGTCTTGTTCGTTCATATTTTGTTCACAAATTTTGCTTAGAGCAAAGAAGGAGCCTGTAGATTCGATAATGATCACAATACCAACAAGCGTCATTGTGATCATTGGTCCCCACTCGAAAGAAGGCGCACCAAAATAAAAAAGTTCAGGCATATGGAACCATGATGCTTGAGCAACGTTTGTGAAATCTACTTTTCCCATGAAAGCAGCAACAATGGTTCCGGCGATGATCCCAAGAAGAACAGATATTGTTCGAATGAATCCGTGAAAAAATCGATTAATAAGCAAAATGAAAATGAACACTCCAAAAGAGAGGAGTAAGTTTTCTGGATCTCCAAAATGAGGATTCCCTTCACCGCCTGCCATGTTTTTAATGCCGGCAGGTACAAGGGATACGCCAATAATCGTAACAACGGAGCCTGTCACAACAGGAGGAAAAAGCTTTGCCAATTTTCCAAAGAACGGTGAAAAAATGAGAATAAAGATTCCTGCTGTAATGATGGATCCATAGATAGCCCCCATTCCATACTGTGTTCCGATTCCGATTATCGGCGTCACAGCAACAAAGGATGTACCTAATACAACAGGCAATCCGATCCCGAAAAACCTGTTTTTCCAGGATTGAAGCAACGTTGCGATTCCACAGGTCAGCAAATCAATCGATACTAAGTATGCCAGCTCGTTCGACGATAGATGTAATGCTCCACCAACGATTAGAGGAACTAAAATGGCTCCGGCATACATAACTAATACATGCTGCAAACCGAGAGAAACAATTCTAGCCATTCCATAATTTTTCTTCAATGATACCCCTCCCCCTTCTTTATAAATAAAACAACATTGAATGTTATTTTATTTAACATAATAAGGCGAGAGGGCATAGATGTCATTGGTTAATGTGAACAATTTATTTTTAGATAAGTCGACAAATTGTATAAAAAACAAAAGATTCATTATAAAATGAAGCAGAGCAGGTGAGTGTCAATGTTATAAAATCTAACAATAATGAGAAAGACTTTTCTTATAAATGAAGCAAATTTTTGATTCGAAACGCTAATCGAAGGCGGAAAGTAGTATCAGGGTCTTTTAAGCTTTTTCCAATCAGCTCTTTGCAATTTTCCAAACGATAAATGACTGTATTTCGGTGAACATATAGCTTTTTCGCTGTTTCCGAAATGCGACAATGGCTTTCTAAAAAAACAAATAATGTATGCAATAAAATTTGGTTTTCATGAGTAGATTGATCGGATAATTTTTGTAATGTTTCGTCGTAAAAATCTTTTAAATCTTGCGTGGGGATCATTTGTAAAAGTTCAGAAATATCTTTTCTTCGATAGATTTGAATAAACTGACGTTTTCCAGATAGCCGGCCAGTCTGCAACGCCTCCAAAGCTTCCTTAAATCCCTTTTGGACATCCAAAAATTTTTGGCATAAGCTGCTCAGCCCGAAAGAAACAGCCTGATGATACCGATTTTTAATTTTTCTCTGCAGCTCTTCCAAAAAAGGGAGGATGATCGTATGGAGCTCTGTCCAAGATTCTGTGATAGGAAATAGCAAAACACAATTATTCCCTTTTTCAAAATGATGAACGGACTTAGAAAAGAGGTGACTCTCTTCTTCTATAAAATCAAAAATAGCATCCATTTCTTTGCGAGATTCTGTAAAACTTAACTTCGTTCTGCTCTCATCCAATTTCCCAACTGCACATATATAGGATTGGTCATTGATAATCTGAAATTCATTTGCCTTAATGATCACTTCTTCCTGGGATTGAAAGGCTCCTTCTGTAAAATTAATAAAAAATTCATTGAGCACTTTTTTTGTATATTGCTTTAATGCATTTTCTTTCATTAATTCAAAGGAAATCACATTGGCTGCTTGCTCAATGGTTAATATCATTGACGGGTTAGAAAAAGGAACCATGCCAATGACAGCTAAGCAACCGCTGTTTTCCTCATGATTGAAGATCGGAAATACAGAAATCACTTCTCGCTTCGATAGAGTGGAAAAACAAGAATAAGTAGCGTTTGGCAAGAAAAAACGGAAGCCATTTGTGTATAGTTTCCCAAGTTCATAAGAAATCTTGTTAAACGGATGGGAAGAACCGATGTTGCGAAAATATTTATTCAGTAATAGAATTGGATATTTAGTCATGGAAGACAAGCTTCTTAGCAACGATGTTAGGCCTTTACCGCTCATGATATGGTTGGTGAATTTTTGATGCGCTTCAATAGCTAAGAGCAATTCATTTGTTCGTTTATCAAGGATATAACTTAATGATTGGTTGACAACTTCTCCTAACGAAATGTCCATTGGAAGTTCTATGATGGGAAATCCGATGTCATTGGCGTAGGCAAGAGCGTTTTCCGGAATTTCTTCTAAGAACCGTTTGGTTTTAATCGCAAGTCCTGCACATTGTTGTTCCAACATACTTTTGATTAACTCAAGTAAGTCGTGTGGGTTGTCTTTAAGATGATAGGCTGTCGTTACCAGTAATTCATTCGGTTTTAAGTAATGGATGATATCGGGAGCATCCATCATATTGACGCTGTACACTTCTCTTTCTTTTCCTTTATGCCCCGCAATTAATCTGGCGTTATGAAAAACAGGTATTTGTAAAATATCGGATATCTTCAAACCTCCTCACTCCTTTTAGTCGAATTGTACAAAAATTCATGAAATTTATAGCAATTTTACCAATGAATATGGAGAGATATCAAGATAAAATCAAATTATATAACATAATATGTTATATTTTTTAACATTCATTTTAAAAAGAAAGAGGCGAGAGGGGATGCATGCGCTTTATCAAAAAATAAATACAGAACGAATTGTATGGCGAATTGAAGAACTGGCGAAATGTAGTGTAACAAAAAAAGGGGTGACCCGCTTTTCCTTTTCAAAGGAAAACGAAATGGCTCATGAGTTGGTAGCGCAATGGATGCGAGATGCGGGCATGACCGTTCGCAGGGATGGTCTTAACAATATCATCGGTCGTTATGAAGGCAAATGGCCTGATGCGCCGGCACTGCTCATTGGGTCGCACCTCGACTCTATCATTGAAGCCGGTAAATATGACGGGGTACTTGGTGTAATCGCAGGAATTGAAGTGGTCCAAACACTATATGAAAACGGAATGAGACCGAATAATCCGATGGAAGTGATCGGCTTTTGTGATGAAGAAGGTGCTAGATTTCATACAACTCTGCTTGGCAGCCGGGCAATGGCGGGTAATCTGCGTGAAGAAGAACTGTTTGCAAAAGATGGAAATGGGACCACCTTGGCAGAAGCTATGAAAGAGTTTGGCCTAGATCCCTTGCAATACAATACGGTTGCCCGTAATCCGAAAACAATCCTCGGTTATCTTGAATTGCATATTGAACAAGGTCCAATTCTTGAGCAAATGAACCAACCTTGTGGGGTCGTATCCGGAATTGCAGGACAGTCTCGATATAAATTCCGGGTAGAAGGATTGACAGGACATGCAGGAACTGTCCCGTTGTCGCTTAGAAAAGACGCGCTTGTTGGAACAGCCGAAATGATCCAGACGATTGAACGGCTCGCACTCCAATATGAAAGTCTGGTAGCTACTGTAGGAAAAATAGCTATATTTCCGGGGGCCAGCAATGTGATTCCAGGATTGGTGGAAGGAACACTGGATGTCCGGTCAGTTGACGATGGAACCAGAATGACCGCACTGAATCGAATTTTTGAGGAATGCGAGCACATTGCCAAACGCCGGGGATTAATTTGCGAGTTTACAAAAGTCATGGAATCTCCTGCCGTGATATGTTCAAGTCGTTTTATCGATGTGATTTCTTCCGTTCTCAAGGAATATAAAATGAAGTCTGTTCAACTTGTCAGTGGAGCGGGACATGATGCGATGGCAATGGCTTCTATAACGGACATCGGCATGATTTTTGTCAGATGCAAAAACGGTCTGAGTCATCATCCTGACGAATTTGTATCACCCGAAGACATTAAAATCGGAACTTCCGTACTGCTGGACGTTTCTCTGAAGTTGACATCATAAAAATTTAAGATTAGAAAGGAGAATCATCCGTGGCAACGATCAATGGTCGAGAGAAGTTGGAAATTTTGCAATGGATTGAATCTGAAAAGCACAACCTCATCCATTTTCTACGGGAACTGGTTGCTGTACCGTCGGACAATCCGCCTGGCGATTGTTATGCGATCGCAGAACACATCCGTAAACGGCTGCATGATTTTCAATTTGAGGATGTTGCGCTGTTGGAAGTAGAGCCGGAAGAAGTCAGGGAAAAAGGGATGGTTCGAGTGGCAAACGTTGTCGCCAAAACGATCTTCGGGATCGGAAAAGGGCCTGAAATAGTTCTTAATGCTCATGGAGATGTGGTGGCACCAGGACTTGGCTGGACATATGATCCATATGGCGGACAAATAGTGGACGGGAAGCTGTATGGTCGTGGGGCCGCCGTGTCCAAATCGGATATCGCCTCATATACTTTCGCGGTTATGGCTATTCGACAAGTGGCGGTGAAGTTGTCGGGTAAAGCGACCTTGGCGTTTAATTTCGATGAGGAGATAGGCGGAGAAATGGGGCCAAAGTGGATGATCGAAAAGGGGTATATTCAGCCGGATATGGCAATATCAGCTGGATTTACACATTCGATTGTAAACTCGCATAGCGGATGTCTGCATCTTGAAATCCGAATTAAAGGCAAATCGGCACATGCGGCTGCACCGCATTCAGGACATGATGCCATCGAAGCGATGAGCGGTGTACTACAAGCGCTATACGATTATCGCCGGACATTGGATCAAAAGCGTTCCAGTATTCCTGGGATTGAGTCGCCCACGTTAGTAGTTGGATTGATTTCAGGAGGAATCAATACGAACGTAGTACCGGATCAATGTACCATTCGTATAGATCGCCGGTTGATCCCAGAGGAAGATGGAGAACAGGTAGAAATGGAGATTCGTGAATTGGTAGAACAGGTGGTTAATCGCTATGAAGGAACCTGGGCGGAGTTTGAGCGCATACTGCTGGCAAAAAGCTTTAAGCCAACACCGATAGAATCTCCGTTCATCCAGACGCTTATGGCAAACTGTAAAGAAATTTTGGACAGTGAACCGGTGATTCACGGAATTCCGTTATACACAGATGCCCGACATTTTGCAGAAGCAGGAATTCCTGTTGTCCTGTTTGGAGCGGGTCCTCGAACATTATTGGAAGCCAACGGACATCGGGCAGATGAACATGTCCGGATTGAAGATTTGATCAAAGCAACAAAAATTGTGGCACTTACTCTATATGATTTGCTTCGGACAGACAAATAACAATTTCTTTGCGTTTTAAACAACAAAAGAGGATCTCATAGCAGCATGAGTAGGTGGTCGTTGCAGAAAGACTCGCCTGGCAAGAAGGGTTTAAAATCTTCTTGAAAGAAAGGAGTCCAACCTTGTTTTTATCATCCGTTTTTCAACGATCTTTCTTACCGATTTGGTGTTTGAAACAAAAAGGAGAGTTCAGTTATACAGGAATGATGAGCAACATGATGTGGCCAAATCTGGTGAATCATAGTTCAGAACCGTCAAAGGGGGAGGGGAGTTATCAATGTACCATAAAATGGACAATGGGCAGGAGGAATTATTTAACGAAACTATTGCTGACTACAGTGAGCGACTCCATAACGAGGATTTGACTCCTCCAAAGGAGCGAAAATGGGGTTTTTTCAGCTTGTTATCCATGTGGATGTCTGATGTACATAGCATTGGCGGCTATACATTTGCAGCTGGATTGTTCTTTCTTGGTTTGTCGGGTTGGCAAGTTTTCATAGCGATTATTCTGGGAGCTTTGCTTGTAAATTATTTTGTCAATCTCCTTTCTGTCCCTGGAACGAAAATGGGTTTGCCGTTCCCGGTGATGGCGCGTATTTCATTCGGTGTGTTCGGAGCTAATATACCTGCACTTATACGGGGAACGATTGCTGTTTTTTGGTATGGTATACAAACATACCTTGCCTCGAATGCCGTGGTAGGTGTAATGTTGCTACTTATGCCCAGTCTGGTTACCTTAAATGATACATCTTTTCTAGGACTTTCTTTATTGGGATGGATCGGCTTCCTGATTCTCTGGGTTTTGCAGCTGCTCATTGCGGTATATGGAATGGAGAAGATTCGCAAATTTGATAATTTTGCGGGTACTGCCGTATATGTGATGATGCTGTTCTTGCTCATTTGGATCGTTAAGAAAGCGAATGGAAATATCAACATAATGGACCATTTTGTTGAAGTGTCTAGAGGCAAACAAATTCATTCATTTTTTGCAGCCATCGCACTAGTAGTAGCGTATTTCTCAACACTGATGTTAAATGCCTGTGATTTTACACGTTTTTCAATGTCAACGAAAGTAACAAAACGCGGAAATTTCTACGGTATACCTGTCAACTTGACAGCATTTTCTTTGGCCGCTGTAGTGATCACGGCTGGTACCATAACCGTTTTTGGTAAAGCGATAGTCGATCCTGTTTTGATCGTACAAAAGATTGGCAATAGTGTGGTCAATTTTATTGCGGCTATTGTTTTTATAGTTGCTACGCTAGCCATCAATATTATCGCGAACCTTGTATCTCCTGCCTATGATTTTGCCAATGTAGCACCAAAACATATAAATTTCAAGAAGGGAACGATTATGACCGCCATTTTGTCCGTTCTAGTGATGCCCTGGAAAGTTTATGGGAGCCCTGTGGCTGTCAACTATTTTTTGGGAGGGCTTGGAGCTTTCCTCGGTTCCATTTTCGGAGTTATGCTTATGGATTATTACTTAATAAAGAAGCAAAAAGTGGATGTTCATTCTCTCTACAAGGAGGGTGCCGCTTCCCCTTATTGGTACAATAATGGCTTTAACTTGCGGGCGTTATCCGCTTTTATGATCGGTTCTACTTTCGCTGCAATTGCCGCGCTAGTTCCAATGCTTTCTTTTTTTGCTCCCTTTTCATGGTTTATTGGTGCTGTGCTATCTGCCGTTGCTTACGGTGTTTTCATGCAGCACAATCAACCAATATCAGAGAACAAAGCTCAATCTTTGTCTTAATCGTGTAAAAAAAGGGGGGGATAGGCGTGAAAGAAAATGGTTACGATCTTATTATACGCAACGGGCAGATGGTTACCGAAGATGGAATATTTCAAGGGGACATCGCCGTGTACGAGCAAAAAATCGTTCAAATAGGATCGATACCGTCAGAGAGAAAAGCGAAGCTCGAGATTAATGCTTTCGGTCTGCATATTTTGCCTGGTTTGATTGATACTCATGTCCACCTTAATGAACCTGGCCGGACGGAATGGGAAGGTTTCTACACTGGATCTCGGAGTTTGGCTGCAGGGGGAGTAACGACTTTTTTTGATATGCCTCTTAACAGCAGTCCACCGACTACATCGACATACGGATTTGAAGTGAAAAAAGAAGCCGCCATGCAAAAATCGATTCTTGATTTTGGTCTTTGGGGAGGACTGGTTCCGGGAAATCTTGATTCCTTGGAACCTCTCAAAGATTTGGGTGTTATCGGATTCAAAGGTTTTATGTCAGATAGTGGCATTGATGAGTTTCTACCCGTAGATGATAGTACTTTATTGAAAGGAATGAAAAAAATAGCTGAGCTGGGTTCCATACTGGCTCTTCATGCCGAAAACGACGTCACGACGAAGCAACTTGCCAATTGGCATCAATCACAAGGGAACTTGACCGCGCGAGATTATGTGTCTTCCCGTCCCGTTATATCGGAAATCGAAGCAGTAAACCGGGCAGCAGCTTATGCACAATTGACGGGATGCAAATTGCATATCGTACACGTAAGCAGCGGGAAAGTGATCAAGTATGTTAGTGAAGCGAAAGAAAAAGGGATTGATATCACGGTTGAAACTTGCCCCCATTATCTGACTCTTACCATTGAAGATCTCGAACGACTCGGCGGCATCGCGAAATGTGCCCCACCTCTAAGAGAACGGGAGGATGTGGAATCGCTGTGGGAGGCTTTGAAGTCTGGTAAGATTGATATGATTGGTTCAGATCATTCTCCTTCTCCCCTTAAGATGAAAATCGCTTCGCCTAACAGTGATTTTTTTCGTTTATGGGGAGGTATATCGGGGGCGCAGACAACCTTAAATGTTTTGCTTGAGGAGGGGTATTGGCGGCGAGGAATCCCCTTGGAAGTCATTGTACGAGTTACGGCGACCAATCCTGCAAAACGGTTTGGTCTGTATCCTCGGAAAGGGACAATTGCCGTTGGAAGTGATGCTGACCTGACATTGGTCGATTTGCGATCTTCTTTTGTCCTAAAAAAATCCGATCTTTTGTATCGGCACCCGCAGAGTCCATATATTGGGAAAAAATTCAGAGGTAAGGTAACATATACCATTCTGAGAGGAAGAGTTGTTTTTCGGAGAGGCGATATAATGGATAACAATATCTCTGGACAAATGGTATAAATAAAGCTTTTGCTCTTCTATTAGGAGCTTTTCACGTTTTGGAAAAATTCCTCAACATAACTCGTGAATGGAAAATTCTTGATCCTTTTCTTTCATCGCTTAATGAATACGAAAAATGGTCTCTTTAGTATGGCCAAGCATGTATATAATCACTTTCGTTTTTCATTAAGATGATTCTACTTTAGTATCGAAATAAAAGGTTGTTTTTATAAACAGTTCGCGAATTCAATAGTGATGGATTTGAAGGTATAGGACTTTATTGTCCTATACCTTATTTTTGCTGAATGGTTCCATTTATTGGCCAAATGGACGATCATCCAATCCACTGGATTGGATCTAAAGCCATATTTTACCCAGTAGATGGCATGTATAGATACATTTTGTCTATACGAGCGTGATATGAGATATTACAACGGTTCCGTATAAAGGCGAGATTGAGCGGACCACTCTGATCCTCCTGATAATTCAATCATTCCGGTTTGTTCAAATGGAAGTGCGATATTAGGTGCGTTCACCATATTTGTTTGTGGTTCCGGGCAAAAAAATCCACTTTTTGCATCTTGATTAAACAGCATCCAAAAGCGAAATTCTGAACTTGTCTCATATATAAGAGAGATTTTTTCGCGTTGATCCGTTAACACCATTCGATTTTTTCCATCTTGGGCCACATAATGATGATCGAGTGGTTGATAGTACGGAGAAAAACCTTCTGTTGCGATTTTTTTCTCTTCTTTATTCAAAGGCAATAGATTTCCGGTTGGTAATGACCGTTCATTCAATTCTACTCGATCTTGTATGGTCAATTGCAACGTATAATCTTCTGCCGTGCTGTTTTTTGAAAAAGGCGCCTTAATGGATGTGTGGAAACCAATCATTAAAGGCATGGATTCTGAACCTTTATTAATGATTTTTACTTGTTGATTTAGTCCTTCTTTCGACAGAGTATATCGCAGATGCACTTTAAAGCGATGCGGGAAATAACGAAAAACTTCGGATTGCTCGTCTATACTTTGTACTAATTCTATAAAACATTCTCGATCTGTAGATCCATGTTTAAATACTTCCCAGACAGCACTGTGAAAAAAACCGTGTAAATGATTATTCTTTGACTTTTCATTAATAGGAAAATGATACACTTTACCCGAAAAGGTAAAAGTACCGTCTTCTAAACGATTAGGTGGAAACAATACTGGAATGCCATATAAAAAAGGCTTTTGTTGAAAATCTTCCATTTCATGAATGGACGGTTCGCGAATAAAGTCATAATCCTTTTCTACATTTCGAAACGCAATCAGGTTTGCTCCAAACTTCGGAAGAATAACCGCTTGATATGGATAACAATTTAATTCATAAGCGTACATTCCATTAAAACTGGTTTGTTTGACATCGTTTTTAGATACACTGTTCATATCCCGATTCTCCCCTATTCATTCATTGGTATGAAAAGTCTCTGAATCCATAAGAAATTGATGAATCATAAAAGAGGCTGCTCCCAAAGCGGTAGCATTTCGATTTAACTGGGAAATATAAATCTGATGACTTTGATGAACATATCTAGAAATTCTGGAGGAAATCGTACTTTGTATAGAATTTAACACAATAGGATTCGCTTCGATTAAATTGCTTCTTAAAACAACCGCTTCCGGATTAAAGGCATTGATAATATTGGTTAAACCGATTCCTAGATAATGTCCGAATGTTTCCAGCGCTTTTAACGCTTCCCCGTCATTTTCTTGAATCATTTTGCTCGCCTGTTCTAAAGTTACTTTTTCCATATTCTTTAATTGGGAAAGATTGTCGTAAAACGCTTTTTCTGATGCATACAGTTCCCAACATCCATAGTTTCCGCAGCCGCATTTTTTTCCATTGAAATCAATCGTCATATGCCCCATTTCACCGGAAAATCCGTCCGTTCCCCGATAAAGTTCATTGTTGACAATGATGCCGAGGCCAATTCCGGTTCCGATACTCACATAGATGCTGTTTGTGCAATGCTTGATGGAACCAAACAATTTCTCGCCGTAAGCCCCGGCGTTTGCTTCGTTATCAATCAGGACTGGACAATGAAAATGGTTTTCCAATACAGTTTTCAAATCAACATCTTTCCACTTAGAGTTCGGAGTAAATAACACCAATTGATCTTTATTCACGAATCCATGAACGCCAACCCCAATCCCGATTATGCCATACGGCGATTTTGGGGCTTTGCTGGCCACCAATTGGATTCTTTCTAATAGAATGGGTTTGACTGCTTCGATCGAATTGTCAGAGATCTCATAGTAATCGCAATAAATGACGTTTCCTTCCAAATCCGTTAATAAAGTTAAAATATAAGTGACTCCTAAATCGACTCCGATGGCATAACCTGCCTCTTTATTAAAAACAAGCAATACAGGTTTTCTCCCTCCGCTTGATGAGCCTGTACCTATCTCAGATACAAGATTTTTTTCAATTAACAATGCGGTTTGAGAAGAAATGGTCGCTTTGTTCAGATTGGTTATTTTGGATAATTTCGCTCTTGAAACTGGATAATGGTTGATGATGTTTTTTAATATAATTTTTTGATTGTGGACCTTTACAAAAGTTTGATCCGCTGTTTTCATGAACATCCTCTTTCTTAGTTTGTATAGTCAATAAACGAACTAAATTTTCATTTTTATCTTTTTCTAGACATTTTTATTGTATCGTATTTTTTATTCAAAAAAAATATTGAATTTTAAAAATGATGGTGCTAGTATGAAGGTGTACTTAGTTTATTGGTTAAACAAAGTACGCATCAATATATTTTTTTGATGTAATATGAATTCGCTTTCATTAACTAAAACATTCAATCGAGGAGGTAATTTAAATGACTTACTTTCCTAATGTCGGCAAAATCAGTTATTCCGGAAATTCATTAAAAAGTGATCTCTCATTTCGTTATTACAATCCCGACGAAGTCATTGCGGGGAAAACGATGAAAGATCATTTACGTTTCTCGGTTGCTTATTGGCACACTTTTACCCAAGATGGATCTGATCCATTTGGTTCGGGAACGATGATTCGTCCTTGGAATCATTTAAAAGGCATGGATTTAGCAAAAGCAAGAGTAGAAGCAGCTTTTGAATTTTTTGAAAAATTAGGCAACCCATATTTCTGCTTCCATGATCGCGACATCGCTCCTGAAGGGGATACGTTAAGAGAAACGAATAAAAATCTTGATGTGATCGTTTCCATGATAAAAGATTACATGAAAACTAGTAATGTAAAACTTCTATGGAACACTGCGAATATGTTTACAAATCCTAGATTTGTACATGGGGCTGCCTCTTCTTGTAACGCCGATGTTTTTGCTTATGCCGCTGCACAAGTGAAAAAAGCGCTTGAAATCGCCAAAGAATTAGGAGCGGAAAACTATGTGTTCTGGGGCGGTCGAGAAGGCTATGAATCATTGCTGAATACCGACATGAAATTTGAACAAGAGAATATGGCCAGATTCTTCCATATGGCGATTGATTATGCGAAAGAAATTGGTTTTGAAGGTCAATTTTTAATTGAACCTAAACCAAAAGAACCTACGAAACACCAATATGATTTTGATGCGGCCACTACGATCGCGTTCTTGAAAACGTATGATTTAGACAAAGACTTTAAATTGAATCTGGAAGCGAACCACGCCACATTAGCGGGACATACATTTGAACATGAAATTCGCGTAGCCAGAATCCACGGACTTCTTGGTTCATTGGATGCCAACCAAGGGGACCCGCTTCTTGGATGGGATACAGACGAATTTCCAACGGACTTGTATGCAACGACTCTTACGATGTATGAAGTTCTTAAAAATGGCGGTCTCGGAAAAGGCGGATTAAACTTCGATGCCAAGCCGCGTAGATCTTCCTTTATGCCTGATGATTTATTCTACTCTCATATCGCCGGAATGGACAGCTATGCTCTAGGTTTAAAAGTAGCGAATCGACTCATTGAAGATCGTGTTTTTGATGATTTCATCGAAGAACGCTACAGCAGTTATAAAGAAGGCATCGGCGCCGAAATTGTTTCCGGTAAAGCTGATTTTAAATCACTAGAAAACTATATTATTGATAAAAAAGAAATTGTCAATGAGTCTGGTAGAATAGAAAAATTAAAAACTACCTTGAATCAGTACATTGTTCAAGAAGCATATGCCGAAAATTTCGCTTAATGACTTTTGATGCTTCATCAATATGAATAAACAAAACAGGTATGAAGAGCGGCTGTCCCTTTTTCGAACAAGGTCATACCCTCTTGTGGACGCTTTTAAGAGACAGCCGTTCGTTTCACCTTTCTAATGAACAGCGAGGAGATTAAAGATGAAATATGTCATTGGTATTGATCTTGGAACAAGTTCTGTAAAAGTGCTGCTGGTCGACCAAAATGGGAAAGTGAAGCATTCGGTGTCAAAAGATTATCCGCTTATTCAACGACAACCTGGTTATAGTGAACAAGATCCTGAAGAATGGGTTCAAAAAACGATATTGGCGTTGAAACAACTGGTTGAGGAATCGAACGTGCATCCGGATGATATTGAAGGAATCAGTTATTCTGGACAAATGCACGGTCTCGTGCTGCTTGATGAACATGGCAATGTGATTCGAAATGCGATTTTATGGAACGATACAAGAACGACGTCGCAATGTAAGAAGATTGATCAGCAATTAGGCGGCAAATTGCTTGAAATCACCAAAAACCCTGCATTAGAAGGATTCACTTTGCCAAAATTGCTTTGGGTAAAAGAACAAGAACCTGAAAATTTAAGCAAAGCGAGCGTCTTTTTACTGCCAAAAGATTATCTGCGTTTTCGTATGACCGGACAATTAAACATGGATTATTCGGATGCTGCCGGCACTCTTATTTTGGATATTCTCAATAAGTCTTGGAGTACGGATATACTCCGCACGTTAGAAATTCCAATCAGCATTTGTCCGCCTTTAGTTGAAACAGAAGATTATGTAGGGAACCTGCTGTCTGAAGTGGCTGAAAAAACAGGCTTATCCCCCTCTACCAAAGTTTTTGCCGGTGGAGCTGACAACGCTTGTGGAGCCATCGGCGCTGGTATTTTGTCAGAGGGAAAAGCACTGTGCAGTATCGGAACATCCGGTGTTTTTCTATCCTATGAGAACGACAAAAATCGAAATTTTGGAGGAAAAGTACATTTTTTTAATCATGGGAAAAAAGATGCCTACTATACGATGGGCGTAACGCTTGCTGCAGGCTACAGTCTAAATTGGTTTAAGGAGACCTTTGCCGCAAATGAATCTTTTTCTCATTTATTGGAAGAAGCGTCTTTATCACCAATCGGTGCGAATGGTTTGATATTCACTCCTTATTTAGTGGGGGAACGGACCCCGTATGCAGATGCCAAAATAAGAGGAACATTTACAGGAATTGATGGTTCTCATCAAAAACGGGATTTTGTCCGAGCTGTTATAGAAGGGATCGTTTTCTCTATCAACGAAAGCGTTGAAATATTCCGTAATTATGGCAAGACGATCGATACGGTTGTCTCGATTGGCGGCGGCGCTAAAAGCGATTTGTGGCTGCAAATCCAAGCCGATGTATTTAATGCAAAAGTGGTGAAATTGCAAAACGAGCAAGGACCAGGCATGGGGGCTGCCATGATTGCCGCAGTCGGATTAGGTTGGTTTTCATCGCTTGAGGAATGTGCGGAGGCGTTTATTTCAACAGCTGAAATATATGAACCCAATCCTGAAAATGTTAAACGATATAAAGCGTTTTATCAAGTTTATAAAGATGTGTATCCACAAACCGTTGCGATCAATCATCAATTATTTGATCTTAGAGCCATGAAAAAGCGTCCATTTCCTTTGCTTTGACTATGTGAATGAACGAAATGAAAAAACAAACTGATCAGTGATGGGAGGGTCAATCGATGAAATTGAAAGTAAGCAATGGACTTATTTATTTCTTTGGTGCATTGGGCGGTCTATTATTTGGTTATGATACCGGGGTTATTTCAGGAGCTATTTTGTTTATCAAAAAAGATTTGAATCTTACCTCGTGGACTGAGGGGATCGTCGTCAGCTCCATTTTATTAGGCTGTATGATCGGAGCGGCTATCAGTGGAGGCTTGTCCGATCGATTAGGCCGTCGTAAAGTGGTGCTCATGGCTGCAACGATTTTTTGTATAGGAGCGTTAGGTACGGCTTTAGCGCCCAATACATCGGTATTGATCTTTTTCAGAATAGTGCTTGGTTTAGCTGTCGGAAGTGCTTCGACCCTTGTACCTATGTATCTTTCCGAAATGGCGCCTACCTCCATTCGCGGAGCCTTGTCTAGTTTGAACCAATTGATGATTATGACAGGTATTTTGCTCGCCTATATCGTAAACTATCTTTTCAGTTCCATAGAAGGATGGAGATGGATGCTCGGAGTCGCCTTCATCCCGGGGTTGCTGCTCTTAATCGGAATGTTCTTTTTACCGGAAAGTCCAAGATGGCTATTAAAACAAGGTCGTGAAAATGAAGCCCGCTCCATTTTAAATCACATGCGCAAAGGAAGAGGAGTCGAAGAAGAAATAGATGAAATTAAATTGGCCAACCAACTTGAACAGGAACAAGGCGGTTGGAAAGAAGTGAAAGAAAGATGGGTAAGACCTGCATTAATCGTCGGAATTGGTCTGGCTGTCTTCCAACAAATTATAGGATGTAATACGGTGCTATACTATGCTCCCACTACATTTACAAATGTTGGGCTTGGAGCGTCTGCCGCGATTCTAGGAACTGTCGGTATCGGGATTGTCAATGTCATCATTACGGCAATTGCTGTTATGATCATTGATAAAGTTGGGAGAAAACCGTTGCTCTTAATTGGAAATGCCGGTATGTCGATTTCTTTGTTTGTACTCGGTATTGTAAACGCTTTATCAGGGCCGACAGCTGCAGCAAGTTGGACCACTGTCATCTGTTTAGCAGTATACATCGCATTCTTCTCTCTTAGTTGGGGACCTGTTGTATGGGTAATGCTTTCAGAAATTTTTCCTTTGAGCATTCGAGGAATTGGTATGGGAATTGGAAGTGTTGCTAACTGGCTATCCAACTTGATTGTTTCTTTAACATTCCCTAAACTCATTGAACAATTTGGCATCAGCACAATGTTTATAGTCTACGGTATTATGGGCGTTCTTGCTTTCCTATTTGTAAGCACAAAAGTTTCAGAAACGAAAGGAAAAAGTCTTGAACAAATTGAGCTGGAACTTAGACAAAAAACTAATAAGGAAAAACATGCAGATTGGTCACAAACCGTAAATAAATAACAGACTTTGATCGAGTTCGCACTAGAATTCAATCAAAACACTATTAAATAAGAATTTATGATGAAGGAACTTTAGATGAAAGACGTGTTCATTTTTGCAAGACTGACAATTCATCGAAAAATCAAGATACAAAAAAGCTGGAATTTTGATCTTGTTTTTTGACTAGTGCATTGACAATTTCGGTTGTAAACGATTCACAGGGAAGGCCTCTTTTTGGGTGTGGCAGCTTCATTCTACAAGAAAAGGTCTTCCTTTTTTATGGATCTATTTACACAAAATATACTCGTTCATCCATGCAAGATTTTTTGTTTATGCTGTCATATCGTTGTTAAGCGTCCTTTTGCTGCCGATATCTTACATTGCTTCGGGATATTTAGCCAAATTTATAGGGATCTGAAAAGTGATTGTATTAGTCGGTTTAATTGAACTTTTGGATGGCGTCTACGCCTTGCTGTTCAGTGATTTAGCGAAAAGGAAAAATACTGCCGATCATAAAATGAATATGTCGATTGGATGATATTATTCATTTTTGCATTACATTCATTTAGAAAAAATTTTTAAACAGTGACCGACTGGCTATTTAAGATAGGATGCATGGTGATTATTTAATGACAAATCAACTATGGCAAGAAAAAATAAACTATGGGGGAAATCCTATTTTTTTAAGTTACATTACATATAAAAGGCAACGATTGGAGAAAATGATGAATAAGTACGAAGGGAGGATATGATTTTGGAGCAGGGAAAACAGGGCAGGCTAACTTCCGGAGAAATATCGCATCTATGGAGTCAATATTTGAACGATAGTGCAAGTATTTGCATGCTAACTTATTTTTTAGAAAAGGTCGAGGACGCGGATATAAAACCAATTATCGAGCATGCGTTGCAATTATCCAAAGATCATATTCAAAAGATTGCTACTATTTTTATAAATGAAAAGAATGTGATTCCTCATGGCTTTAAACTAGAAGAGGATGTTGATTTAAATGCTCCTAGATTGTATTCAGATATCTTTATATTACAATTTATACATCAGATGGCTAAGATAGGACTTATTTCTTATTCCATCAGTTTGTCTGTAGCTGTAAGGCCTGACGTTACAAACTTCTATAGCGATTGCCTCACTGAGTCGCAGAATTTATATAAAACGGCAAAGGATGTACTGCTTTCAAAAGGGCTATACATAAAGGCTCCTTATCTGCCTGAATTGGATCATGTTGAATTTGTGAAAAAGCAAGGCTTTATTTTAGATTTCTTTGGTGAAAAAAGGCCATTAACTGCATTGGAAATAGCAAATCTATATGCAAACTTTCAAAGAAATGCATTGGGAAAAGCGACGCTTGATGGATTCAGTCAAGTGGCCAAGTCTAAAGTTGCCACACAATTTTTTCAAAGAGGTGTAGAAATTTCAAAAAAGCATATTCAATTATTTAGGGAAAAATTAGAAGAAAGCGATCTTTCCGTACCGATCACTTGGGATTCAGAAATTACAGAAAGTACAGCTCACACTTTTTCGGAAAAACTCATGATGTTTTATACAACTTCTTTGATTTCTTTGAGTGTTGGGTACTATGGTTTTAGTGTTGCTTCTAGTCCTAGAATCGATATTGGAATTCTTTATAACAGAGTCATATTGGAAATACAGAAATATGCTGAAGACGGGGCCAATATCATGATAAAAAATAGATGGATGGAACAGCCTCCTATGGCGCCTGACCGAAAAGAACTGGCCAAGAAAAATGCCCAATCATAGGGGAGCGGAAAGCTCCTCTTTTTTGATTTTATCAGAGGGTAAGACAGGAGCGGTTTTTTATTTGAATGACCTGCCAATGTACACCTTTATTGATGTTTCAGGAGGTCTTCGAATTTTTAAGACCATTCTGACTGTTTTTAGAATATGCCCATCAAAGTTATCGTCAAATTCAGAAACTATTTCAAATCCTTTCGCTTTATAGAAGTTTGTTCCGATTTGGTTGTCTTTTTCTACGTCAACGAAAACCGCTTTTGCTCCCGCTAAATTTTTGATTCCCTCTTTTAACAATGCAGTTCCAATTCCTTTACCTTGATATTCCGGAAGTAGATAAATTGCTAGCAGTTCAGTCGTTCCATTTTCTTTTACCGGGGAAAAGTTTGCGAAACCTACAACTTTGCCGTTAGCTTCTGAAACGAATATAAAAGACTGCTCTAAACGTCTAAGCATCATTTCGTCATGATAGGCGGAACGTAAGAAACTTTCCTGAATTTTATGGGGGATGATACCTTCATAGGTATCATCCCAGCTTCTTTTGGCAACTTGTTGTATGTCTTCTTTTTCCATTTTGCGAATGATCCATTTCATTTCTATCACCTTTCATTTATTATTTCATTACAATATTTTTAAAAGAGATGGAACAACTAGATTGAAATCATTTTATGAAGCTTTCCGATCGTTCCTCTTATCATATCTCGATCAACCGCTGTTTCTGGTTGTAAACACCGTATTTCATCCGTGAATACGCAGAAAAAAGCCACCCCTCAATCACCCTTTTCAAACTACTTTCCAATCGGTTTGCTTCTGTTCACCAAAAAACACCGTGAAGTGTGTATTTCTTTTTTCGGTCTACCAGAAAGATTGGATAGAATCCTTTCCGATCGTTCTTCCTTCTGTTTAGCCCTGTTAGAAAAACAACTTTTCGCTATTAAACCTATTAAATACTCCATTCGCTAACGTTTGTTTTTAAGATACCATATACCTGCACGAAGAGGAGCACTTTTCTTGAAATTTCTTACAAAGTGATAGGCAGGTTAAAAGCCGTCAAGGAGAGAACTTGACGGCTTTATTTTTCAAATACTGTTTAGTCATTTGAAGACGGCCATTTTACTTTATTCGGTTAATGTTTTTTGGGGAAAGTGTTGATCACAACAATGAGCTGAATGGATACAATTCCTTAACAATCTCTTAATAAACGGGTCAAGTGTATTAGACAAATCTTTTTATAAATCATAATTTATAGAAAGCGTAATGGCTGATGAATTCCCATGGATGACTTAAAACGCCCAACTTCAGAAAGACAAAATCGAAGATGTCTTGACAAACTTTACACAAGATGGACGATATAGCAATCCCATGAAGATTCATTTTGATTTTATAGGAGGGATATAGTGGAGAAGACTTTCATTGAACCATGGGAAGTGAATGAAACCACTCATGAGTTTTTTGTACCTGACTATATTAACAAGTTGGCAGATAAAGTTTTAAAGCATTATGATTTTTCGGTAAAAAGCATGCAGGTCGTGACAACGAAACCTGATAAAGGGGGATGTATTTGGAAGATTGAAACGAGCAAGGGACCGAAAAGCTTAAAGCTGTTGCACAGAAGACCAACCAGGAGTTTATTTAGCTTGGGAGCTCAAGAATATTTAGTTGATGTTCGGCATGCCAGAGTACCGCCCATTGTCAAGACGAAAGATGGAGCCAATTATGTCGAGGCGGGAGGAAAGCTATGGTTCGTCGCAGAGTGGATTGAGTCGTTAACACCTGTTACAAAAGATTTAGAGGGAGCCAAATTGCTTTGTTCCGCACTAGGTGAATTTCATCGATTAAGTAAAGGCTATGTCCCCCCGCGCCAAGCAGAAACATCTTCAAGATTGCACAAATGGCGAAGCAATTATGAAAACGTCATTATGAAAATGGATTGGTTTCGAAACATTGCTAAAGCTTATAAAGAGCTTCCCGCAAGTTCGTATTTATTAGACGTGGTAGATGAATTTGAAAAGCAAGCTCGAAGAAGTCTGGAAAGACTGGATCAATCTAAGTATTATGAATTAATCAAACATGGCAATTCCCATTGGGGCTTAGTTCATCAGGATTATGGCTGGTCTAATGGCCAAATGGGCAAGAACGGGATGTGGATTATCGACCTTGATGGTGTTGCCTATGATCTCCCGATTCGTGATTTAAGAAAGCTGATTTCGGGAACCATGGCGGACTTATATAAATGGGATGCAAAGTGGATAAGAGAGATGATTAAAGCTTATCATGAATCAAATCCCATCTCTCCTGAATTATATGAGATTCTTATGATTGATTTATCACTTCCGAATGAATTCTATAAAAATATAAAAGAAGTTGTGTATGAACCTGAATTGTTTCTAAATGAACAAACTGTACAATTAATGAAAACCATTATCGAAACGGATAAGACTAAATGGCCGGTCTTGGAGGAAATTCAAAATGATTGGAAGAGAGTGAAATGACATGAAAATTTTGATGATCTGTACGGAAAAGCTCCCTGTGCCTCCCGTACGAGGAGGAGCGATTCAAACTTATATTTCCGGTGTTCTTCCACATTTAAGCAAGCATCATGATATTACCGTTTTAGGGACTGATGATCCTTCTCTTCCTGATCAAGAAACTGTAGACGGCATTCATTATGTACGTGTACCGGGAAAAATCTTCGAAATATATCGAGAAGGTGTGATTCGATATATTGAATCAAACTCATTCGACCTTATCCACATTTTTAACCGTCCACGCCTTGTCATTCCTGTCCGTAAGGCCGCTCCTCATTCTAAGATAACCTTAAGCATGCACAATGATATGTTCAATGCGGAAAAAATCGATTCAGAAGAAGCAACCGCAGCTTTGGAAGAAGTTTCTGGTATTGTAACGGTCAGTGATTATGTTGGGAATGTCATACGTCAACTTTATCCACAAGCATCGTCAAAGATTCGCACGATTTATTCCGGAGTAGATATCGAGAGATTTTTACCCGGAAGTCATCCAAAGATGCAAAAAAAACGCAAGGAAATTCGAAAAGCGAATGGTTTAGAGGGCAAAACGGTGCTTTTATTCGCCGGAAGGCTTTCGCGCAATAAAGGGGTCGATAAATTAGTTAGAGCCTTGCCTGAACTTTCAAGAAAATTCAAAGATTTAGCTCTCGTTATTGTAGGCAGCAATTGGTTTAGCCAAAATAACATAACCGATTATGTGGCTTACGTACGAGCATTAGCCAAAAAGCTGCCAGTGCCGGTTATAACAACAGGCTTTGTGGCACCGGATGAAATACAGAATTGGTTTGCTGCAGCTGATTTATTTGTATGTACTTCGCAATGGCAAGAACCGCTAGCTCGGGTGCATTATGAAGCAATGGCAGCAGGACTTCCGATCGTCACAACCGCACGGGGCGGCAACCCGGAAGTCATTCATTCAGGAGAAAATGGTCTTGTTGTAGAAAACCCGGAAGATCCCAAAGATTTCGTAGCAAAAATCTCCCAAATTTTATCTGACAAATCTTTAATGAAAAAAATGGGAGAAAGAGGAAGAGAACTGGCTGTTTCCCAGTATCAATGGGATCGGGTGGCATCCGAGATACTGGAGGTTTGGAGTCAAGCAAATCATGCGATTCCAACTTCAGACACTGAACAAGAAAATACAGAAAAAACGAGTGCAAATGAAGTGAAACATAAAAAGGATAAAGAATCGGAATATGAAGCGAAACATAAAAAGGATAAAAAATCGGAACCTGAAGATAAGATTAAATACACCATATTGGATGTGGATGGAGAAACCGTCAGAAAAAGCATATGGTATTCCAAGCACTATAAACGCAGCCATGATAATAGGCATACACGCAGACGCCATAAAAGAAGTTCCCACAGCTATAGTAATAGGCGTACACACAGGCGCAAAAAAAGACGCGGACGAGGAGACAGTACGAGCCGAAGACGCAGAGACAGTTAAAACGGCATATGGTTTCCCAAAACTTATGATGGCTGGAAAGAAGCATTATTCGTTTCTATCACTGTTTGTGGATAGTTGACTTACCAAAAGGCAATAAGCAGCTATAAATAATTGAGATACTGAGCAAATCTTTAAATACGTTTTGATATTTAAAATATATAAATCAATAAGTTAGGACTATCAAAAATAAAGATTTGTTTTAGAGAAGAGGTCAGGTTGATGATTCGGAAAGCGATAATACCAGCAGCAGGGCTGGGGACAAGGTTTCTTCCTGCAACAAAGGCATTGCCAAAAGAAATGCTTCCTATTGTGGATAAACCAACCATTCAATATATTGTCGAAGAGGCAATAGCTTCTGGAATAGAGGATATTATTGTCATAAGCGGACGCAGCAAACGTTCGATTGAAGATCACTTTGATAAATCGTATGAGCTAGAAGAAACTCTTTTTAAGAAAAACAAACAAATGTTGCTGAAAGAAGTACAAAAGATTTCAAACATGGCTAATATTCATTATATTCGCCAAAAGGAACCAAAAGGACTTGGCCATGCCATATACTGTGCGAAAAGTTTTGTTGGAAATGAGCCATTTGCTGTATTGCTAGGCGATGACATCGTCGACTCTTCGAAGCCTTGTTTAAAACAATTGATGGAAGTTTATGATCGTTATCATTCCTCCATCGTAGGCGTTCAGCCAGTAGACGAAGATGATGTTTCAAAATACGGAATTATAAAACCAAAAGGAAATGAGATCGAAGAAAATATCTTCAATATTGAAACGCTAGTAGAAAAACCAAAAAAAGATGAAGCTCCTTCCCGATTTGCTATTATGGGTCGGTATATTTTAAGACCGGAGATTTTTGATATTTTGAAAGAGTTGCCGCCGGATTCCAATGGTGAAATTCAATTAACAGATGCCATTAAAATCATGAATCAATCGCAGACAGTATTAGCCTATCAATTTCAAGGTAAGCGCTATGATATCGGGAGCAAGGCCGGGTTTATACGTGCGACGATTGATTTTGCTTTACAGCGACCAGACTTGCAAGAAGACATATTAAAGTATCTGAAAGAAGTGATTGCCCCCAAAAATTTAAACAGTTAGAACAAAGGTCGGTATGAAGGACATGGGGCGATCTTAAAAAGTTTGAACACTTCGATTGACAAGCAGCTAATGAGTATAGTGGAACAGTTTTCACTTAGTCAGAGTGGATACTTTGATCATTAATTTGGAAATGGGTATCATCTCTATCATTAGACATAAAACTGCCGAGTGCAAGATCTTTCGCTAAAAATGGGAGTCAGCCGTATAAAATAAATGATCGAGTTCGTTGCTTTGTGTAAGAGTACGCTTATCTTTTGTCATAACGATTCACTTACATTCCATTCTGTCCAGTTTGATTTCGTGGGTACATGGATATATACCCATTAGCTATATAACCACAGATTGCCCCATTTTGAAGAAAAATAAAAGAATCGAGGTGAATCTTATGAATATAGCCGTTATTGGGGCAGGATATGTCGGAACTACAACCAGTGTAGCGTTTGCCAATTATGGACACAAGGTATATGTCATAGAGAATGACCAAGAAAAATTAAAAAAGTTAAAAAAGTCCATTCTCCCTTTTTATGAAGAGGGAATGGAGGAACTGTTAAAAAAACTTATTGCCGGCGGAAATCTTTTGTTTTTCCAAAATATAGAGGAAGTTATCGATCAAGTCGAAATTTTATTTATTACCGTCGGCACACCTTCCTTACCGAACGGAGAAGCGGATTTATCTTATGTAGAGGAAGCGGCACGACAGATTGGAAAGTTGATGAATGAATATAAAGCAATTGTCATTAAGAGTACCGTTCCAATCGGGACCGGTGATAAAATTCATAAAATCATAAAAGCTGAACTGAAAAAAAGAAACAAAGAAATTTCTTTTGATCTCATTTCGAACCCGGAATTTTTACGAGAAGGAAAAGCATTGCAAGATGCTCTGTATCCTGAGCGAATTGTGATTGGCTGTGAAACGGAGAAAGCCGAAAAGGTCATGAAAGATTTGTATAAAGAGATCAACTCACCCGTTGTGTTTACAACGATCAAAGATGCTGAAATGATCAAGTATGCCTCAAACGCGTTTTTAGCGACTAAAATTTCGTTCATCAATGAGTTGGCGCGACTTTGCGATAAAATTGGGGCCAATGTGATTCAAGTGGCAAAAGGAATGGGGTTAGACAGCAGGATTGGTCCTCATTTTCTCCAGGCAGGAATCGGGTATGGCGGATCTTGTTTTCCGAAAGACATAAAAGCATTGCTAGCATTGGCTTCTGCAAAGAAAACTCCTTTACAAATACTTCAGGCCGTATCAGATGTGAACCAAACCCAAGCACTATGGTTTATGGAAAAAGTAGAAAAAGCGCTGGGCTCGCTGTCAGGAAAGCGCATTGCGGTTTTAGGCCTTACGTTTAAACCTCAAACGGACGATATAAGAGAAGCATCCTCACTAAAAATTATACAATACCTCATCGAAAATCATTCCTACATTTCGGCATTTGATCCACAAGGAACAGAACATGTAAAAAAGATATATCCTAACGTTCATTATACTCAAACCCCATTTGAAGCTTTAAAAGGAGCAGACGCGGTATTAATTGTAACGGAGTGGAAAGAAATCGTAGAAATAGACTGGAAAAAAGCAAAAAACGTTTTATCCCAACCATACGTATTCGACGGAAGAAATTGCCTGAACTCATCTGCATTGAAGAAATTAGGCTACCATTATGAAGGAGTAGGTACGCCTAGTTTTGATGTTTGAAAATGGCTCCGTTGAAAGATGAAAAATCTGGGCTTTATGGCGAAAAGCGCTTAGCTATATACCTTTCATCATATCCGCATCGGGGAAGGAGGTCCAAGAGGTGCAGAAGAATTCGAAATCTATTCTGGTTACTGGCTGTGCGGGCTTCATCGGGTTCCACTTGACGAAACGTTTGTTAGATGAAGGTTTTTATGTAATCGGGATAGACAATATGAATGATTATTACGATACAAGCTTAAAATATGACAGATTAAAAATGATCATGAAGCATCCTCGTTTTCAATTCGTCAAAGGCTCAATTGAGAACACGGAATTACTGGAAAATCTTTTCTATCAGCACGATTTTGATACTGTGGTCAATTTAGCCGCACAACCTGGTGTACGATACAGCTTGAAAAATCCACATAAGTATATCCAATCGAATATTGTTGGTTTTGCCAATATATTAGAATGCTGCAAAAAACATAAAATCCCTCATCTCATATATGCATCATCGAGTTCCGTCTATGGAAATAACAAGAAGATACCGTTCTCTGTAACCGATCGTGTCGACAACCCGATTAGTTTATATGCAGCAACTAAAAAAGCGAATGAGTTAATGGCTTATACGTATAGCCATTTGTATCATCTCCCTACAACAGGGTTGCGCTTTTTTACTGTCTACGGCCCTTGGGGGAGACCCGACATGGCTTTATTTAAATTTGCAAATGCCATTGTAAAACAGCAGCAAATCGAAATTTATAACTACGGAAATATGAAAAGAGACTTTACCTATATTGAAGATATTACGGAATCCATTTTACGTTTAATCAATAAAGGGCCTTCTCCGGAATCTCCTTATAAAATTTATAACATAGGAAATAACCAACCCGTACAACTAAATGATTTTATTCAAGTACTGGAAAAACATTTAGGAAAGAAGGCAATCAAAAAGCTTTTGCCTATACAGCCCGGCGATGTTCCAGAAACATTTGCGGATATTGATGAATTAGTAAAGGATATCGACTATAAACCCCAAGTATCTATTGAGGAAGGAATCGAAAAGTTTGTCGAGTGGTTTAAAGATTATTATAAAATTAGCGAGTAGGTTAATAAAAGTAGAATTTAAGAGCTAAAAACTGCAGAAAAGAATCATTCTGCAGTTTTTCTTTGACCATCTTATTTCAATTGTCCAGAAAGGTTGAATAGCAAACAGCGGAAAAAACGGTTTACTATTTTTTAAACTTTTCGGTTAATTCGTTATTTAAATAACTCAGATCTTCCGCCATTTGAGCGATCTGATGGGACGCTTTTGCAATCTCCCCGAAAGTTTGTTGAAAGTCTTCGATAAATGAAGCTAATCGATCGATTTTTTCCCCGCTGGATTTTACACTTGCAGCTTCGTCTTCAAACACTTGGATGATGCTTTCGTTCGCTTGACGGAATGCACTCGTTTCCTCGACGATACGCTGAAAAGCCGCTTCAAATTTTTGAATCGTTTGTTGAACGATATCGATATGATTCTGAATATAATCGAGAGACTGTTCCGTTTGCATGGCTAGCTTGCGCACTTCATTGGCGACGACTGAAAACCCTTTTCCATGTTCGCCGGCGCGTGCGGCTTCAATATTTGCATTTAGGGATAAAATATTCGTCTGGTTGGAGATGTCTCTAATCGTGGTAACAATTCCATCGATTTTTTTTGAGCTGTCGGCTAGTTCAGTGGTGAGAGCTTTTGTTCCTTCAATTAATTGTGCAATGTTATCAAGTTTCGTTAATGTTTGGGCTACGTCTAATTTTCCGCTTTCTATTTTTGCGATCATTTCGCTTGACTGCGTTTGAATGGCGTTTATTTCATCGAACATTTCTTTGACGTATTTTTCCCGATCCGCGATAGAAGCAGTGGTTTCTTCAGCGTTGGAGGCAAGCATTGTAGACGACTCCGTTAGGCGATATTGGACTTTTTCGATTTCACTAAACTTCATCATGGAAGACGTGTACGCTTCAATATATGTCATTATGGCTATTTGTATATCGAACCAACACAGTTTCATGAAAGAGAGGTATACGTCTGTTGCTTTATGCGGCGGCAGTTCTTGCATCAGCATTCGCAGCACTTCGTTTTGAATGAAGGCATAAGCCCCGAGATACCATTCAGGGAATAGGTTGATACGATTATGAACTTGTCCGATCACTTTCCGTCGCAATACGTATTGTTCGCCAACTTCCCCCGACACCATGTCCAATAAATAGGCACGAAACGTTTGCTTTAAACGGTCAATCGTCGAATAGCTTTGGATAATTTGTACTAAGTTAGGCATGCTGCCGATGCGGTCGTAAAAAGCATCGACAATTTTGGATATGTGTTTCTCTAAAAGAGGACGGATATTAACTAAACGCTGCAAATCTTCAACGGTGAGTCCGACGAAAGACACTAGATTTTTATAATTTCCTTCAATAAGCTGTCGATAGTGCTCTTCGATGGAAGGGGATGACGGTGAAATGGACGAAGAAACGGATGAAACGCTCGGGATATGTTTCTCTTTTTTCCAAAATAGCTGAAAAGTCCCTGTTTCATTTTGTATAAGCCGACATAAGAGATATTTTGACATATAGTTTCCTCCAAAATCATCATTTTCCAAACAAATTATACATTGCCGGATGCGTGTACAGAATAAATGGATAGATGATTCACAAAAATTTAGAAAATTTAAGA
The DNA here is from genome assembly GCF_001050115.1 of Bacillus smithii. Taxonomy (NCBI): domain Bacteria; kingdom Bacillati; phylum Bacillota; class Bacilli; order Caryophanales; family Bacillaceae; genus Bacillus; species Bacillus smithii. The sequence goes on along the minus strand of NZ_CP012024.1, from coordinate 1,862,855 downwards.
AGGTATAGTAAAAAAGTATTATATAATGAGGATGATTAAGGAGGATTTTGTATAAAATGGAGGATTTATGGAATGGAAAGAATACAAGTAACAAGCAAGGAACGATTGCAACAATTGCGCTATACAGGGGTGACGGAAGAAAGGTTGCAATACGTCTATGAATATAGAAATATATTACTCACACTTGTTGATCCAATCGTCGACGAATTATATGAAGAAATATCAAGGATCGATTCCTTGCGAGAGTTCATTCAACGCCATTCAACGTTAGAAAGACTAAAAACCACACAAAAACGGTATTTGCAGCAATGTTTCGAAGCGACCATTGACGATCGTTATATTCAAGCGCGATATAACATAGGACGGGCTCACTCTGAAATTGGACTTCATTTGGAGTGGTATTTAGCCACGTACACAAAATATATAGATATTATTTACTTCCTATTAAATACTTACATACTGTAACGGGGTGAAACATAGGTGATATTCAAAAGAACACAGCAAGAAAACTCTTATTTTCATTTTGAAAATGGGAAAGGGGATATCAGTATCGCAAAAGGCAGTGAAATTGAAAAGCAATTAATCATGATCGACCTGACAGAAAAAGATTTATATATTATTCATGCAATACAGCCATTCGTAATCGAAAAAATAGACTTTATTGTTGACAGATTTTACAAAAACTTGGAAAATGAACCTTCGCTATTGAAAATTATTAATGATTACAGTTCAATAGAGAGATTAAAAAAGACACTAAGACAACATATTATTGAAATGTTTAATGGAAGAATAGATGAGTCTTTTATCGACAAAAGGATTAAAATTGCGCATATGCATGTAAAAATAGGTCTTCAAACGAAATGGTATATGTGTGCTTTTCAAGATCTATTGTTAGCCCTAATAGATATTATCCAACAAAACATTATAGATAAGGAAGAGTGTTTTCTAGCTATAAGAGCCGTCTCAAAAATTTTAAATCTAGAACAACAGTTAGTATTAGAGGCATACGATGCTGAATCAGAAAGATTAAAGGAAGCGGCTGAGGAACAAAAAAGGTCAGCACGTCATAACGTTGCAAGTGCTTCGCAAAATCTAGCCGCCATCTCAGAGCAAACAAATGCTTCTTTCCAACAATTAATCTCGCAATCAAATGAAATCGTTTCACTTGCAAAAAACGGAACTCAGCTGTCTTTGATCGCAAAAGAACGCGCCGAAAAAGGAAAAGAACATATGCAAAAACAGGCATTCATCATGTCTAACATTTATAGTGAGGTTGATGATATATCCAATGATGTCCAAGTATTATTAGAAATATCGAAACAAATGCAAGAAATAGTTGGTATTGTGACTGGCATTGCTGACCAAACCAACTTATTATCGCTAAATGCGACGATAGAGGCCGCAAGAGCAGGAGAATCGGGTCGCGGTTTTGCTGTTGTGGCTGGCGAAGTTCGAAAATTGTCCGAGCAAACAAAGAACTCTGTTTCAAAAGTATCGTCTCTAATTCAAAATACTCAAAAACAAGTGGAGGAACTTAACAATTCGCTTGAAAAAATAAAAACAGAAGTGAATAATGGCAATCAAAACATGAATGAAACAGAGGAACACTTTGAACAAATTTTAGATACGATGGTTGAAACAATGCGACAAAACAATAATATAGAGACGGAATTGGTTTCCTTTGTAAACGTGATAGATGAATTAGGGAAAGCGTTTGAAGAAGTGTCTCTCTCCGCAGATAGATTAAATATGATTACACAAGAAATGAGTTAATATTTGAAAGAAAGAGATCAAAATTTTACGAAATAGTCTATGAAGATTTTTGAATTTAGGAGAAATTGTAATTATAACTGTATTTCTTTATAATCAAGTTTTTTCCTTTACAAAGAGATTGTACTTGTTGTAAATCGACATGGAATAGGGAGCGAAAAGCTGCCTATATGCAAGAATCGAGCGATGTGCCGTTGGTACGTTGTCTCGGTTCTTATTTGTTTGAAGGTAAGGCAGATGCACATCGTATAGTAAAAAAACTGTCAAAAAGGCTGATTATACAGTTAGTGAAGCGATTCAGAAGGTAGGAATCATTCACCTGTGTCTGTTCTGATGGATACTCAGTGATTTAAAAATCTCGAATCAACACTAGATGGTTGAATTCATTGAATAGCAACATATATTTTGTCGTCGACCCCTAATAGCGCACAAAACCCAGAGGATCGACGACAGTTTCTTTTACTCTTTCCTTCTTACAGCCATCAGCTATTCTCTCTATTGACGGAATTTTCGAAATGGAGTATCCTGAACTTGCCCTGCTTTGAAAATTGTTAATGTATCAATGCATTTTGGGGTTTTTATTTTAACTATGAGGAATTGAAACTCACAGCAATGATCGAGAATCCGATAAGCGGTTTAACCGTTTTTATTTTAACTATGAGGAATTGAAACAAGCTGAAATCAACCCAAGCAGGAATCCAGAAGAAGTGTTTTTATTTTAACTATGAGGAATTGAAACTATCCTTCACAATACGGCAGGATTTCTGCCTCCTCGTTTTTATTTTAACTATGAGGAATTGAAACCGCCGACAACGCCTTTCGCTGCATTTTCGATTCCTTGTTTTTATTTTAACTATGAGGAATTGAAACTCCTTTGCCACGCTAGATTTCAATATACCTTCCACAGTTTTTATTTTAACTATGAGGAATTGAAACGGGGGTGCAAAATTTGAAATTCGAGCTCCGTTTTCGTTTTTATTTTAACTATGAGGAATTGAAACTATTGTAAAATGTTTAAATAATGGTGAATGCCCTGTTGTTTTTATTTTAACTATGAGGAATTGAAACAACTACTGTCGTTCTTGCGGAATGAAACATACGAAGTTTTTATTTTAACTGTAAGCGTCAAATCTTGGACACCTTCTTGATGTGCTAATTTCATGAGATAATCTCCTCAAGATGAAATTGAAGGAGGTTTTTTTATGCCTAAGAATCCTGAATTACGAAAGGTTTGGGAACAACGAATCGCTGACTATCGTAAAAGCGGTCAAACTCAAGTAAACTGGTGCAAGGAAAATCAATGGAGTATTCACCAGTTTAAATACTGGTTAAGAAAAATTGAAAATCCAATAAAAAATCAAGGAAAGTCTACAAAATGGGCATCCGTTACCCTAGAAGATCATTCACAAACAGTTGAAAATTCATTACGGATTGAAATTAGTGGGATTTCAATTGAAGTAAAACCTGGTTTCGATCCGGCCTTTCTTTCAGAAGTGGTTAGGACGTTGAAATCAACATGTTAGTTGGTACAAGAGCTGAACGAGTTTACTTGGCAAAAGGAAGTACTGATTTGAGAAAATCCATTGATGGATTAGCTGCTTTGGTGAAAGAGGGATTTGATTTAGATCCCTTTTCATCAAGCTATTTTGTGTTCTGTAATCGAAAGCGAGATAAATTAAAAATTCTTCACTGGGACTATAATGGTTTTTGGCTTTATTATCGTCGATTGGAAAAAGGAAAATTTCAATGGCCAAATGAAAATGACACTGGAACGATACAAATTAGTTATCGGCAATTACGCTGGTTATTGGATGGCCTTGCAATGGAGCAAAAGAAAGCACACCCAGAAGTAAAGGCTAGAACAGTTATATGAATTTTTTACTTTTAACAAAAACCTTGGAGGAAAATAGCTAAAACCGTCGAATTATTACTACATGATGAAAAATTTAAAGAATCCTACCCAAAACCCATTTGAATTAATTGAAAAACTTCAACAGCAAATCGTTGAATTGACGGCGAAATTACGATGGTATGAAGAACAGTATCGTCTTAGTCAAAAACGAAAATTTGGCTCTTCAAGCGAAAAAACAAATCCTAATCAATTAGAACTACCTTTATTCAATGAAGCAGAGGTAGAGTCTAATGTAAAAGCCGAAGAGCCAACTGTTGAAACAATTACATATCGTCGTAAAAAGAAACGTGGTCAACGTCAAGCTACGTTTGAAAACCTGCCTATGGAAACGATTGAATATCGTTTACCCGAAGAAGAGCAGGTCTGTTCGTGTTGCGGTGAAAAAACACACGAAATGAGCACAGAAGTACGACAAGAATTAGTGATTATTCCGGCTCAAGTCAAAGTTTTAAAACACGTTCGATATGTCTATGGATGCCGTCATTGTGAGCGTAATGAAATAGAGACACCAATCGTTACAGCACCTGCCCCAAAATCTGTGTATCCAAAAAGTTTAGCTTCACCGTCAAGCATGGCATATATTATGAATCAAAAATATGTAGAGGGGCTACCTCTATATCGCCAAGAACAACAGTTCAAACGATTAGGTGTGATCTTATCCAGGCAAACCATGGCCAATTGGATGCTTTATGGTGCCGAAAAATGGCTTGCGCCAATTTATCAACGAATGAAAGAGCATCTCCTCTCTAAAGACATTCTACATGCGGATGAAACAACTGTTCAGGTTTTACATGAACCTGGAAGGTCAAGTACATCGAAATCTTACATGTGGCTTTATCGGACTGGAAGAGAGGATCCACCACTTGTCCTTTATGACTATCAGGAAACTAGAGCAGGAGAACATGCCAAAGAATTCCTAAAAGGGTTTAAAGGATACCTGCATGTCGATGGATATGCAGGATACCATAAGGTATCCGGCGTAACATTAGTTGGATGTTGGGCTCATGCCCGCAGAAAGTTCGATGAGGCTTTAAACGTACTTCCTGAATCCAAACGTCATTCAGCAGTCACAGTTCGGGAAGGACTCAATTTCTGTAATCAGCTATTTGCCATCGAGCGTGATTTGAAAGAATGTACACCAGAAGAACGATATAAAAAACGACTTAAACACAGCCAACCATTGTTGGAGGCTTTTTCAGCATGGCTAAAAACAGAGAAAAGCAATGTTTTACCAAAGAGTCTATTAGGTCAAGCCATTACATACTGCCTCAACCAATGGGAAAAACTCGTGGCATTTTTAGAGGATGGACGTTTAGAAATCGATAATAATCGAAGTGAACGATCCATTAAACCATTTGTGATCGGTAGGAAGAACTGGATTTTTAGCAATACTCCGAAAGGAGCTAAGGCCAGCTCAATCATTTACAGTATTGTGGAGACAGCAAAAGAGAATAAATTAAATCCATTTTATTATCTTCGCTACTTATTTGAAAGGCTTCCCAATATGGATATAAGCAATATGGATGAGCTTGATCAACTACTTCCTTGGTCCAAAACAATTCCTTTGAATTGTCGGGTTTTTAATAACTTATCACAATAATAGTATTTAATCCCTATCATTAAAAGGTGGGGATTATTTTACGCTTACTTTTAACTATGAGGAATTGAAACTCATGACGATCATAAAAGCCATTTTGAAACTCTTTAGTTTTTATTTTAACTATGAGGAATTGAAACATTTCACCAGTATCCGTTGTTTCTACTCGAACATCTGTTTTTATTTTAACTATGAGGAATTGAAACCTCCTTATTAACTCATATGATCGCGCATGTTACTGGCGTTTTTATTTTAACTATGAGGAATTGAAATCAAAGTATCATTAAGCCCCTAATGAACTCGGGCACTCTATAAAGTTGTTTTTTGTATTTTTATAATCGAAGTGACTAAACGAAGAATGGAACCTTTTAAGATAAAAATAGGCAGTGAATGTTATTAGAAGCTGTTGGTATAAGAGACCTGTAGGAGAGAAATGTACAAATAAAGGAGTAGAAGAAAGTAAGGTTGTTGAGAAGATACAAGAAATGGTTAGGGAGTACAGGGATGAGTTAGTTACAGCTATAAACAAAGGAGAGGGAGGAGATATTGCTAAGGAAAGAGGCAATATTAAAAGAGATTGCACCTACAGAAAGAGCTACAAAAGGAAAAAACAGATTATCGAGAGCTATGGATGCTTATGATAATGAAGATTATACAAGATGAATATTTGGAAAGGAAAGAGAAATATAAGAATCAGCAAAAAAATATTGAAAGTGAGATAGATCTTTTAAATAAGAACTGAAAAAGTTGGATGCTGTTAATGATATGGATAAGCTTAGGTATCTTGACTATGTGTTGAATTACTTTGACAGGGTTACAAAAGAAGAGGATAGAAACAATATACTTAAAGGCAATAATAAGTCATGTAGACCTTACAAGAGAATCTGATAAAGATGAGGGAGAAATGACTGTAAATTTTCATTAAGCCTTGTTGGATTAGATTGAGACCTTAAAACACAGATAAAGATATATAAAGGAGGTGATTGCCACCATGACTAAGGATAAAAAAGCCAATAGACTTATACAGGAAAAATCACCTTACCTATTGCAGCATGCCTACAATCCTGTAGATTGGTATCCATGGGGAAATGAAGCATTTGAAAAGGCTAAATCTGAAAATAAGCCAGTATTCGTTAGTATCGGCTATTCAACATGTCATTGGTGCCATGTAATGGAGAGGGAGTCGTTTGAGGATCCTGAAGTGGCGGAGTTGTTAAATCAATATTTTGTGGCAATTAAGGTGGATCGGGAGGAGCGGCCGGATATTGATTCGGTTTATATGACCGTGTGCCAGCTGATGACCGGTCAGGGCGGATGGCCGTTGACGGTGTTTTTGACTCCGGACAAAAAGCCGTTTTATGCCGGCACCTATTTTCCAAAAAACAGTCAGTATGGCCGGCCGGGACTGATGGACATTTTGCCGCAATTGCATCAAGCGTATCATCAAGATCCGGAGAGAATCGCTGATATAGGTAGCCGATTAGTGGAAGCATTGAAAGAAGAGGCGGGCCGAAAGAGCGAGGGAGAGGTCACGGAAGAAGCTGTTCATAAAGGGTTTCAGCAGCTTGCCGGAAAATTCGACAGCCTCTACGGCGGATTTGGAGAAGCGCCGAAATTCCCGAGCCCCCATCAACTCCTGTTTTTGTTCCGATATTACCATATGACCGGCAAGGAGTCCGCGCTCAAGATGGCGGAAAAAACGCTTGATACGATGGCTGCGGGCGGTATTTACGACCATATCGGCGGTGGGTTTTCACGCTATTCTACGGATGGAATGTGGCTGGTTCCCCACTTTGAAAAGATGCTGTATGACAACGCACTGCTGATGTACGCTTATACGGAAGCTTATCAAATCACGAAGAACGAACGGTATCGACGGATCGTGTTAGAAATTGCTGATTTCGTCGCCAGAGAGATGACTCATCCGGAAGGCGGATTTTATTCAGCGATTGACGCCGATAGCGAAGGAGAAGAAGGAAAATTTTATGTGTGGAGCAAAGAAGAAATCATGGATGTGTTAGGCGAGGAAACGGGAACGATTTTTTCCGAGCTGTATCATGTCACCGATCAAGGCAACTTTGAAGGAAAAAATATTCTTCATTTGCTTCAAACCGATCTTGAAACAATCGCGGCCAACCACGGGCTAAGTGTAGAAGAATTAGAAAATCTTATGTCAAAGGCGAAACAGCTTCTTTTTCAGGCAAGGGAAAAGAGAGTGAAACCACATGTCGATGATAAGGTTTTAACCTCTTGGAACGGTCTGATGATCGCCGCCTTGGCAAAGGCCGGTTCTGTTTTCGATGATCCCGGCTTGTTATCTCAAGCCCGCAAAGCAATGGCTTTTCATGAAAAATATGTGTGGAAAGAAAAGAGATTAATGGCCCGTTTTAGAGAGGGTGAAGCGAAATACCGCGGTTATTTGGATGATTATGCTTTTTTGCTGTGGGGTTCTTTGGAATTGTTTTTGGCAGAAGATGATCTTCGTATGCTTTCATTTGCGATTGAGTTGAAAAATGCCCTGTTTGAACGGTTTTGGGATGAAAACGGCGGCTTTTTCTTTACAGACCGTGACGGTGAAGAACTGTTGGTACGAGAGAAGCCAGGTTATGATGGAGCTTATCCTTCCGGGAATAGCGTTGCTGCTTATCAGCTTTGGAGATTGGCGAAATTAGCAGGGGATATGGAATTAATGAAGCGTGTAGAAATGTGTGTGCGCTCGTTTTCAAAAGAACTGAACGCTTTTCCTGTATCCATGCTGTATATGTTGGAGGCGGCGATGGCGTTGATTGCCCAAGGCCGAGAAGTGATCGTAATCGGTTCTAACGGTTTAGAAAAGGAAGCTGTATTGCGACGTTGCCGAGAACAATTTCTTCCGTTTGATGTATGGTCTGGGCATCGACCGGAATGGCTGGAAGGAGCTGCAAGGCAAAAAGAGACAGATTTACTTGTTTTTATTTGTGAAAACCAGGCTTGCAAAATGCCAATGGAAGACCTTTCTACCGCTTTAAAAGCAATATCAAGGTCTTAATGTTCTAGTAAACGGTTTTACAGGAAAAATCTAATGGAATCATCATGTACTTAGAAGAGCAACGGCTTACGAAATGCGTTGTTCTTTTTTTTGTACCCATCTCGGGTGCAGATTATCGTTTTGATCCTATTTCGGATTCTGCAGGCAATTTTTACAAGAGTACATTTCTCATATCTTTTTTTAAAAAATGAATTGGTTCTCGACATTTGTATATTTGAGGGCAAAGAATGGCGGGAAAAATCATGATTTCAAAGATAAAAGAAATGGAATAAATAGTGACAATGGAAATATGATTATAGTTAATAGGGCGTCTCCATCAATGGAAGACGAAGACCAATTTTAAAAAACGAAATTCGGAATAATCATAAAAAAGAATATAGCAGAAAAGAGGTTCAACAATTATGAAAATGCTTTCGTTTTAGGACGATGAGGTGGAGCTCATAATAGAGTCGATTCATACAATCGAACACGTTCATGTAATAAAATACCTAAAAGAATAATCGAAATGTCGAAAGAATTAGGGTTATTTGGATAGAGCATTCCGGAAGAATATGGAGGACTTGGTATAAACATGGTTGGCAAGCGTGTTCTTTATGAAAAAATAGGCGGCAACACATTGCGGTTATACGACACTCATTGGAGCCCACACAGGAATTGGAACAGTCGGGATTGTAGAAATAGGAACGGAAGAACAAAAAAGAAAATATTTACCTGATATGGCTAGCGGTGAACGAATCGGAGCTTTTGCACTTACAGAGCCTGAAGCAGGGGTGAATGCAGCGAACTTAAAAACAACGGCGGTAAAAAAAGGCGATAAATATATTTTAAACGGGATAAAACATTATATTACGAATGCAACAGAGGCAGATATTTTTACAGTGATGGCCGTCACCGATCCATCAAAAGGAGCGAAAGGAATCACAAGTTTTATTGTCGAAAAAGACTTCCCAGGGTTTCACGTAGGGGCGGTTGAAAACAAAATGGGATTGCGCGGCTCTCATTCTGCGGAAATTATTTTAGAAGATTGTGAGGTACCTGTACAAAATGTTCTTGGAGAAGAAGGTCAAGGATATGTGAACGCCTTAAAGATTTTAGTGAATGGCGGGCAGGCTTAGCGGCCAGAAATTTTGGATCCTGTCAAAAACGGCTGGATATGTCTATATATCATGCGCCTGAACGAATTCAATTTGGCGTGCCGATTATAGAAAGCGATTGCTCATATGTTAGCAGAAATGGCGATGGAAATCGAAGTGTTAAGATCTTTTACGTATAGAGTCGCTTGGATGGTTGACCAAAAAATGAAAGTCATTAAAGAAGCGGCAATGTTGAAACTATACGGCTCTGAAGTTTCTAACCGTGTTGCTGATAAAGCTGTACAGATTCACGGCGGACTAGGATATATGGCCGACTATCCGATCGAGAGGTTTTATCGAGATGCTCGCATTACACGAATTTATGAAGGAACAAGCGAAATTCAAAAAAATATTATTGCTGGCCAATTAAAAAAAGAATATCAAATAAAGAAAGGAACAACAGCCAATGTTTAAGGAGTCAGTCATTGTCAGTGCAGTACGTACACCGATTGGAAAATATGGTGGATCGTTAAAGTCTATTAACTCGGGTTTCCTAGCATACTATGCCATAAAAGAAGCACTGAATCGTATTTCATTACCTCCTGAATTAGTAGATGAAGTGATTTTGGGAGAAGTAAGGCAAACGACAGAATCATCGAACGTTGCACGTGTTGCCGCTTTACGAGCCGGTATTCCAGTTGAATCCCCTGCTTTTACTATAAATCGTTTATGCGCTTCTGGAATGCAGGCCATTGCTTCAGCTGTACAACAAATTGCGTTCGGCCAAGCAGAAATAATTGTGGCGGGCGGGACAGAAAATATGAGTCGTTCCCCCATTTATTTGCGAAATGCAAGATTTGGAGATGGTACACCACATTTAGTAGATTCAAACTTAGAAGCCGGCCAGCAGCCTGCTGAAATTTATGGAGACCAATTAGGGATGGGGATTACAGCAGAAAATGTTGCGGAACAATTCAAAATTTCAAGAGAAGACCAAGATGCCTTTGCATTAGAAAGTCAACAGAAAGCACAGAAAGCGATTCAAAACGGTACATTCAGAGAAGAAATTGTTCCTGTATTAGTCAAAGAAAAGAAAAAAGAATTTTTATTTGATCAAGATGAACATCCTCGGCCAGATACAACGATAGAGAAACTCGCGTCATTACAGCCAGTTTTTCGTGAAAACGGTACTGTCACAGCTGGCAATGCATGTGGGAGAAATGATGGGGCATGCGCATTAGTGATTATGTCAATAGATAAGGCCAATGAGTTAGGATTCAAACCACTTGCGAAAATAAAAGGTTGGGCTGCTGCAGGAGTGGACCCGCGAGTGATGGGGATAGGGCCTGTCCCGGCTGTTCAAAAGCTTCTAAAAAATGTACAAGTCCCTTTAAAAGAAATCGGTTTAATTGAACTCAACGAAGCCTTTGCGTCACAAGCAATCGCTGTTATACGCGAGCTTCATTTAGACATGAAGAAAGTCAATGTCAACGGAGGGGCTATTGCACTTGGGCACCCGCTGGGAGCGACAGGAGCACGAATTACAACGACATTGCTATATGAAATGAGGCGTCGAAATGAACAATTTGGACTTGCTGCTCTTTGTGTAGGCGGCGGTCAAGGTATGGCCATTTTATTAGAAAACGTGGAGTAATGAAAGAAAGCAGGTTTTTTTCCATTCATTCGTGAGGATAAAGATAAAGGGCAGTGAGCTGTTTTTTGAAGATATAGATAAGAAGCGAGGGAGACAAATGTCTCCTTTTTTTATTTTAAGGCTATTGGCGATGCAGAAGCTTGTACAGAAAGAAAATCGGTTTTTGCCAAACTTACGTAAGAAGCCATTGGTATTCATTGGATTCTTTTTTGGTACGCGGTTCGCAGCGGAGATAATACAAAATTGAATGAAAATTAAATTTTTACAAAATTTTATTGTAAAACAAGAGTGAAAAATGTATAATGTCTATTATACAAAAACAAATGTACACCATAAAAATACACGGGGTGAAAAATAGATGAAAGAGAGTATCTCAATCGGTCTCCTAGGTCTGGGAACAGTTGGATCGGGTGTAGTGAAACTCGTTCAAAACCATCAAGAACAGCTCGTTCATCAACTTGGTTGTTCCTTGACCATCCATAAAGTGCTTGTGCGGGATATAGAAAAAGAAAGAGAAGTTGACATTCGTAGAGAAATTCTGACCACCGATTATAAAGAAGTCGTGCTCAATCCTGAGATTGACATCATTGTAGAAGTGATGGGCGGGATTGAAGACACGAAGAAATATATTTTAGAAGCTTTTCAAGCGAAAAAACATGTAGTAACCGCCAATAAAGACTTAATCGCCCTTTATGGTTCCGAATTGCAAGATGCCGCGACGGCAAATGGTTGTGACTTATATTATGAGGCGAGTGTCGCCGGAGGGATTCCCATTATCCGCGGTTTGGCAGACGGTTTAGCTTCTGACAAAATCGAAAAATTGATGGGGATTGTGAATGGAACGACCAATTATATTTTGACCAAAATGGATAAAGAAGGTCTATCTTATGAAACGGCTTTGCAAAATGCACAGAAACTTGGATATGCCGAAGCAGATCCGACCGCTGACGTAGAAGGACTTGATGCGGCCAGAAAAATGGCCATTTTATCGAGATTGGCGTTTTCCATGAATATCGACCTTGAAGACGTAGAAGTGACCGGCATTTCGAAGGTGACAAAAGAAGACTTAAAATATGGCGATATGCTCGGCTATACGATGAAATTAATCGGATATGCCCATCAAGTAGACGGAAAAGCGGAAGTCAGTGTCCAGCCGACGTTCTTGTCCAAAAACCATCCGCTTTCCTCCGTGAACGATGAATACAATGCGGTTTATGTTTATGGGGAGGCGGTGGGAGAAACGATGTTTTACGGACCGGGTGCCGGAAGTTTGCCAACCGCAACATCGGTCGTCAGCGATATCGTGGCAGTTGTGAAAAATATGCGCCTGGGAGTAAACGGGAAAAACACGTTGTTGCCGCAGTATGAAAAAAACTTAAAGAAAGCGGATGAACGTCTTGCCAAGTATTTTATCCGCCTTCATGTCCGTGATGAAGTGGGAGCTTTTTCTGAACTGACAAAATTATTTTCTGCTTATTCGATCAGTTTTGAAAAAATTCTCCAACTCCCGCTGGAGGAAAAAGGGCTGGCGGAAATTGTGATCGTCACGCATAAAGCAACGATGGAAAATTACCAAAGTGTATTGCAGCATATTCGAGATTTATCGGTCGTGAAAGGAATTCAAAGTTTTTATCGAGTGGAAGGAGACGGTTTAAAATGAAATGGGAAGGATTGTTAAAAAAGTATAAAGAATTTTTGCCGGTTACAGATCAAACCCCTGAATTAACCTTAATGGAAGGCAATACACCGCTTATTCCTTTAAAACGTTTGTCCCACCAATTAGATTGCCAGCTCTTTGTGAAAGTGGAAGGGGCGAATCCAACGGGATCTTTTAAAGATCGGGGAATGGTGGTGGCGGTAGCCAAAGCGAAAGAAGAGGGGAGCCAAACGATTATTTGCGCTTCGACCGGAAATACTTCCGCTTCGGCTGCGGCTTATGCGGCAAGGGCGGGATTAAAAGCGGTGATTGTGATCCCAAATGGAAAAATCGCTCTAGGAAAACTAGCTCAAGCGATGATGTACGGAGCCGAGATTGTGGCCATCGAAGGAAACTTTGATGAAGCGTTGAAAATGGTGCGTTCTATGAGTGAAAACTCTCCTATTACCTTAGTGAATTCGGTGAATCCATACCGGATTGAAGGACAAAAAACCGCAGCGTTTGAAATATGTGAACAATTAGGCAAGGCTCCGGATATATTGGCGATTCCGGTCGGTAATGCCGGAAACATTTCGGCCTATTGGAAAGGCTTTAAAGAATTTCATGAGAAACGGAAAACGGGATTGCCGAAAATGCATGGATTTGAAGCGGAAGGAGCAGCAGCGATTGTGCAAAATAGAGTGATTGAACATCCGGAGACAGTCGCGACCGCTATCCGAATCGGGAATCCTGCGAGCTGGGAAAAAGCAGTGAGGGCTCGCGATGAATCCAACGGGAAAATCGATTTTGTAACGGATCAAGAAATTTTAGAAGCATTTCAACTGTTGGCGAAAGAGGAAGGCCTTTTTGCCGAACCAGCTTCAGCAGCATCGATTGCCGGCATCATAAAACAGCGAAAAACGGGTGAAATTCCGGCCGGAAGCACTATCGTTGCCGTTTTGACAGGCAATGGACTGAAAGATCCTGAAACCGCTATTCAACGCATTCAAAAGAAACCGGTCGTCCTGCCGAATGAGGAAAAGGCCGTATTTGAATACATTGAAGGGGTTGTACATGCATGAGTTCTTCGCTGACGATCACTGTGCCTGCCAGCACGGCGAACTTGGGGCCGGGGTTCGATTCTATCGGCCTCGCTCTTTCTAAATATTTGAAAATTCAAGCGAGTAGAGGAGATCATTGGCATTTTGAGCATTTAAGCCCGGAGTTGAAAGAGCTGCCGAATGATGAATCTCATTTCGTTTGCCAAATGGCTCAAAAAACCGCAGCTATATTTAAAGCTCCTCTTCCCCCTTTAACGATCAAAATGCAAAGTGATATTCCGTTAGCAAGGGGATTAGGCAGCAGTGCGGCGGCGGTTGCAGCCGGCATTGAACTGGCCAATCAATTTTGCGGCTTATCTCTCTCAACCGAAGAAAAAATGCAAATCGGTACTCGAATAGAAGGGCATCCGGATAATATCGGCGCCTCGATTTACGGTGGCCTAGTCATCGGCGTCTATGATGGCGAGAAAACAAAATCGGTTCATATCTCCTCATTAGACGTGGATATTGTCGCTTTGATCCCTTCCTATGAATTGAAGACAGAAGAAGCTAGAAAGGTCTTGCCGAATGTATTGGAAAGAAAAAAAGCGGTTCAAGCGAGCGCGCTTTCCAATGTTTTTTTAGCGGCGTTGTTAACCGGGGATTACGAGTTGGCTGGAAATGTGATGGAAAAAGATCTCTTTCATGAACCATACCGAATCCATTTGATTGACTGCTTTGAAGAAATGAGGAAATGCGCCCGCAATAACGGGGCTTTTGGAACGGTCATAAGCGGGGCGGGGCCGGCGGTTCTTTCTTTTGCGGAAAAAGGAAAAGGCGAGAAATTGGCGCAGTCTCTTCAAGCCCGATTTTGGGACTGTGAAATCGAACTGTTATCCGTTGATCAAAACGGAATTCAAGTATCAGAATCAAGCTTTCATTCTGATCGTTTAAGTTCGTAAAAATGGGGCTCACTCGTTGCAAAAATGAGTGAGCCCCATTTTGGTGCGCATGATTATGGGTTATATTGCCACTGCGGAATCTAGGACAAAAGGAAAAAAGCGGCATAAAAACGGCCTTTGATTTTGTTCGTTGATTTGTCATCGGCTGGTTAAGCGATCCGAAGCTTCGTCCTTTTAGTAGGA